>JBAVOO010000074.1:0-71026 GCA_049692125.1 Verrucomicrobiia bacterium | reverse complement strand
GGACGATGTGTGCCTTCACCACCCGCGGCAGTTGTGAACGCATCCTTTATAGCGTCTTTGACCGTATGAACATTTACTGGGATCAACACCCTCTCAAATCTTTTACACAAAAATCGTGACACTACCTCCCTCTCCGCCAACAGAGTTGGGGGAGAGGGCCGGGGTGAGGTGGTGCGTTGAATCCAAAATTGAAATGAGTCTCGTCACCTCGACTCCTACAAAATCATTTCGGGGATAGACGACCGGGGCCATGGCACTTGCCAACGCCAGGGCGCACCTGTAACTTCCCTGTGATGACAACGACAGTGGAAGCCATCTACGAACACGGCAAGTTGCTTTTGTCGGAGCCGCTGTCGTTGCCCGAAAAATTCCGCGTGCGCGTGACCATCGAATCCGACGCCGAGCGCGAGGCCTGGCTGAAGCTTTCCGAAGAATCCCTGCGCAAGACGTGGGGCAACGATGCCGACGACGTCTTCAATGAACTGCTCAAGAAATGACGTTGTTCTGCTTCCGATTCCGTTCACGGATTTGACCAGCCGCAAGGTTCGTCCGGCAATCATCATTGCCGCAACGGCGCGGACTTGTTCCTCGTTCCCGTTTCGTCGGTGCTGTCCAACACGGATTTTCCGCTCAAAGAATGGCGTGCGGCGGGACTGAACGTGCCTTGCGGCGTCAAAGCGCAACTCGCCACCGTTGAAGAAAGACTCGTGGTGAAAATTGTCGGCAAACTCGCCGTCGCTGATTTTCAATTGCTGAATGACCGGCTGCGAAGCTGGATGCAATTGTGAAACATCCGCCGCCGCCAGTCCGAAATTGAAATCCGTCTCGTCACCTCGACCCCCACAGAATTATTTGGGGATGGATGACCGGGACAAACGGATTTAACGCCAAGACGCCAAGGCGCAAAGTCGCGGAGCTGCAACCAAACGGAAATGCCTTCAACGCAAAGACGCCGGGGCGCAAAGGATAGGCGGTGTTTGCCTTGCGTCTTCGCAGTGCTATCTCGCAACATCGTCACATTCCGCGAAGATTTTTATAAGGAAGCCAGGAAACCAAGAACCTCAGAAAAAATTCCTGGTTTCCTGGTTTCCTTATGGAATTGTGTTTGATTGCGGCTCCGCCGCGCTGCGCCTTTGCGCCTTGGCGTTAAGATTCCTTCGGTGGCGGTGCGGTGTTTATTGAGCAGGCGTAGCGGCGTCTCGGCAGAGCGCCGCCATTTTGAATTCGGTCAACGGCGGTCTGCCGACGCGCCGCTACGGAACAGAGGTGGGCAATGTCTGCGCAGATTTCCCAGTGGGACGCAGTGCAGCTTGCAGGATCAGGCTGAGCAGCACGCAGGCGGCGCAGCCGATGAAGTTATACCAGAGATAGCTGATGTTGAGCGAAAAATAGAGGACAAAGACCAGGGCCTGGGCAACCAGCGCCGCCCAGAAGATGGCCGTGCCGCCGACCCACCGGATGAAAAACGCCACCAGAAACAACGCCAGCACGACGCCGTAGAAAACCGAACCCACGATGTTGACGGCCTGGATAAGGTTCTCCGCCAGATTCGCAAACAGGGCGAAGGCGAGCGCGACCAGGCCCCAGAAGAACGTGAACCATTTCGTGGCGGCGACATAATGGGCATCACCCGCCTCGCGCTTGAACACGTGCCGGTAAAAGTCAATGGTGGTCGTTGACCCCAGCGCATTGAGTTCGGCGGCCTTCGATGACAGCGCGGCGGCGAAGAACGCCGCGACCAGCAGGCCGATCACCCCATGCGGCAGGTTGTTCAATATGAACGTGATGAAGACGTAATCGGAGTCGTTGCTTTTTGCCCCGGGTTCCGCGGCGAGCAGGGCGGTCTTTGCCTCGGCACGCACAGCTTCGCTGCGCCCGTCCGCTGCCAGCGCCTGTGCCCGTGCCTGGGCCTCGGCCTCCGGGTTGCCCGCGTGTCTGGCATCGAGCCAGACGTGAATCCATTGCTTCTTTTCCACGTGGATGGCGGCGAATTTCTGTTCGAGGGAATGCAATTGCGCGCCGGAATCATGTTTGACCGCATAATTCCAGGCCGCCTGGTTGAAAAAGACCGGCGGCGGCTCAAACTGGTAGAAAACAAACACCATGGCGCCCAGCAGCAGGATGAAGAACTGCATGGGGATTTTGAGCACGGCATTGAACATCAGCCCGAGCCGGCTTTCGCGCAAGGAAGTCCCCGAAATATAGCGTTGCACTTGGGATTGATCGGTGCCGAAGTACGAAAGCGACAGAAAGAGTCCGCCCAGCAGGCCGGACCAGAAGGTGTAGCGCTGTTTGACATCGAACGAAAAATCCACCGCCTCCAGTTTCTTGAAACCTCCCGCCACCGTGAGGGCGTCGGTGAGATTCGCCGGCAGTTTGACCAGCAGAACGATGAAGGCGGTCACCATTCCGCCAAAGATGACGGCCATCTGGTATTTCTGGGTGAGGCTCACCGCCTCGCTGCCACCGATCACGGTGTAAATGATGACCAGCAACCCGCTGAGGATGATGGTAAGATCCAGGCGCCAGCCCAGCATGGTGGAGAGGATGATGGCCGGCGCGTAAATCGTGATTCCGGCGGCCAGCCCGCGTTGCAGGAGGAAAAGCGCCGCGCCCAGCAGGCGGGTTTTGGCATCGAAACGCCGTCCCAGAAACTCATAAGCCGTGTACACGTTCAAACGCCGGTACATCGGCAGGAATACCGCGGCAATAATGATCAGGGCCACCGGCATGCCGAAATAATTCTGCACGAAGCCGAGCCCGTCCTGGTAACCCTGGCCGGGAGTGGAAATGAAAGTGATGGCGCTTGCCTGCGTGGCCATGACCGAGATGCCGATCGTGACCCAGCCGATGTTTTGGTCGCCCTTCAGGTAGGCGCTCAGATCCCGATGGCCGCGCGTGCGCCAGACGCCGTAAATGGCGATTCCGACCATGGAGCCGATCAGGACGACGAAATCGAGCAGGCTCATGAAAATCCTCCAACCTTCAAAAAACGGGAGCAGGCAGGAGCGCGGCGTTCACGCCGCTTCCGCGACCGGAAATTCCGGCGGAATCGAACATTGAAGCGGCGTAAACGCCGCGCTCCAAACGTCAGGTTCATGAAAAGATCCTGGTCAGGGCAAAGAGCAGGGCCACCCACAGGACGAAACAGCCGATTACAAAAACGTAAACGCCGCACCAGGTGCGCAGCCCCGGCAGACCGGTCAATTCGTCTTTGCCGTCCAGGGGCGTTTCAGCGGGTGTGACGTTGCCCTCCGGGGATTTCATTTTCCGAGCGAGACCAGATTGGCAAACAGCCGGTAGGCGCCGGGCACGCCCGCCGGGAGCTGCCGGAAAAACACCAAACTGGTATAGACGAAACAACCCTTGCCGTATGACGCCACGAGCAGTCCGCCCTTGAGCGGGGCTTCACCGGGATCGTTGCAGGCAAGGATAGGCGTGAAATGTTCGTCCCACTGGTTCGGGAAGTAAATCCCCCGCTCCTGCACCCAGCCTGTGAAATCGGCGGCCGTGATTTTGTTCGGCGTGTTCAGCACCGGGTTGTCCGGCGCAAGAAAGGTCACCGTCGCGTTCTTGTCCGTTACGCGGTCGCCCGACAGATGCAGGTCGTAAGGCGCGAGCTTGAGCGTCCGCGAATTTTCCGGCCGGTTGTATTGCGCGACGACCGTGCCGCCCGCCTCGACGTAGGCGAACAGCCCGGGCAATTGCGCCGTCAGATTGGTCCGGACATTGAATGCGCGCACCCCGATGACCACGGCATCAAGGCCGTGCAGCCGTTCGGGTGTAAGGTCCGCGTCGGTCAGGGTCGTCACCGTGTAACCCATCTGCTTCAAGCTGTCGGCCACGCTGTCACCAGCCCCCGGCAGGCAGCCGACCTTGCGGCCACGGATGGCGAGGTCGAGGCTGACGGCCTTGAGACTCGCCGGCGGCTGGAGCAATTGCAGCGGGATGTGCGGGTAATTGATTTCCTTGCGCTCATTCTGATAGCGCACACCGCCAATCTCCGCACGGGCGATGATTTTGGCTGTGGTGGACTCGGCCGGCGCGGTAACGGTGAATTTAAACCGTGTATGATCACCAACCCTAGCCAGATGAAAAGATTGATTGACGGGTTTAACCTTCCAACCAGCCGGCGCTTCCAACTGCACGATGCCAGCCACCCCGGCGCGATAGGCGGTAATTTCGACTTCCACCGGACGGGACTTGCCGGGCGCAAACAATTCAACCTCGGAACCAAAGCTGAGTGAGACGGGCGGAATCACGTCCAGCCGGCGGCGGGCCTGCGCCTCCGTCTGAGCCGCCACCAACTGTACCGGCTCATCCGGAACGACCAGCGTTTGGCCACCGACCTCAAAAACCTGTTCGATGGGAAACACCGGCGGGTTTTCCGGACGGCCAATCAATGTGGGATCATCCACACGGAATGTTCCTGGCGTGCCTTCTTCGCGCAACCAGTATGGCTGACTCAGCGGTGTGCCGGCGGGCAGTGTCACTGTCTCATCGCTGTGTGCTGGCTGATTGGGAGTGAGATCGGAATTGAATTCCCATTTGAGACCGGGATGACGCGTTCCAATCCAGCGGACCGGGACATCCGATCGCACCACGACAGAATAATGCAATTTCATCTTTTCGCCCGGCACGACTTCGGCCTGGGGAATCATCGTCTCCACTTCCAAGCCCAGGCAGGCCTGCAGGATGCGATCGAGTTGGGCGCGTTTTTCAACGACCAAAGGATCGGTTGTCGGTAAAGCGGTCAGTTGGCTTCGCAATTCCAACAACACCGGCACACTCGCGGAAGGATTCCCGGGATTGAATTTGGCAATGACCTCATCAGCCAATTTGCCAATGTTAGCGCCGCCGGGCACACGGCTCCACGTGGTGTTCACACCATCAAGGATGTCGTTGGTCGCAGACTCGCCGTCCAGGGTCTGGAATGACTCGGTTCTTGGTCCGCCACCACCACCAAAGCCCCGAAAATTGTCAAAGCCCTGGGTCTTGTGCATGGCGCGGCTGCGCGCGGCAACGTCGGCAAACGACTCTCCGGACACCGGGTCATTGCCGCTGATTTCCATCCGAATGGAATTGGTTCCGGTTCCGCCGCGCTGGAAACCGCCCGCATTCCAGAGAATGCGTTTGGGTTGCCATGGCGTCAGTTCCCGGAGTTGGTCGGGAAACGCATTGGTGTCGCCGGCCAGTTTGAATGCCTCAAGGGCGAGCACCGTTGACGCCGTATGATGACCATGCGTACCGCCCGGCACGGGAGAGAAACGCGTGATGAGCACATCCGGCCGGAATTCGCGAATGACGCGCACGACATCGGACAACACTTGTTGTTTGTCCCAGATGTTCAGCGTTTCGCGGTAATCCTTGGAAAACCCGAAGTCAACGGCGCGGGAGAAAAACTGGTGGCCGCCGTCGAGGCGGCGGGCGGCGAGCAGTTCCTGGGTGCGGGCCACGCCCAATTCCTCGCCGAATTCCGGACCCAGCACGTTCTGACCGCCGTCACCGCGCGTCAACGAGAGGTAGGCGGTCCGGTAATTTCGCCCGCGCGCCAGATAGGCAATCAACAGGGTGTTTTCATCGTCAGGATGCGCCGCGATGTAAAGCACGCTGCCCATTTCACGGAAGCTTTGCAGTTGCTGCAAAATGGCGGCTGGCGGCGGCGATTCGGCGGCTTCACCGGCACCGGCGCCCGCCAATATACAGATGCCGGCGATGGCAAGGGATGGTAGCCAGTGCGTGCGCTGGGCCTGCCTTTTGAGTGAGATTGTCATGCTCTTAATTAAACCTCCAATCCTGTCGTTAAACTTGCCCCATTTCGTCACACTAAATGCACATAACTTTCCGGTCGCGCGCAAGCGTCCTGGAGTGCGCCAGCCTTCCGGCGCTTTTGGCAGGTGGCAGGCCAGATTGAAAGCGCCAGAGGGTTGGCGCAGTCCAAAACCTGTCGGTCTTTCACACGGTTCATGGGTAAAAAGAACCGATCAAGTACGACCCAAGCCCCTCACGCTATTTCTTGACGGTGAACGGCACCGAGAACTGGGTGTTTTCCCACATCATTTTCAGCACGCCTCCGCCTGAAGGATTTTTATCGATGGCCATCGTGAACTGGTCCACCGTCTTGTCCAGCGCGGCTTTCTTCAGATCAATCCGCGCCAGCTCATTCGTCGCTTCACTCTGTTCTTTATACGGAATGCCCCACTGCCCGGTCTTCTTGTTGACGATCAGCTTCGCGGTGCCGTCGGCGGCGGGCAGGGTGAACAACGAGTAGGTGCCTGCCGGAACCGTCGTCCCGCCCATCATGATTGGCTGTGCCGTGGTGAGAAGTGTCGCTTCGTCGGCCCCCGTGCGCCAGACCTTGCCGTAAGGCACCAGCCCACCCCAGATCTTGCGGACTTCGCCGCTCTTGGGGTCCTTGGAATAAGGACGCCCATAGACAATCGTGACCTTGTTGCCATCAATGGCCGAGCTGATGGTTTCATGGGGGCTGATGCGTTTTCGCTGGGCCATCAGCGGTAATGCGGTGGCCAGGATGACGCCGATAATGAGTGTGGATTTGATTTTGTTCATGGTTTTCTCATTGGTTTCGTTGGTTATCTATGGTTGAAAGCCTGGTCTGGATGGAGGCAACCGGCGTCATTACTTCAAGCTGGAGACAAGGTCTTCGTTCAGCTTTACGTAGCCGGTATCTTTGGCTTTGATCGCGAGTTCAGTGGAACGTTTGGCGGCGGCAATGGCGCCGGCCTTGTCGCCGAGCTTGGCGAGAATTTTTGCCTTCAGGTGGACGATGTAATACGCTTCACGTTGGGCGATGGCCGCATCAACCCATTTGCGGGCTTTCTCCAAATCCTGGCCGTGATCATAGTAAAACATGGCCGCCGGGTAATAGGGCTTGTTGCCCTCCGGCGTGGCCATCACGGCTTCGATCTGCGGCACCAGCTTGCTGACCAGTTCGACTTCGAGCTTCACCGGCACGCGGGTCTTTTCCCAGGTGAGATTGAGCGTGGCGGACTCGTCGCGGAGGTCGTTGATGTCAATCGTGAACGTCTCAACGGGTTTCGCAAGTTTCACGGGCGTCGCCTTGAACCGCACCAGGTCGTTGGTCGGGTTGTAGTTGAAGATGCTCGCGGCCGTGTCCTTGTGGATGATCACGGTCCACTCTTTTTTACCGGGAATGGTGTAAAGGGCATATTGGCCGGCGGGAACTTCCGTGCCGTTGAGCTTGACGGCGGTGCTGAAGGAAATTTTGGTGGAGGCATTCGCGCCCGTGCGCCACACCTGGCCGTAAGGGACCAGGCCGCCAAAGATCGGACGGGCCTTTACACCCGGCCGGGAATAGACAATCTCGATGTCGGTGAGACCGACGTGCTGTTTAAGCGTGCAAGCGGGACTGGCAGCCGGAAAATCAACCTTGGGTGTCTGGGCCAACAGCCCGCAGGTGAATACCAGTCCGGAAGCCAACACCAGAGAGGACAGTAGTATTTTTGAGTTCATAGTTGTTAGAGACTTATGACTACCCGGCCAAAAAGAAAGAGAAAAATGATGAAAAAAGAACTGAATTTACGGCATTTTTTGCAACGGCCCTCTGTGAGCGCCGGTGAAATCAATGGTGACGGTCATCCCGACACAGAGTCGGGGCAGTGCAACACGACAGCAAGATTTCTTCTCATCGTGACAGCCCGCGCCGGGTGGTTTAGCCTTCGTCCATGCAGCAAACGACGTTGACGCTGGGCCACTCACCGGACCCCGATGACGCCTTCATGTTTTACGCGCTGGCGAAGGATTTGATCCCGACGCACGGCTTCCGGTTCGAGCACATTTTGCAGGATATCCAGACGCTAAACGAACGCGCCACGCGCGGCGAACTCGACATCACCGCCGTCAGCATCCACGCCTATGCCCATGTGAGCGACCAATACGCGTTGCTGCCCAGCGGCGCGAGCATGGGCGAGGGTTACGGCCCGATGCTGGTGGCCAAACAAAAGTTTTCCAGGGCGGAGATTGCGAAGAAAAAAATCGCCGTCCCCGGCACGATGACCAGCGCGTTTCTGGCGTTGCAGCTCTGGCTCGGTGACACATTGCCGCAAAGCGCCAAAAAAACTTCGGATTTCGGACTTCGGACTTCGGATTTCAACTATGTTGTGGTTCCCTTCGATCAAATATTCAAAGCCGTTCTTTCCGGCGCGGCGGACGTTGGCCTTATCATCCATGAAGGCCAGTTGACGTATCAAAATGAAGGTTTGGTCGTTTGCGAAGACCTGGGCGTTTGGTGGGGAAAAGAAAACGACGGTTTGCCGCTGCCACTCGGCGGGAATGTCATTCACAAGAAATTCGATTTGTCGGCGCGCCGGAAAATTTCCGGCATTCTCACCGCGAGCATCCAATTCAGCCTCGACCATCGGGCCGAGGCGGTGCAGCACGCGTTGCAATACGCGCGCAACATGGGGCGCGAGCTGGCCGACAAATTCGTCGGGATGTATGTGAACCACTGGACGCTCGATTATGGCGACAAGGGCAGGGAAGCGATTCGCCGTTTTCTTGGCCAGGCCTTCGAGCGCGGCCTGATTCCGCACCGGCAGGAACTGGAATTTGTGGTTTGATGGATTGAGCCAAATGATTTTGCCTGAACACCAAAACAACGCGAGCTCGGGATTCAAATTCACCCGCGCGTTGTCCAACCCTGGCTGTCTTTGCCTGCTGCTGGTCGCGGTGACATTGGCGGTTTATTGGCCGGTCACGCGTTACGACTTCGTCAATTACGATGACCCGGACTATTTTTCGTCCAACGCCCATGTCCAGGCGGGTCTGACATCAGACAATGTGGTCTGGGCCTTTTGCACGGGCTACGCCAGCAATTGGCATCCGCTGACGTGGCTGTCCTTGATGCTCGACCGGGAATTGTCCGGCCCCGGGCCGGCCGGGCCGCATTTCACAAATCTGTTGTTTCACCTCGCCAACACGGTGCTGCTTTTTTTGTTGCTCCGACAGATGACGGGCCTTCGTCCTGACACGGATATTGGGGCTCTCGCCTCGGCGAAGCCTCCGGCGCAGCCTGGGTCGTCCACGCAGGCCGCGGTGAATTGGCGGAGCGCCTTCGTGGCCGCGCTGTTCGCTTTGCATCCGTTGCACGTGGAATCGGTGGCGTGGATTTCGGAGCGCAAGGACGTTTTGAGCACATTTTTCGGGCTGCTGGCGCTCTGGGCGTATGCGCGGTTTGTACAGAAGTCAGAAGTCAGAAGTCAGAAGTCAGAAGTTGAAAATCAGGGCTCCGGCCTCCGACCTCCGACCTCCGGTTATTACTGGCTGGCATTGTTGTTCTTTGCCCTCGGTTTGATGAGCAAGCCCATGCTGGTGACACTGCCGCTGGTGATGTTATTGCTGGACTGGTGGCCGTTGAAGCGATTTACGATTTACGATTTACGATTTACGATTTTACGTCTGGCTCGAGAAAAGATTCCGTTTTTTGTCCTGAGCGCAATTTCGTGCGTGGTGACCTTCATCGCACAGCAAAAAGGCGGCGCGGTCACCAAACTGGCGGGGATTTCAATGACTGGCCGGGTTGCAAATGCCTTCGTTTCCTACGCCCGCTATCTGGACAAGACCCTTTGGCCGTCTCCGCTGGCCAATCCCTATCCGCATCCGGGGCATTGGGGATTTCCCCTGGTGATTTATTCCGTGGCGTTGGTTGCCGGCCTGTCCGCGATTGCCGTTTTGTATGCCCGGAAGTTTCCATTCTTCTTCACCGGCTGGTTTTGGTTTGCCGGGACGCTCGTTCCCGTCATCGGTCTGATCCAGGTTGGAATTCAGTCCATGGCCGACCGATATACTTATGTTCCTTTGATCGGCTTGTTCATTATTTTTGTCTGGGGCCTCGCGGAGACGGGCATGAGCCGGCAGGTGCCGAAAACATTGATTGCGGTTTTGATCGCAATGGTTCTCGTTGTCAGCACCCTGCGAACCAGAAACCAGTTAAATTATTGGCAGAATAATGAAACCCTTTTTCGCCACACACTGGCCGTGACGGAAAATAATTATCTCGCCTACAACAACCTCGGCACCTGGCTGTCAAAAAAGGGGCAAATCGCCGAAGCCATGGACTGCTTCCGTAAATCCCTGCAAATCAATCCCGACAATTCCGATGTTCTGTATAATTTGGGCAACGCCTTCGCCAAGCTCGGCAACTGGGACGAAGCCATAAACAATTATCAACGTGCCCTGCAAATCACTCCGAACCAGCCCGACGTCCTGGACAACCTTGGCTTCGCGCTCGCGGCGAAGAAACAATTTGCCGATGCCGTCGTTTGTTTCGAGGCGGCGTTGAAACTGAATCCGGATTACGCCGACGCGCACAACAATCTCGCCACGGTTTTGTTCATCCAAAAAAACTACAATGAGGCCGTCCGGCATTTCCGCGAAGCCCTCCGCATCACGCCCGGCAACCCGCAGATTTACAGCAACCTCGGCGATGCCCTGGTGAAGCAGGGGCAAACCACCGAAGCGGTGCGGTGTTATCAGGAAGCGTTGCGGCTCAAACCCGGCGACCCCGAAATCAGGGCGAAATTGCAGGCGCTGGGCGCACAAATCTCAAATTAAAATTCGAATTGCGCCTTCACGGCCAAGCACGGCGATCAAATTATAAACGTCCTGTCGCAGGCAAAACGCCACGTCATCGCGCAGTTCGGGAATCGCCAGCAACCGCCGCGCATTTTCCGAACGGCAAATGGCCTCGGCCAGATTTGACTTCGCTTGGGCATAAGCGCGACGTGCGCTTTCAGCCGAATCGGAAAGTTCATAGGCGTTCTGGTGGGGCGAGCGTCCTCGCGAGCCGGAGAGCTTCTGTTCTCCACTCGGCTCGCCAGTAGTCTCGCCCCACCAAATCAACATTTCGCAGAAAGCGCCCGCCGCCAGCACGTCCTCGGTGGCGATGTTTTCACGCGTGCCCGCGCACACGAGCACGATTTGCGCTGGTTGAAGTTGGCGGATGGATTGCGCGGTGGCCGTGAGATTCAAAAACGAGGCGGCCAGGACCGTTGACGCACCTGCGCAGGCGCGCAGCGCGCGGGTGCCGTTCGTCGTCGTCGAAACAATCGTTTTGCCGCGGACCTTTTCCGGCGTGTATTCGCGCGGCGAGTTGCCGAGGTTAAAATCAATGCTGCCGGTCTGCGCGGCGCGGATTCTCACGCCGTCGCGTTCGCCGCCGAGCAGAATGTCCGGCTGTTTCTGGCGAATGGCCAGGGCCTCGGCGATTTCGGAGACGGGCACGATGGCCTTGGCGCCGTGGTGCAGCGCGGTCACGAACGTGCTCGTAGCGCGGAGCACGTCGAACACGACGCAGGTGGCGTCGCGCAAATCGCGTCTGGCCAGCGCGGGCAATTCCGCTGGCGAAAGAATGGCATCAATTTTCATTTTATGTCGCGCGAAGGTGACGAAGAATTTTTCAGCCTAAAGATCAAACTCAGGCATGCCGCGAAGCGGCGTTACCTGCACCGTCTTGTTCAGTGCTTGATTTGAGGTAGGCCACGGCTTCTGGTGAGTGGCCCAGATTAATCGCCTCCTCGAGTGGTGTCGCGTAAATATCAATACGCGTCCGAATCGTGAAGTCCGCACCCGCTTCATGGAGAAGCTTGAGGGCTTGAACATCATTGCGAGCTGCGGCCATGTGTGCAGGTGTCCAATCGTTGATTCCATGAGCATTTACGTCCGCACCCGCATCGATTAATACCTGCATCATTTCATATTTATCGGGCTTTTCGCGATCTATCGCTGAGTGCAGAACTGTATACCCTTCATCATCACGAAAGATTACGGAAGCCTTCTTCTCAAGCATCCAACGTACACCCTCTAAGTTTCCGCAATCGATCGCATTCGTAATCCAATAACGCTGGATAAAATCATCTTTGCCTGTCGGGAAATCATCAATGAGCTGCGACAATTTCTCTAGTGTATTGATATCGCCTGCCATTAGCGGCTTCATGATTCTATCGTAGTTCCTCATCTAATTTTCACCGAACATTATTATTATGCCGCAGAGCATGCACGGCTCTGTGCCTGGCTGACTTTTCCATCTACAGCCTTCATCGTGGGCTTATGGAAGCAGACCTGCGAATTTCCATCAAGGATTGTCAGCACAACGAAAACCTCGAAACCCGGTCTCGTCCCGTCCAGCCGGTGACCTCCGGTGTCTGCCTTGGGTCCGGGCCGTCGTTTTCTTCGGTCATGGTGTATTAGTGGGTTGATAGCAATTCCGCGATTGTCCAAGTGTGGTCTGTCAATCCTGCTGCTTGTGCGGGTGTCATTCCGAGTGCCGAGTGAACGCGGCAGAAGTTGAAATGCGCCACAAAGAGCGCGACAGCGTGCCGCAAATTTTCCAACGTCTTTGAATAGCCGAGTGTGCAACGGGTGAACCGGCGATTGAACAAACGCACGGTCAAATTCGTGCGCTCGCAATGGCTGGTTGTAATCAGCTTCATGTAAGGAAAGCCGATGCAGCGGCTCTTTTTAATGCCAGACAAACGAAGCGGGAAAAACCGTGCCGCGCCAATTGGCTTCCGTGTGCTGAAAATCTTTTGTTCGGTCGCGTAATCAATCTCATTTCCGAACACTTGGCGAACCGCGCCAGTGTCCTTTCTGTAAACCTGCCATGCGTCCGTTGAAAGCTGAAAACGGGTTGGCACACGCGCCTTCAAATCCAGCATGAAGGCTTCTGCCGCTTCCCGCGTGCGTTTGTCAACCCGCCAGCCGATTATCAATTTGGAAAACATGTCCACTGACAGAAACGTGAAAAACTGGCCGTGTTCCAAATCGCCTTGCATGGTGTTTTGCTCTTTAGTTTTTACAAAACAGGCTAGTTCATCCGCTTGAACGTATTCAGCTTTCACGTTGCGGATTTTCCGGTCTAGCAGTTCCGCGCACTTCTCGCCAGCAACGCGCAGAACCCCCAACACGGTGCGCCGGTTCAGTTGTGTGAGGCGTTCACAGCTTCTAACGCCGTTTCCCTCGACCAAAAGCGCGGCAACTTGCGCGGCCTTTTCAAATGGCACACGGAGATTGACCAACGGATTTTCTGGAATGTCCGACCGCGTCCGTTTGCACACCCGGCATTGGTAGCGTTGAAACCCATTGCGGACACCGAATTTGACCATTTGAATATCATTGCAATTATGACACGTCACTTGACTCTTTCCGGCCAAGTCTTACAGTGATTTTGTATCATAATGGATACCACTGAGGGCTTTGGCCTTTAGTTGCGCCGCGCCGGTGTTGATTGCACTGGCGCGGCTTTTGTTTTATTGTTTGTTCACTTTGCGCGGCTTGCCTTTCGGCCATCCGCCTTTTTTTGCATTTTCACGGGCGGCTTGCGCTTTGGCTTCCGAAGTGGCCTTGCCACCCTTGCGGCCAATCTCCGCAAAATATCCGCGAATTTGCTGGTTTATTTTCATAACAGTTGCAATATAACCAAGCAGCTTGGGTATTGCAAGCAAAATCTTCAATTATTTTTGCCTAAAAATGCCGTTGCTTTTTCCGCCAGAAGTGGCACATTGAAGCCACAACAAGGCGCACTCGATGTTGCCTGTCGGCGGGTTGTGATGGCTCCGTGCTAAAGAGATAATCACTACCCGCCGTTTTCTTTTTTGGGCGACTGGTTGCGGCGTCATCAGCCCCCGCGAACTAATAACCGCATATTTTTACCCTTCAAGTATGGCGGTTAGTCACGTTTCAACCGCCAAAAAAGTCACCGCCAACAGCCCCTCAAATCCTGTAGTGGTCAGGCGGCCTTTCGGCGCGAGCTATTGGCGGCAAATCTGTTTGATTTTCCACTATTTTTGGGTTTGAGTCCCAAAAAGCAAAAAAGGCATGGGATTCCCCTCGCGGGGATTCCCCATGCCTATTTGAAAGAGCTGCTTGAAATTTAATGGCTATTTTGGAATTGTCAAATGACAATTAACGGAAATCGGTATGAACGAATACAGCATAGAAATTTTCCTCCGGGCGCACGAATCACAAAGAAAGTTTGATTATTTTATTTGCAGCGTTGCGGGCGCGCTTTTCGCCTATATCGCCCAAACCTATGCGCCGCAAAAATTGGACAGCCTTTTTTCTTATCTTCAAACCTTTTCCCTGCCGATTTTGGCTATTTCCTTTTGGGCTGGGATAAGACGAATACAGACGGCAAACAAACTCACTTATATTGATTATGCGCTCTCTGAAGCGCGAGAAAACATTTCACACATTACCGAACAATTGCGGGGTGATTTTACGCAATATACGAACAATACCACGGGTGAGCGTGTTACAAGAGAATCACTCGAATTGAAACGGCAGAATCGTTTGAAGGATGTTTCGGAATATGGAAAACAATCCTTGAATGAGATGCCGCGATCCCGGCGTTTAGGGCGCGCTCAATTATTTTTTCTCCTTCTTGGATTTGGTCTGATTTTTTCCGCCAGAGCTTTGCAACCCTATCAATCGGATTTTTCCCGTCGCATGAACGCCACAGACCAGACAACGAACAGACCAGCGCAGACACCCGTGGAAATTCAATCCAGCAAACCGCCCAAATAATAAAGGCAGCTATACTTGCAAAAGAAACAATTTCACACGTTGTCAATTTTCACGCCGTGATGCTCCGTTTATTGGAAACCATCCCGACAGCCGCAACATCTGGGGACGCGGAAATTTGTCAAATGTAGAATTTCGCCTAAAACGGTTTCAATTACAGTTTCGTGTCTTGACCTGAATCGCCAAAAACGGTTTCAAGAAAAAAGCCCAAAACTAGAAATGTGCAGTATTGACGCGGGTTACTGAAGCAAATTTGATACCTGATTATCAACCCGACAATGCACCACGACCTTTTCTTCGCAAGTTGGCAAGGAACAAGCTTATACCGGATTTGATGGACACAATGATTTGTAAAATTCTTGTCGCAGTCCAGATCTTCGCGGCTGGCAACGTGGCTTACTTTGAAATCCGAAGGTTGTTTCAATTTTTACGGGCCAATTTCAATAAATCGAAATCATCGCAAAGCCATTAGGACTCATCCGTTTCCGGGGACAGCAAGGGCCAATGTCCAAAAATGAGATGGCTGGTCGCCGCCAGCCCAACCCCGGACCACCAGGCCGGGGACTCAGAACAACCTGCGACCTCCCGGCAACGTGTCAATCAAATGAAAAGTCCCGCAAGGGACGGCAGAGGTTTTCTTTCGTCCCTGCGGGACTTTGATGAATGTGCGTCATTGAACCCAGCGCTGAAGCACGGGGCTATTTTCAAAACCACATCCCTATATTTTAAATCGCATCATCATTTCATTTTCGTCCGCATGTAATGAAAAAGGTATTGCTGGGCGTAACCGGCGTGCAGCCCGAAATGGGTTGCGGCAAAATGCCGCAGCCGTTTGTCACTGACCCGGCGGCGCGGGAAATACAGTTCGCGCAGAGCGCGCTCAACCCACACGTCCACGGGAAACGCGCCGTCAAAACCATAGGCGAAGAGCAGGACGCAATCGGCGATTTTGCCGCCCACGCCGCGCAGTTTCATCAATTCCTCGCGCGCCCCGGCCAGCGGCAAATGGCGCAGACGTTCCAGGTCAAACCGGCCGCTGGCGATTTGGCGCGCGGCGGCGAGCAGGTGGGGCGCGCGAAAACCCATTTTGCACGCGCGGAGTTCGGCTTCGGTGACGCTGGCGAGCCGTTCAGCAGTGGGAAAGGAATGGGATAAATGATTTTCTTTCGAATGTGACGCGCCCCTCGCCCCGTCCCTCTCCCCGCCGGGCGGGGAGAGGGTGTCCGCAGGACGGGTGAGGGGATCTCCGAATCGTTCGCAGAGCAGGGCGACGATTTGGCGGATTTGGACGATTTGTTTGGTCGAAGACAAAATAAACGACGCGAGACATTCCCACGGGTCCTGCCGCAGCACGCGCAAACCGCGACACGCGGCGACGGCATCGCGCATCGGCGCGTCATCGGGAAAAGTTTTGAGCACGGCGTCCAAATCCGTTTCGGTTTGCAAATAGTCGCGCAGCCACCGCCAGTCGGCGACCGGCCCGGCGGTTTCAGCGCGAATGCCGTCGCGCATTTGTGTCAAACGCACCCAACGTTGGCCGATGACGCCAATCCAGGAATCATTGCAGGGTTGCCAGCGGAATGCCTGGCCGGAGTCCAGCGTCGCGGCCAGATCGTAATCGCGAACGGGCAAAAAAAATTCCGTCGCTGGCTTTATGATTGAAGACATTTTTTCAGGAACCACCAAGTGCGCGACATTCATTGTAAATGACGAATTACGAAACCCTAATGACTAAAGAATGACCAGGCTCCAATAAGCAAAAGCACAACAAACAAAGATTTGGAGATTTAATCATTGTGAATTATTTCGTCATTCGGATTTAGTCATTCGTCATTTCAGATTATGGCATGCCCAGAGATGCACGCGGCGGAAGACGCGTTTTCCGATTTTGATTTCGAATTCGCCGAGGTCGGTGACGGACTCGAATTCCTGGAGCATTCGCGGCGGCAGGGGAAAAGGCGGCGACACTTCGCCGTAACCGACCGTTTGATGCGTCAGCCATTTCCAAAACCAGCCGGGTTCGAGCGGGTAGGGGTCAAGTTCGCTGACGTAAATGGCATTTTGGCCCTGGCGCTGGGCGCGGTAGTCGTAATCCGGCCAAAAGTAAAATTGGTTTTCCGGTTTATCCGAATCCACGCAATAAACGAGCGGCCCGGCTTTCAACGCCGCGCGTGCCTGCGGCAAATAAAATGTAAACAGCCCGGTCATGCCGTAATGATCGGCGATGATGAAGGCGGGCTTGCCCCCGGCCTCCAATTTTTCGCGCTCGCCTTCGATCAGCGCGGTGGTCAGCCTCCACGCGCGCACGCGGCGCAAGGGGTCTTTTTCACCGGGCAATAATTGTCCGGCGACTTTGCCAATGAGATTGCTCTGGAACAGAATCGCAACGGCGAAGAAGCCCAGCGCGAGGCCGGTCGCCAGAAAAGGTTTGGCGATGCGCCGCCGCTCGTCCCAATACGCGACCATCAGACAAAACATCGGCAACACGGCGGGCGCAATCCAGTTCGGCAAAATCCGCGAATGAAACGACCAAAGCCAATAGCCGAAGAAGACCGGAGCGCCCATGCAGAAAAAGTAAAGCCACAGCCCCGACATCTTGTGTCGGGGCTGTTTCCAAAAGGCCAACATTGCCCACAGTGCGCCGACGAAGAAAATCGGATTCAGCAACCCGGCTTCCACAAACAGAAAATCCCGGAAAAAGCGCAGCGTTGGCTTCCAGGGTGATCCCAGTCCCGCATTGCCCGCGACGTGATGAACGGTGATCCATCCGTGTTGTGCATTCCAGATGATGACCGGCAGAGTGCAAAGCAAAAAAATCAGCAATGCCAGCCACGGGCCGGGTTTTCTCAAATGCATTCGTGCCGCGGGCCAAAGCGCGAAAAAAATCGCCCAACACGCAATTTGGCAGGCCGCGGTGTATTTACAGAGAAAACCGAGGCCCATGGCGAGGCCGACGACCAGCCAGTCGCGGGTTTTGCCATCCGGCTGCGCCGCGCGCCAGCCGGCCACCAGCGCCCACATCCAGCACAGCACCATCGGCGGGTCAATCGTTAGCAAAATCGTGCCGATGCCGAGCAACGGCGCGGCGGTGACGATGAGCAACAGCCAAAATCCCGCCCGCGCGCTGACTTCGCGTGCGAAGAAGCGCAGCACCATCACGCTCAAAATGGCGGCGAACAACGGCGAACAGAACCGCACGCCAAACTCCGTGTCACCCCACAGCGATGTGCCCATGAATTGAATCAGCGCGATGCCCGGCGGTTTGCTGTAATACGACAGCGCAAGGTGTTTTGACCAAAGCCACTGGTAGGCTTCGTCTTTTTCCAACTCAATCGTGCCGCTGGCAATGTAAAGCCAGCGCGCGATGAGCATGACGAAGATTGCGATGTAGCCGAGGCGCAGCCATTCCATTTCGGAGTTCCGAGTTCGGAGTTCGGAGTCGGCGGATTCTGCATTCTGCATTCTGCATTCTGCATTCAAGAGCGAGGGCAATTGCGCGTGCCAGACCGGGAACCATTTTTTTCCAATCCACCGCCAGCCCGCCTGCAGCGCAATCGCTCCCGCCGCCGCGTAACCCGCGCCCAGAATCGCGCCGACGAGCACGTCGCTGGGATAATGAACGCCGTTATAGACGCGCGAAAGTGAAACGGCGAGCGCCATCGGCAGCATGAACCAAAGGCTTCGCCGGTAATAAATGAAAAGAATCATCGTGGCGGCAAACCAATTGCCCGCGTGCGACGAAGGCATGCTGGTGCGGCTGCCTTTGTCGGTGGACATCTCCCCGCCATTGTCACCGGCCTCAGGCGGGATATAGCCTTTGCCGATCTTGCCCCACTGCCGCGCCTCCGGCAGCGTGACGAATGGGCGTGGGCGGGCGACCGCGTGCTTGATGGTGTTGCAGATGAAGGTGTCGCCCAGCGGCAGGATTAAAACCAGCAGCAGAACGCAAAGTCGCAGGCGGGCATTGCCTTTCCAAAGCAGGCCGACGCCGAGCAGGAACAGGGCGGGAAAGAACAGGGCGTTGCCGCTCAAAACCGGCATGAGCCAATCGAAGAACGAGTTGCTCAACGACTGGTTGACGAAACGGAACAGGCTCGTGTCGAGTGCTTGCAGCCAGTGCATCGGCGACAATGTAACGGGAAAGGAAACGATGGGAAACTCAATTGCGTGCCGGATTGGAGTTCGAGTTTCAACCGGCCGGGGTTGAGGGGAATTAAACCATGAAAAACACAAAATGTACAATAAATGTAATAGCTATTTCAAAAATTGTGCTGCTGGTGCAGCAACCGATTTTACGAGTTGCGTTTGTTTCGCGGTGGGAATTTGCGACGGACGCCGACCCCGAAAAGTTTCAGGGCAGGCTCCCGCGACCGCGCGGCTCAATAAACAATGATAGAGCGCACCGGATAACCCTTCAGCTTCTCGCGGCCGTTCAGGAATTTCAGTTCGATGAGAAAACCGATTTCGAGAATCTGCGCGCCGAGTTTTTTCACCAGCGCGGCCGCGGCGGCGGAAGTGCCGCCCGTCGCGAGCAGATCGTCAATCAACACCACGCGCGCGCCCGGCTTGAGCGCGTCCCGGTGCATGGCGACGGTCGCCGAGCCGTATTCGAGCGCGTAATCCTGTTCGATGGTTTCGTGGGGCAGCTTGCCTTTTTTGCGGATGGGGACGAACCCGGCGCGCAGTTTCACGGCGGCGGCGGCGGCAAAAATGAATCCCCGCGCGTCAATGCCCACCACCGCGTCCACCGAACCGGGTTTGAATTTTTCCGTGAGCAGATCAATCGCGCCGGAAAACAACCGGGCATCGGCCAGCACGGGCGTGATGTCCTTGAACTGGATGCCCGGCTTGGGAAAGTCCGGAATGTTGCGGATGGCCTGTTCGATTTCCCTGGGCGTGGCGGTGGTTTGAGACATGCGTCAGTTGCCTTTGTTTTTGGAGCTTTCGAGTTTTTCGATCATTTTGCGGAGTTTTCTCAACGCGAGGTTCTGGATTTGGCGGACGCGCTCGCGCGTGACGCCGAATTTCCGGCCGACCTCCTCCAGGGTTTTTTCCGTGCCGCCGTCGAGGCCGAAGCGATAGCGCAGAATGGTTGCTTCGCGCGCATCGAGGTGCCCGACCATGTCCTGCAACATGCCGGTGACGGTTTTGTCTTTCAGATTTTCGTAGGGCGAAGTGGCGTTTTCATCCTCGACGACGTCGGAAAAATAATTTGACTCGTCGTCGCCGATGGGCGCGTCGAGCGATGCCGGGCGAATCGCCACCAGCCGCATCTGCCGGATGCGGGCGGCGGTCACGTCGAGTTCGTCAGCCAATTCCTCGTCGGTCGGTTCGCGGCCAAACTCCTCCTGCAAACGCATCGCGATGCGGCGCATCTTGGAAATTTTGTCCACCAGATGCACCGGCAGGCGGATGGTCTTGGATTGATTGGCGAGCGCGCGTTTGATGGACTGCTTGATCCACCACGAACCGTAGGTTGAAAGCTTGCCGCCCTTTTTCGGATCAAAGCGCTCGACGGCCTTCATCAAGCCGATGTTGCCTTCGCTGATCAAATCCAGCAGCGGCAATCCGATGCCATCGTAATCGCGCGCGATTTTTACGACCAGGCGGAGATTGGCCTTGATCATCAGCTCGCGCGCTTTTTTGTCGCCCTTTTTGATGCGCGCGGCCAGTTGGATTTCCTCCTGCCGCGTGAGCAATTTCACCTGCCCGATTTCGCGCAGGTAAAGTTTGATGGCCGTGTCGCCGTCGTAAGTCGAATGTTCCCGCCGGATGAATTGCGTGTTGTCACCTTCACCGGCCGGTTTCGGCAGGGCGGGCGCTGGAACGGCAGGCGCAACGGGCGCACGCGCGGAAACTTTTGCGCGGCGCACGGCAACCAAGGGTCGGGTTGCGCGCCGTTTGGATTTTGCTGCTTTGCGTTTTTGCCTCTTTGCCGCCATACAACGGGGGAAACGTTACGACCTAAATGCCAGCCTGCAAGAAAATTAAAACCAAGGGAGGATCACCGTGTCGGCGACCCTGATTTTGGGGACGGTGACACGCCGTCCCTCCCAAGGATTTATCGCCGGTTGCCGCGCGCCAGGGTGATGTAGTAAAGCAACGTCAGTATGCTGCTGACCAGCGCGGCTACGTAGGTCAACGCTGCGGCGTCCAAAACCTTGCTCACTCCGGCGCGCTCCTGCTCATGTACGAGGCCCAGCCGGAACAATTGTTCCTTGGCCCGGCGACTGGCGTCATATTCCACCGGCAACGTGACGAGTTGAAACAGCGTCATCACGGCAAAAATCACGATGATGATGGGCAGAACAATTTTCACCAGTCCAAGAAAAAGGCCGACGAAAAAAATGCCCATGTATGCCATGCTCGCAAATTGGGTGACCGGCACTAGCGCCATGCGGGCCTGGAACAATCCGTAGGCTGCCTGATGTTGCAGCGCGTGGCCGGATTCGTGGGAGGCGACGCCGACGGCGGCCACTGTTCGGCCATGAAAATTGCCGGATGACAAAAACAACGCGCGTTTGGTGGGATCGTAATGGTCGGTCAGATGGCCCGGCACTTCCTCTACCGGCACGCTGGTCAGACCGGCCTGATCGAGGATTTCGCGAGCGGCCTGGGCACCCGTCATGCCGGATTCTACCGGCACCTGGCTGTACTTGCCATAAGCGTGCGACAACTTGATTTGCGCCCAGATGCCGAGAAGCAATCCGGGAATCGCAAACAACCAATAATGCGGATCAAAATTCCAAAACATAAGATTCTTATCCAATGACAGCGCCTGCACCGTCTTTGTTCAACTCAAGCTGGCCGCGTGCCAAGCCGGTTTCCGGCCAATTTATGGGTTTCCGCGTTATGGGAAAGAATTTTTTTGCGCCAGGCTGGCTCAATTGAGACACGGTTTTGGCGCAGGTGCCGGGCCAACGCACCAAGCGGATTGGATTGGGCGACGGTCAGTTTTTTTCATAATGTAGAAAGCCCCGCTCTGATCGTCCGGTACTTCAAAACGGGCAACAAATCCTTCCTCATTCGCTCCGTGTCGCCGTAGTAAGATACCCTTCCAATGTCTATGAAATCGCGCGTCAGAGGAGAAACGGATCCAGTGATTCTCGAGTAGAACTCACATAGTTCAGCCGCAGTGTAGATCAGCCACAACGGCAGGGACCAAGGCGGGCCAACTTTCCACTGGCGGCAGGCCAATTCAAGAAACTCCTGCAATGAGACATTCCCTTCATCGCCAATGTGGTAAATGCCGGATGCGGTGGCATCGGTGATTGCCGCCGTGCAGGCGGCGCAGAAATCATCTTTCGAGATCAGGTGAATTTGGGTGCGCTCTTTCCAGACGCCGAGCAACCGGCGCTTGGCAAGCCATCGAGCTGCTTCAACCATGAGAATGCCTCTGCCGTATACCATGCCAACGCGAAGCGAAATCGGCTCGGCCGCATTCGCAAAAAGATATCGCTCCTCTTCAAGGCGCGTTTTCGCGTGAACGGATATCGGCGTTCCGTCCAATCTTCCTTTCGCTGGCTTTTCGATGGACGTCGGCCCTTCCACGTGGGGGAAGCTGATCAGAATGATCCTTCGAACACCGTTCTCCCTGGCGACATCGACGAGATTCCTGAAGTACCCGGTGTTCGTGGTGCTTAAGAAGCGTTCGGGATCGGCCTTAAACAGTACTCCGGCAAAATGAATGATAACATCGACTCCCTTCACAGCGGTTATTAGTGATTCACGTTTCGAAAGGTCGGCGCGAACAATCTCAGTTTTTCCTGTGACTCTCAAATCGGTCGGCACGTCGCGTCGGAAAACCATCAGGCGCAGCAGACCAACCCCTTGGGAAAACAGGTGCCGGGCTAGTAACGATCCGAGATTACCTGCGGCGCCCGTGATCAGTATTTTCATCGACTAACAAACGGGTTGGACTTTTACGGCTTGAATTTCCAGCACTTTTTCAAACCGTGTCAGGTTGCGCGCGCCGTTGGTCGTTGCAAGAAAATTTCCATCGCCGCTTCAGCCTTGACGATGTTCGAAATGCGTGGGAAATTCCCAAAATGAAGACTCTGACAGTGGACGACCAAAAGCGAATCCGAATTCCCGACGCCAAACCGCGCCAGGTTTTCGCCTACGAAAATTTCGGTGACGGACGATTGACGCTGACACTCGTGAAGGCGGAAACGCAAGAGCCGTTTCCACCCGGCTCGCTGAAAAAATATGTCACGCCGGAGCGCGACGCGGAAATGCTGGACTTGCTCAAAGGCTGTTCGCTGGAGGTGTCGGATTGAAAAAACAATTCGACGTATGGCGATTTAATTTTCCCGGCCGGGGCGGGCATCCGGTCGTCATCATATCGCACGACGATTTTTGCGCGGGCGCGGTCGTCAACGTTCTTTATTGCACCAGCCAGCGCCAAAGCCGCACGGCCAAACCTTACGAAGTTTTGTTGAATGGCACGGATGGAATGGACTGGGAAACTTTTTGCGATTGCTCGACGTTTTTTTCCGTGCCTTCGGCTGCGTTGTTCAACAAACGCGGCCACGTGAGTCTTGAACGCCGCCGCGCACTTCGCTCAAAAATCCGCGACGTGTTCCGGCTATCCGTGATGGACTAAAAAATTTGTAAAAAATTAACGCGCCAGTTTGACCACGCTCAAGCCGCTCAATCTTGGCAAATCACGCCGTTCGCCGAATCGGCGAAATGATTTGCTTGAAGAAAGGTTAAGCAAGGTCAAATCTCCAGCACCTTCTCAAACCGCGTCAGGTTGCGCGCGCCGTTGGTCGTGACGAGCGCGACGTCTTCCAATCGCACGCCGCCGATTTCCGGATAATAAAGCCCCGGCTCGACGGTCACGACGTGGCCGGGGCGGAGTTTGCCGGTGGAATTGGCGCCCACGCGCGGCGATTCGTGGATTTCCAGACCGAGTCCGTGGCCCGTGCCGTGAAAGAATCCTTCCATGCGCCCGTGGTGGCGGCGGGTTTTGTAACCTTGCTGCTCAAAAAATTCATGCACGGCGCGATGGGCGTCGCCGGTTGGGGCGTTGGCGCGGATTTTTCGGAACGCGATGTTTTGTCCGCGCAGCACGGTGTCGTAAAGCCTGCCAACCGCTTCACTGGCGCGTCCGCGCACGACGGTGCGGGTGATGTCGCCGAAGTAGCTGGTTTTTTGCGAGCGCGGAAAAATGTCAATGATGATCGGCTCGTGCGCGCGCAGCGGCCCGTAGCCGCGTTCGTGCGGGTCGCACGCCTGCCGTCCGCCGGCGACAATGGTGTTGGCGGCCAGCCCGCACACCTGAAGAATCGCGCAATCAATCACCGCGCGCAGTTTTTCCGAGGTCAACGGCAGGTTGTGGTAAAGGAGTTTGCGGTCGCGGCCAATTTTGGCCGTGCGCAGGACCTGCATCGCCTCGGCCATGCCGACCTCGGCCATCACCAGCGCGGCGGAAATTTTTCTGACTTCGGCGGCGGACTTGATTTCACGTTCCGGAAAAAAATTACCCGGACGGGCTTTGACCGGGACGCCGAGTTTTTCCAGGTCCGTCGCCAGACCGAGCGGAAAATTATCCGGCACGGTGACGCGGCGAATTCCTTTTTCACGCAAAATTTGCCGGACGACGTGGGCGAGGCCGGGCCGCAGGATTCCCCGGGCGCGGAGTTTTTGCTGATATTGGCCGAGTGACGCGACGCGGCAGTGCGGGGCCTGGGCGCGGGCGCGGTCAATTTCCAAATCACTCATCACAATGAGGGGGCGGCCGCTGGTGCGAAGGTAAATGAACGGGTCGGGCACAAACGTGCCGACGGCGTAAAGCATGTTCGCGTCGCGTTCGCTGTCCGCGACCATGAGCAATGTTTCTGGCATGGCTAAATTGCTAAACCGTTGAATGAGTAATTGGTTAAATAAGTGATTGGTTAAACCAGTTAAATGAGTTCGTTGTCCGCTTGCTCATTTAACCAGTCACCCATTTAACGAATCACCAACTCACGTCCCAAAAAGCCGGTCGCCCACGTCGCCGAGGCCGGGCAAAATATAACCTTTGTGGTTCAGTCGCCGGTCAATGGCGGCGGTGAAGATCGGCAGTTTCGGGTAACTTTTCCGCACGCGGCGAATGCCTTCGGGCGCGGCGACCAGATTCACGAGCCGCACCTGTTTCGCGCCCTGCTCGGCGAGCAAATCCAGCGCGGCCACGGCGCTGCCGCCGGTCGCCAGCATGGGATCAATCAAAATGACTTCAAACCGGCTCAGGTTTTTCGGCAGACTTTTGTGATAAAACTGTGCGCGCAATGTCGTTTCCTCGCGCTTGAGGCCGATGAAACCGACGTGGGCGTTGGGAATCAGTTGCAAAATGGAATCGAGCATGCCGAGGCCGGCGCGGAGCACGGGCACGAGAACGACATCGTGTTTGATCCGAAAGCCGCGCGCGGGCGCGAGCGGCGTTTGCACGGAAGTGGGACTGGTGGCGAACGAGCGGGTGGCTTCGTAAAGCATGAGCGAGGCGATTTCGCCCAGCAGCCGGCGGAATTCCTGAGGCAGCGTCCGCCGGTCGCGCAACCGGGTGAGGTTGTGCTGCACCAGCGGGTGTGCGATGACGGTGACGCCTTTCACGTCAGTTCACAAAGGTGGGCGACAGGAAATAAAGCTGCCCGGCCTGCAATTTGGGCATCTCCAGGCCGAGGTCGAGCTTGATGTTGTGCGCGGAGTCGCTCTGCCCGAACAGGCGCAGAAACTCGGAAATGTCGTAGCGCTCGCGGTATTCGATGAGGTTGGCGTTGTGGATGCCGGCGATTTTCTTCGTGGTTTTCACCGCGTCATCGAAATTGCCGAGTTCGTCCACGAAGCCATACTGGAAGGCTTGGGTTCCGGAAAGCACGCGGCCATCGGCATAATTGGTCCAATTGTTGACGAGCGCGTGGCCTTCGGTCTTGTTTTTCTCATGCGCGAATTTCCGGCCATCGGCGACGACGTTCTTGAATTTTTGATACGTCTCGTCAATCAAGCCCTGCACCATCACCCGTTCCTCCGCCGGAACTTCATTCGTGCTGCGCTCGCCGCTGAGCATGTCCTTGTACAGGCCGCTCTTGTAAGTCACCGGCGCGAGGCCGACCTTGTCCATCAGTCCGCGATAATTCCACGTGTGCAGGATCACCCCGATGCTGCCGGTGATGGTCAGATCGTTCGCCACAATCCAGCGGCTCGGCACGGAAATGTAATAGCCGCCGGACGCCGCCAGGCTGCCCATCGAACAGACCACCGGTTTGCCCCGTTTGCCTGGCTTGCCCGGTTCAACCGGATCGTCCTTTTGAAAATCCGCGATGGCTTTGCTGATTTCATCCGAAGCCATCACCTCGCCGCCCGGCGAATCCACCTTGAGAATCACCGCCTTGACCCGGTCATCATCCTTCGCGCGGTCAAGCTGCGCCTTGATGACATCCACCATGCTGTTGCCGGCCTGGTCCCTGTCGTTATCGGTGATGATGCCGTCCACGGTGACCACGGCTATTTTGCTGCGCGCGTCGTTATCTTTGAGCAGACATTCCTCGAGTCGCGGGCCGACTTCGCGCCCCAGGCTGGTGCGAAAGCTGCCCCGGCTGAATCCGGAGCCAAACGCGTGTGAGATAAATTGCGTGAAATTCCCGAACAGGCTGATGAACAACAGCACGAGCAGAATGATCGCAAAAATCATCCAGCCCCGGCTCTTGCGCGGTTTGGCCGGCGGTGGCGGCGTGATGATCGGCGGCGGCGTCAACGGCGGCGGCACGCCCGGCGAAGCAAAGGACGAATTTTCCATAACGCCCGCAAACTAATGCAAAACGGGCGGGGGAGCAAGGCGGATTGCCATGAGCCGCAGTCTCGATACAACAACTTCACAGTTCCCCGACATTTTCGGCGGAGTGCCAGCTCCAGATAAATCCGAAGCTCGAAATCCGAAACCCGAAAGAATCCCGAAATTCGAAGCCCGAAACCTGATCGTCACTTCGTCCACAGCGCATCAACGACCTGCTTTTTCGGATTTGGGATTTCGGATTTCTTTCGGCTTTCGAGCTTCGGCTTTCGGTTTTCCCTCATTCCATTCCCTGAAAACGTCGAAAGAGCATTTTTTTACCAGTAATGGTGCACCAACGGCCTGATCTGCTCGTCGTAAAGGGCGCCGATCTTTTTCATCGTGGTTTTGGGCAACGACGGCAAGTCCGACGCAGCAATGTTTTCCGCAACCTGCGCCGGACGTTTGGCGCCGGGAATCGCGCAGGTCACCGCCGGAAATTCCAGAATCCAGCGCAACGCTAGTTGCGCCGGGGTTGCGCCCGCCGGAACGAAAGTTTTCAACTGCTCAACCACGCGCAGGCCGGTCTCGAAGTCCACGCCCGCAAACGTTTCGCCGCGGTCGAACGCCTCGCCACGGCGGTTGAAATTCCGATGGTCGTTTTTGGCAAACGCGCTGCTGCGGGTCAGTTTGCCCGACAACATTCCCGACGCCAGCGGCACGCGCGCGAGGATGCCCACGCCGCGGCGCTGCGCCTCCGGGAAAAACAATTCCGCCGGGCGCTGCCGGAAAATGTTGTAGATGATCTGGATGGTTTGCACGCCGGGGAACTCAATGGCCTTGAGTGCTTCCTCGACCTTTTCCACGCTCACGCCGTAATACCGCAGCTTGCCCGCTTTCACGAGGTCGTCGAGAACGCCAAACACTTCCGGCCTGTACAAAACTTCCATGGGCGGACAATGCAGTTGCAGCAGGTCAATCGTGTCGGTCTCCAGGTTCTTAAGGCTGCGTTCGACAAACGCCGTGAGATTCTGACGATTGTAACCGTCGGCAGTGTGCGGATCGAGCCGGCGACCCGCCTTGGTGGCAATGTAAAATTTGTCCTTCCGCTCCCGGCGCAGTTTCGCCAGCAGCCGTTCGCTGTGGCCGTCACCATAGACATCCGCCGTGTCGAAGAAATTCACGCCGCCGTCGAGCGCGGCGTGCAACGCGGCGAGCGATTCCTTGTCGTCCACCTTGCCCCACGCGCCGCCGATGGCCCACGCGCCAAAGCTGATTTCCGAAACCTTCCAGCCGGTACGACCGAGTTCGCGGTATTTCATGCGGGCAAAATTAAATGAAAAATTGCCGCACGCAAAGTCGCAAAGTCACGGAGGTTTTTTTAGCTCGCCCTCATCCTGACCTTCTCCCCCGGGGAGAAGGAACAGCATTGGTATGTTTCAGGAAGTTTCTGAAGTTGCGGTGGTTTCTCCGTCACGCGTGATCGTTCCAAAGCAACGTTGTTGTGTTGACCGACAGTCGACGATTCTCCCTCTCCTCGGGGGAGAGGGTCGGGGTGAGGGCGAGCGTTTAACCAATTTCTCTTTTGCCGTTAGTCGCTTGACGTTGGTAAGAAGAGATTTATTAAGTAGGTCATGCAACCGGAGAAATTGACCCTCAAATCACAGGAGGCGCTGTCGGAGGCGCAACGCCTCGCGCGCGAAATGTCGCACCAGGAAATGGACGGCGAACATCTGCTGCTGGCCCTGCTCGGCCAGTCGGAAAGCCTCGTTCCAGAATTGCTTCAGAAAATCGGCGTCGCGCCGGCGAAATTGCAGTCCGAACTGGAACGCGAGTTGTCCCGCCACCATAAGGTTGAAGGCGGCACGGAGGTTTATGCCAGCCCGACCCTGCGCAAGGCGCTCGATGCCGCGCAATCAGAAGCCAACAAGCTCAAGGACGATTATGTCAGCACCGAACATCTGCTGCTCGGCCTGCTGGCCGATGGCGGCGCATCGCTGAAGAAGATGCTTTCGGCCGCCGGTCTCAAACGCGACACGATTTTGAAGGCGCTCGCTGAATTGCGCGGCAACCAGCGCGTGACCGACCCGAATCCCGAGGACAAGTTCCAGGCGCTCGACAAATACGGACGCGATCTCACCGCGCTGGCGCGGCAGGGCAAGATTGACCCCGTCATCGGTCGCGACGAGGAAATCCGCCGCGTCATGCAGGTGCTCACGCGCCGCACCAAGAACAATCCGGTGCTCATCGGCGAACCCGGCGTGGGCAAGACGGCCATTGCCGAGGGCCTGGCCCGGCGCATCGTGAGCGGCGACGTCCCTGAATCGCTCAAAAACAAACGGCTGGTGGCGATGGATCTCAGCGCGATGATTGCGGGAGCAAAATATCGCGGCGAATTTGAGGATAGGTTGAAGGCGTTCCTCAAGGAAATCGCCGCCAGCGAAGGCAAAATCATTTTGTTCATTGACGAACTGCACACGCTGGTCGGCGCGGGCGCGGCGGAAGGCGCCACGGACGCGGCGAACATCATGAAACCGCAGCTCGCGCGCGGCGAACTGCGCTGCGTGGGCGCGACGACGCTCGACGAATACCGCAAGCACATCGAAAAAGACCCGGCATTGGAACGCCGCTTCCAGCCGGTCAAGGTGGAGGAGCCAACAGTCGAGGCGACCATCGCGATTTTGCGCGGATTGAAGGAGCGTTACGAAGTCCATCACGGCGTGCGCATCCAGGATTCGGCGCTCGTGGCGGCGGCGACACTGTCGCATCGCTACATCACCGACCGGTTTCTGCCGGACAAGGCGATTGACCTGGTGGACGAGGCGGCGTCGCGCATCAAGATGGAGCTGGATTCCAAGCCAACAGAACTGGACCAGTTGGATCGGCAGATTTTACAACTGGAAATCGAACGCACGTCGCTGGCCAAGGAAAAGGATTCGGCGAGCAAGGAACGGCTCAAGCTGATTGACAAGGAAACTGCCAATCTCAAGGACAAATCCAAGGCGCTCACCGCGCAATGGCAGAATGAGAAAGCCGCCGTCAACGCTGTCAGCGTGGTCCAATCACAACTGGAACAAGCGAAGATTGAATTGGAACAAGCGCAACGGCGCGGCGATTTGACGAAATCCGCCGAGATTCAATACGGGAAGATTCCGGAATTAGAAAAGAAGCTGGTGGCGATGGAACGTGCTGCCGGCGTCCCGCCGGCAGGCAAAGTCGGGCAAGATGCCCGACCCACGTTGTTGCGCCAGGAAGTGACCGACGAGGACATCGCCAAGGTCGTCGCATCATGGACGCACATCCCGGTTTCGCGAATGCTGGAAGGCGAACGGCAAAAGCTGGTGAAAATGGAAGAACGCCTGGCGCAGCGCGTGGTCGGGCAGAAGGAGGCCATCAAGGCCGTGTCCAATGCCGTGCGCCGCGCCCGCAGCGGCTTGCAGGACCCGAACCGGCCCATCGGCTCGTTCATTTTTCTCGGCCCGACGGGTGTGGGCAAGACCGAGACCGCCCGGGCGCTGGCGGAATTCTTGTTCGACGACGAAAACGCCATGATCCGCATCGACATGAGCGAATACATGGAGAAGCACACCGTGTCGCGGCTCATCGGCGCGCCGCCGGGCTACGTCGGTTACGAGGAAGGCGGGCAATTGAGCGAGGCCGTGCGGCGGCGGCCGTATTCGGTGGTGCTGTTCGACGAGATCGAGAAGGCGCATCACGACGTGTTCAACGTGCTGTTGCAGGTGCTCGACGACGGGCGGCTGACGGACGGGCAGGGGAGGACGGTGGATTTCAAGAACACCATCGTCATCATGACCAGCAACATTGGGTCGCAAAATATTCAAGAGTGGTTTGAAGGTAGGAGCCGACGTGAGGAGGCTCGAACTTCCGGTGGAAAATCCAGTCAGAGACTCGTCACCTCGTCTCCTACAATAGAATTGGAGAAACAGGTCATGGCCGAATTGAAACGGCATTTCCGGCCGGAATTTCTGAACCGCGTGGATGACGTCATCATTTTCCAGAGCCTCGACGAGGAGGATCTGGCGCGCATCGTGGACATCCAGCTCGAACGACTCGGTAAACGGCTGGCGCAACAGCAACTCACGCTGGACGTGGACACCGCCGCGAAGAAGCTGCTGGCCAGGGAAGGTTACGACCCGCAATTCGGCGCCCGCCCGCTCAAGCGTGCCGTGCAGGAACGAATCCTCAACCCGCTTTCGCTGCGACTGCTCGAAGGTGAGTTCAAGCCCGGCGACAAAATTAAAGTGACGACGAAGGGTGATGAATTGGTTTTTGAGAAGAAATGAACGCACAGACGCAGAGTTGAACCACGAAATACACGAACCACACAAAACATCTTCCCTCTCCGCCTCGACCGGGGAGAGGGTTGGGTGAGGTGTCGAATCTAAACCACAAACGGCGTGATTTTTGACACGAAGGCGCAAAAGCCGCAAAATTTTTGAATCCAAAAGGACTGCTCACAGCATCTTACCTGTGAACAGTTCAAAATGAAATCAATGAACATGAAGATCGCATCAATCAAATTTCTCGCGGTAATTCTCTTTTCCGCCATCGTCATCGTGCCGCTGCGCGCACAAACCAACGCGCCCGCCGAAAACGGAACAAATAGCCCTGTGGCCGTGACTGACAACACCGGCGTTCACATCGGCGGTCAAAAACCTGCCGGGAAGAAAGTGCCAGCTCTGGTGGAAATTCATGGGAGCGAGAAAACCGGTCTGGAGGATGTTGCGGCATTAATGGTTATTTTTGGCACTTTCGTGGCGATTGTCGCCATGGGTCTCTATTTTCGTTATCGTCGCGAAAAATTGACGCATGAAACGTTGCTCGCCATGATTGAAAAGGGAATGCCCATAACACCGGAATTGCTCAACCGACTGACTGGCAAACGCCGGCCGGGCAGCCCTCTTTTTCTCGGTTTGTTAATGACCGGAATTGGAACGGCCATGCTGATACCAAACTGCTCGAGTGGGGGCGCATTGGATTTGCCAGGAATGGGATGGGCAGGCACCAGAGGAGGATGGATTGTCTTGTTTATGGGTGTGGCGTTCCTAATTGTATGGTTTGTGGAAAGAAGAGATAAAAACAACAATCAACCACCCAAACAGCAGTAACGCGTGTCCTTCACCGACACCGATCTCATCGCCCGCGTCCTGTCGCGCGGAGACCAGAATGCCTTCGGCGAGCTGGTGCGGCGCCATCAATCGCCCGTGCGCGCCTTTCTGGCGCGCATGACGCAGGGTGATACGCATCTGGCCGATGACCTGGCGCAGGAAACTTTTTTGAAGGCGTGGCAGAAACTTTACACGTATCGCGGCAGTGCGCGCTTCTCGACGTGGCTGTTCGGCATCGCCGTCAATGAATTTCGCATGACCTGCCGCCGCCGAAAGGAACTGGCTTTGGAGGAGGTGGACGAAGCCCCGATGGCATTGGAGGAACCGGCTGCCGCCCGCGACCGCCATTTGCGCCTCGATTTGACCGAGGCGTTGAAGCTGTTAAATTCAAATGAGCGGGCAGCAGTGGTTCTTTGCTGTCAGAATGGTTTGTCGCACGAGGAAGCCGCGCAGGTTTTGGATTGCCCGCTGGGCACGGTCAAAACCAACATCTTGCGCGGGAAAGAAAAATTAAGGCGGCGATTGTCGCCTGCCTATGAAAATTATGAATCCGCCTGAAACCAACGATCCGCTCGACGCCTTGCTGCGCGAGCAGGACAAATACATTGAAGACAACGGCTTTACGGCGCGGGTCGTGGCTGCCTTGCCACGCCGCCGCCGCGCCTGGCTGCGTCCGGTTCTCCTGCTTGGCGCCGTGGGGATTGGTTCGGTGCTGGCGGTTTTGTGGTTGCCGTGGGGAAATCTGCCGGTGCTTGATTTGTCAGCGCTGCTTTCGCTCGACTCTCAAGTGCTGATGCCTTGGATGGTGGTGTTCACGGTCATGGCTTCCCTGGTTTGGGGCACGATTTCCGCGCTGGAATGGGAAGATTAAAACCTCGTCGCACCATTCAATAGCAGGTGCTCAACCCGCTTTCGCTGCGACTGCTCGAAGGTGACTTGAGCCGTTTGGGAAATGGCGAAAGGAATTTGTCCCGCAATGCGGGACGAAGGCCGTCAGCCCGAGTGAGCGGGCGCGAGCGGGTCCATTCAATTTCGAAGGATTAAAGTCACCGCCGACGGAGACAGTCTGGTCTTCAAGGCGAAGTGATTTTCAGATGACGAACGGGACAAGCGCCTTCACTTGTTTTTGATAAGCCGGATATTGATCGGGGAAATGCCGCAACATGAGCCGTTCTTCCTGCCTGAGTTTGATCCAAAATGCGGCCGTCATCAACGGCAAGGCCAGCCAGCAGCGGAACATGCCGACGTTGAGCGCCGTGCCGAGGCACATCACCAACAAGCCGGTGTAAATGGGATGCCGCACGAACCGATACGGCCCGGTCTTCACCAGTTCGTGCCCCTGCTTGAATGTGACATCGCTGCTCCAATTCTCGGCGAGCGTCCGGCGCGCCCAAAGCGTCACGAATAATCCCAGACCGCAAACCAAGGCGCCCATTGCCCGCGCCCAATCCGCGTGCGGCGTCACCGATAAATTCATTGGCGGCGGCAAATGCCAATCTGCCAGCAGAACATAACTGCATCCCAGCGGAATTCGATGCGCCAAGGCGGACCACAGGCTTTGCCTTTCCGCAATCGCCTTCGTCCATTGCGCACTGATGAGCCAGTAGGCAAGGAACGTTATCCAGCAACCAAGGATGATTGAATCTGAAATCGTTGCCATGATGAATTTGCATCAGGCATATCGTATTCGGTCAAGAATTCAAGCCGGGCGGTAAAATTTAAGTTGGTGCCAAAGACGCAGGATTAATTTTTGCGAAGAGATGAAATCGTGAATGGCAAAAACGCTGCGCGCCGCCCCTGCCATCCGACATTCCTGCAAAGGCACCGCGTCAATACCATAGGCACAGACCGGCGCGAAAGGCGTGACTGGTCTGGTCGTATTGACGCAAGGTCTGGCCGTAGCCGGTAAAGTATTGCAGTTGAATGGCCGGGTTGAAATGGGAACGATGCGGCAGATTGAATCTCAAATCGAACAGCAGGCCGGCATGGCTGCCTTCGTCGCCGATGCGAAGCCGGGTGGCAAATTGAATTTTTTCTCCACCCTGGGGATCGGACCAGGCCAGGGCGCCGAGCAGATCGGCGTAACCGCGGTAGTCAGGCAGGTCCGGGTTGTTGCTGCCCAGGGTGAGGTAATACCAGGCGCGCGTTTGGAAGGTAAGCTGCAAATGGACCGGCAGGTCAAACCGGGCTGTTGGTTGCAGGTAAACCGTGTTTAAACTGCGTTCCATGTCCCCGCCCCGGCCATTGGATTCATGCTCGTAACCGCCTTGCAGATCGAGTTGGAAGTTGTTCTTCTGAAGAATGTCGGGATAAAAAAGAAACGCCGACGGTTTGTAGCTGGTGTCGTAGAAGGACGGATCACTGGAGAACAGGTCCCAGAATGATGTCTGGGTGTAGGCAAAATACGAATGCGCCAGGGGATTCCAATCGTCCGCGAGATCAAACAGTTTGTATTTCAGGCTGAACTGAAATTCGGCGCCGGGGTACTGGCCCAGAAGGAAATAAATCGGCTCGTAACCATAAATATGTCTGCCTAGAAATTCCATGGCCGAGGAACGCAGCACGGCATCAACTACGGGCGGTGTCGCCGGCGTTGCCAGGGTCGTGGGAGTCCCGGCAGGGTTGTTTTTCACCAGGATGACCACCGGATTGTAATTGCTTGCGTCCAAGGTTGCCTGGCTGCCAAGCGTCGGCGGAACGTCGAACCGATATTCTCGGCTCACGAAGCTGCCGGGGGCGATCGTGGCCTCCATCCCGCTGCGGTTGGTCAGCACCAGAACGGTTTTGAACGAGTTGGAGCCCGAGACGAGCGTGCCATCGAGAGTCGGCTCGAAGGTCCGGCGGACCTCGTTGGACGAGTTGTTCAGGCAGTAAAGCCAGACACTGCCCCGGGTGCCGGCGGTCAGCGGCTGGGAGGGTGAAACCAGAACGCAAGTGACTTCCTGTGCCAGGGCGGATGCCGGATTTATCAGGATCAGGACTGACAAAAGCAACCCGGATCTCGTGCTCCTCCCAACGAAGGATTTTGCCAGTCTTGAAAAACATTTCACGGCCGGACGATTCAACAATTGAAGAGAAACCTTGTCAAGTTGGTAACCCCGCAAAAACTTTTTAACGCGAGGCGCAGAGACGCAGAGTTTTAACCGCAGATGAACGCGGATTCACGCTGATACGAATCGAAGCCCTGTGGGAGTGAAATAAATATGCCCGGGGTAGCGGGCGCATCCAACCTTGTCACCCTGCCGCTCGCGCTGGAAATGGCTGGCCAGTCCTGTTGGACACGGCAACGGTAAATATGGCGCTTGAAGGTTGAAACAAAGAAAGGTATGGGTGATCAATAAAATGTCCCTAAAAATTAAATGGTTAAGCGAGCCGGCAGAGCACGACTATCCGGCTGCCCTGTCGTATTTGACGCTGATTTACGATAAAAAGACGGTCGCCGGCTTCGTCAAAAAATTGAAAAAGGCTCCGATGTCAGAGTTCAAAGCGAAGGATATTTTCAGGGCGTCCGGATTACCGTTGCTGGGGGTCAACAATTCTCATGTCAAAAAGGACCAGTTGAAAATAGAGTCCGGTTGCACCGTGTCGCCGCTCCTGCTGGTCAGGGATCCGGCCAACGGCAAGGTGATCATTGCCGACGGATACCATCGGATGTGCGCGGTGTACTCTTTCGATGAAGACGCGGTAATTCCCTGCAAAATTGCATAGGCCCCACGCTGCGACCGATCTTATCCAGTGTTTCGTCCATTCGTTGCCATCCATTGGCTGCATTAACAATTTTTCGCTCCTTCAATTCATCCAGCCTGGAAATACAAGGTTTGCCGCGGCGTTGTAGTTTTGGTGCCACGGCAAACTCCACAAATCCTTCGCCCGCACATTATTCACGGAGCCGTCGAAGTAAACGATGTTCACGCCTTTGCAGTGCCGCGCGAGGGCAAAGAAATCCATCTCGACCCATTGCCATTGTCCGTTGAAGGCGGGTGGCGGGTCGGTGGCATACGGGCCACCGCCGCGCCACATGGAGTCCAGAAACAGCGGCGTGACCGAAGGTTGGGGCGGAACGCCGTATTTTCTCCAGTGCCAGTCAGCGATCCGCCCCTGAATGTTATTCGTATCGGGATTGTAAACCCAGCAATTGAGACCGTAACTGGCGGTCAATGGCAGTGCGGGATCAGCCGGGTCGGGAATGGGAAAATCATACGCGGTCGTGGGACCGCCATAATCCACCGCGTTCGGGGCATTCGGGGAAACCTGAGTTTCATAATCGCCCGGGCCGCGCCGGTCGGTCGCCTTGGGACAGAACAACGGGGGGTTTTGCGAATAACCATTGGTGAATGCGAGCACCCAGACGCCCCGGGCCCACGCGGCGGCGGTGCCGGACATGAACGCGTCATTATTTTCGTCGGCATAAAGCCGCCAGGTGACGCCCCACTGTTTGAGATTGGAGATGCAAGTGGCATTTCGCGCCCGGTCCTTGGCGCGGCTCAACACCGGCAGCAACAATCCCGCCAGAATCGCAATGATGGCGATGACCACGAGCAACTCAATCAAGGTGAAAGCCCTCGACTTGGGGTGCCGGGCATCCTGCTCCGTGCGTCCTGGCACTTTCATGTTCGTTTGGACAGCGGACATGGCCAACGCTCACGCACCCTGCCGCGTGGCGCAGCTTTACGCGAGCCCGCCGCTCGCGCCCGGAATTACAAATCAATTCCACCGGACCCGGCAACGGTGAAACCGGGCTCTTCTTACCGTTTTTGAAGGAACACAATGTATTCGGTTCGCATTGTGTTGGACATGCCTCTGATTTGCCGGCTGAATTTGCGCACTTGGTGCAATCCATAGCCGCTTGCCCAATCCGAAATTAGCTCGTCAATCCCCTTCACGTTCTCCGGCGATGTGCCAAGAATCTTGCTGAGTTGATTGTTGTTTGTCCCGACCACCACGGTGCAAAATCGCTCAGGTCGCAGCACCCTGGCGCACTCGCCCATCACTTGCGCCATGTCTTGTCGGTACAAATCAAACTTTTCCCGCAACGTACGACCGCGAAGCCCAACCATTTCTTTGCGGAGTGATTCCAGATTCGCTCCCAAATAATTCAGATGGAACGAATCATTTTCGAGGTAGTCGATCGCAAAGCTGTACGGGGGTGAAAAGAGAACCCCGTCAACCGATGCGTCCTCAAGCGGCAACTTCCGGGCGTCACCCTGTAATGCGGTCGCTCCGGCCAGTTGTGATTCGAAACCACCGAGCACGTTTTGAATTTTCTCGGCCACGAAAATGTAACGCTCCAAAATCGCGTGGAATTGGTCGTAAGGTGCCTTTCGCTCACTCCTCTCGCTGTATCCGGCGCTGTCGAGATAGGCAAGGAGCAGGAAACTGTACACATTCGCCGCCTCACATCCGTCTGGCACGCTGCCAAAGGCTGGGTCATAAGCGAATGGATCCGGTTCCTCTCTGAACGCTTCGTCCACGGGCTCAGAGGGCGTGTAGTAACGCACCTTACTGCCGGCGATCGGCTGGCCAGCCCGCTTTTTGAAATGCTCGAATACCGTTTTGCTCTCGCGACACGCTGTTTTCAACGGTTTCAAGGGAACTGTCAACCCATCAAGTTTGGCTTGCGCCATGAAGCGGCAGAACGGGCTTACGTCCAGTCCGACGGATTTGATTCCCATCAGTTTTGCCTCGATGAGCACCGTGCCCGAGCCCATCATTGGGTCCACCACAGAGTCTCCAGGACGAAGCCCCATCGCATTCAGAAGTCCTTTGATCATTTGCGGGTGAAATTTCCCTCGGTACGGGAAAAGCCCGTGGGTCGCGTAACCGGTCCGAAACTGGTTGCTCTGGAAAAACGAACGCAACTGCGATGAGGAATGCTTTGGCAACCGCAAAGGCTCGCCGCTGCAAATCAGATAATGCCGGGTCCATTGGACTCCGACGCGCGCAAAGTAGGCGGCATTCCTCACCAATTCCTCGTCAGACATAAGCCCAGCCTCTGCCGATGCCAGTTCCATTTCGTAAAGCTCGTGCATCTGCGGAATGAGTTGCAGATGGGCCGGGAAAAGCTTGTGCGTGAATTCTCTCTGGAGCACTTCTGCTACCAACTTTGAGCGTTCGTCAGTCGCCGAAGATCGTCCCGCTGGTTTCCTTTGAACGCTTTGCGAACTCGGTTCTGCTTGCCGCATGATCATGAGTCTCGCGTTTCAAGCTTTCTTGTCAATCTCGCCCTTTCATGTTGCGCACCTTAACCAACAGACTAATCTTGTCGTGTGGCATTGCGACCGATATTTCAAACCCAATTGGGGAAACTTTACGAAGGCGATTGCCTGGAGATCATGCCTTCTCTGGAAGCCGAGTCCGTGGATTTGCTTTTTGCGGACCCGCCCTTCAATCTCGGCAAAACTTACACTTCAAAAATCAACGACGCCTTAGAAGAGCAGCATTACATTGACTGGAGCAAGCGCTGGATCACCGAAGCCATCAAGCTCCTCAAGCCCGGCGGAGCCTTTTTCCTCTACAACTTGCCCAAGTGGAATCTCCGACTGGGCGATTTTCTGGCTGATCGGCTGACTTTTCGGCATTGGATAGCGATCAACATGACTTATAGGCTGCCGATCCAAGGCCGCTTGTATCCATCGCATTACTCCCTTCTGTATTACGTCAAAGGGGCAAAGCCGGCCATTTTTCATCCTGACCGGCTGCCGATAGAAACTTGCCGCCACTGCGGTGGTGAAAAGCACGACTACGGTGGGTATAAAAATAAAATGAACCCGCGCGGTGTAAATCTCGCTGATTTCTGGGACGATATTCCGCCAGTGCGCCATTTGAAATACAAGCGTCGGAAAGCAAACGAACTCTCTCTTAAACTGCTCGACCGCGTAATCGCGATGGCCAGCGATCCCGCTTCCCTTGTGTTTGATCCGTTTGGAGGCTCGGGCACGACTTACGTTGCCTCCGAAGTCCTGGGGCGTCGGTGGGTTGGAACCGAGCTCGATTGCACCGACGCCATCGCCCGTCTGCACAACACAGTCGAAGACCGAAATTACCTTGCAAAGATCGCTCTCGATAAAAATGTTTTATTCAAGCGTGAGGTCCTTAATCTGCGCCACAAGAATGGGCATCGCTCCGATCGGTACCAACTCCAAACAAACGGGCCTGCGGAACTACAGCAAAAGGCGCTCGTTCTACAATAGCTTGCTGGCTCCCTCAGCGCTCCGTCCGTCAACCCCCTGCGAAATAAACGGCACTGCTGGATCGTCCGTCACCTCGTCGTGTTCAACGACTATCACCGCGAGCAGCCCACGCTTCACGCTGTGTCCAACGTGGTGCCAAAGAGCCAAGTAAGGGGACAATTCTTCCCAGTTTCCGATGCGGTCCGTCAAATTCCGGTAAAGCTGCTGGCTTGGCAGAATCACAACCCCGATGTCGATCAAGCCAGCCAACATCACCAGACACAGTTTGTTCATTGAGCGGTGGCTTGACGAAATATTGCCCGTCTCCCATTCAATAACACATCGCTGCCCATTCGCCGACTCAGAGTAAAAATCAAAGTTACCAAGCCCCTCCCGGAATATCTGGCTCCAATTTGCATCATCGAAAGCGAAATCCCGTTTCGAGGGGAACTCCTTAAGCGTGGTTTTCGCCGTTGGTTCAGCTTTGGCCAACACTGTGCGGTCCAAGCCCACAGGCATTTCCGCTCGCCAACCAGCAACCTTCAAATTCGTCAGGAACTGATTCTTTATCGGAACGACGCCATTTCGCACCCACTGTTTGCTTGGATTTCCATGCGCGTCCAGTTTGGGGATCTTTCGACGAATCACGAACCGATCATTGCCAGGCGGGTGAACAATCTTCTGAACCGCCCTGGTAATTGTCTCATGCATCCGAGCCCACGGCTCGCTGTCGATCAAATTACCCCGGTCAAACACAACGACTGTTCTTATGAATTTCACCGTAGTTTCGAGGGTAGGTCCTTTGTCAACGCAGCCACATCGCACTTCAATGCGGCAGCAATCTTGCATAACACCTTGAACGTGATGTTGCGTTCGCCGCGCTCCACGCCGCCGAGGTAGCTGCGATCAATATCACTCTCGTAAGCCAGTTCTTCTTGGCTGAAGCCCAGAACCGTACGAGCCGACCGAATTCGGCGGCCCAATTCCTGAAGTTCAGTTGAGCGTTTTCGCATTGGGTGAGGATTCTGGCCTGAAGCGGATTATCAGTCCACGGACTATGATACCCATTCCATTCGGCGCGGCTTGCGGCGGTTGCCAATAATGAGTCCGCTAGCCTTGGTTTTTCTTCGCGCTTTTCATTGCTGCTGCTGCGCGCTTTAATTCCGGCGTGGCGAACTTGCACATCCAATCGGTTCAATCACTCGATGTGCCGGAACTGGCGTTGTTATGGCACTGTTGTCGGGCTGTCCTTTAGCCGGGTTGCGTAGGGGAAGGTGAAGGTCGCTTTTTCCGTGGCGAGGGCCAGGCCGAAATCCATCATGGCCTGGTGGCCGTCGGCCGGCACCGCAAGCGGCGGGATAAATAAATTCGCCACCATGCCCCTGACCCGGCCGACAAAATTTTGCCAGACGCCGTCCCCGGCGTCTTCGGGTTTCAGCGAGGCCAGTATGACTTCCATTCTGGGCGTGCCGGATTTCTGGCGGAAAACGAGGGTGTTGACCCGCGCCACGATTTCATTTTCGAGATGAATGGCGCCCTGGCGATACACAATGTCGTGCAGGCTGATGCTTACGGGGCTGGTGTGCTGATGGCTGTTGAACCGCAGGCGCACCTCGGTGACGGCAGGCTCGCCGTTGGTGAGCGTGCCTTCGATTTCGATGCTGCCGCTACCGGGGCCTTGAACATTGATGGCATCGAGCTGGTACGGAAGCGGTTTGCCGGCCTTGAGTTCCTTTTCGTGCTTCCGGATACAATCGGCATGGTCAAAAACATTCTACTGCAACCCTTCGCCGACGAACTCAACCACGCAGGTGGCGTGAAAAGACGCGCCGTTGGTCCGGCAGTTGGAAGAAACCACCCGTGCGCATTGCGTGTTGCCGGCGTTGGTTGAAACGGAAATCGGGTCCGGCGAAATCAACGGCACGAAATACATGAATTTGTTGAGCGGATTGTCCGGCGGCTTTCCGTCGCCGCATTCCAATTGCAGCGTGGGGCCGGTGGGTGCGGCCATCAGCCGGCCGGGCGTGAAGGGAAATAATGCCAGCGCCGCCAGCAGAAGGGTCATGGTTTTGGCCGGACACAAAATCATTGATGGCATTTTCCACGGTGGGAACGTCACGGCAAGTGTCATTCAGGTTACATTTGTCATGGCCAATATATATCTGACCCTCCGCCGCGTGGAGGAACACGAGCGGGCCGGCGTGTTGGTGGCCACCAATATCAAAGTGGTCAGGCGGTTGCTGGCGGGCGCGTCCAACATCGTCACCCTGCCGCTCGCGCCGGGAACAACCAGTCAGCAGCCCCGAACAAAAGAAGGAAGCTGCTGCTTCGACCTGAACCGGCCGCGCGGCAGGGCCGCGCTATTGCGATCCCAGGGACTCCTGCGGTGACTGTTCGTATTTGATGAATGCTTCCGGGGTGATCCGTTCGACGGCGGTGACCTTGAGGCCCGGCACCTTGGCCAGACTGGCCTTAAGCTCATCGGGATAATTGCTGAGAAAGGAACCGACCAGTTTGTCGCCTTGCTTTGTCGTTCTGAAGAAGCTGGCTGATCCGATATTGGTCTGACCTGAACGAGATGAAGAATACTGATGGATTCTTTCCAAAAACTCGCCCGGGTTTGTCGGCGCGAAGTCATCAACGGGTTCAAATCTTACCACCCACACGTCCTGGACCAATTTCCCAAGCCATTTATCCGCCTTGGCCGGGTCGGGTTGGATTCCGTGGTTGCCACGGGAATACGCGTCCCAGAGATCGTAAACGGCCCATTGGTTGCCGGCTTCAGCCAGTTTCACCTTTTGCTGTAAATTCCATAAGGACTCCTGCGGTGACCGTTCGTATTTGATGAATGCTTCCGGGGTGATCCGTTCGACGGAGGTGACCTTGAGGCCCGGCACCTTGGCCAGACTGGCCTTAAGCTCATCCGGATAATTGCTGAGAAAGGAACCGACCAGTTTGTCGCCTTGCTTTGTCGTTCTGAAGAAGCTGGCTGCTCCAATGTTGGTCTGACCTGAACGAGACGAAGAATACTGATGAATTCTCCCCAAAAACTCCCCCGGGTTTGTCGGCACGAAGTCATCAACGGGTTCAAATCTTACCACCCACACGTCCTGGACCAATTGCCCAAGCCATTTATCCGCCTTGGCCGGGTCGGGTTGGATTCCGTGGTTGCCACGAGAATACGCGTCCCAGAGATCGTAAACGGCCCATTGGTTGCCGGCTTCAGCCAGTTTCAGCTTTTGCTGTAAATCCCACGTATTGCCGGCTGCGGCCGTTTCAGCATTGGTCGCGCGCGCAGCGGGAGCGGACGTCGCTGGGTTGCCGACGTTCTGCGCGTCCGTCAAGGTCACCAGCGCCAGGCCGGCGAAAAGGGAAACGGCCAGCGCAAGTCCGCGGTCGGTTTTATGGAATTTGGCGATCATACTTATCCTCTCTTTCATTTGTTGTTTGTTTTCCAGGATTCCGGCCAGGCTGGGCGCCCAGACGGATTGGCCAAATCGTTCCAAGAGCTTTATTATCGTCAGGCCGTAAGATTCATTCTCGCCCGGCTGCGCGTAGGAGAGCGCCAGCGCGTCGCACGCCAGTTCCCGGTCCGCGCGCAGGCGGTGAAAGGCCAGCCACACCAGCGGGTTGAACCAGTGAAGTGTCTGCAACCCCAGCATCAACCAGCCGGCCAGAACGTCGTGGCGCTTGATATGCGCCAATTCGTGCAGAAACACATGGCGCAGTTCCTGGCGCGTAAAACTGCACGCCAGCCCCGCCGGCAAGAGCAGCCGCGGACGCACAAAGCCAAAGAGCGTCGGGCTTTCGATTGCCTCCGTCTCGATAAGCGTCACCGGTGTGCGGACCCCCATCAGCGCCTTGCAATCTTCCAGCAAATTGAGCGTCGGCCCGTCGATCAAGGGCCGCCGCCGCGTCACCCGCCGATGGATTTTGTAATGATTGACAGCAGCGCAGCCCGCCAGACCGAGAGCGCCCGCCGCCCACAGCCACGCCAGCCAGTATCCGCCTGCCGAAGACCCAGTGACGGCAACTCCTTCGGCCGTCGAAATGGGGGCGTCCATCATTGGAGCGGGAGCTGTTTCCGGCGATGTGTGCTGCGCGGCGGCGGGTAACTTCAAAACATTGAAAAGACTGGCCGGAGAGGGAATTGTCCACGGCAACGCCAGGCGCAGCAGGACGAGGAGCCAGAGCGCGCAGCGCCAGCGCGGTTGCAGGCGCCGTCCGCAAAGCCATTGCGCCGCCAGCACCAGCACAATGAGAATCGACGCCTGTCCGGACATTCTCAGCAGGCCCGGAAGATGGGAGAAAAGGGCTTGCATAAAATCGGTTTAATCGGGGTTCTTGAGCAGCCGCCGCAACTCGCGGATTTCATCGGGAGAAAGTTTGTCCCGTTGGACAAAGTGGGCGAGCATGGGCTTCAACGACCCGCCGAAAACCCGCTCCAGAAACGACTCGCTGGCGGCATCGACACACTCCTCCCGCCGGGCCAGTGGGCGATACGCGTAGGCGCGTCCTTCCTTGCTGAAACCCAGGGCTTTCTTTTTGACCAGCCGGTTGAGAAAGGCCTTGGCGGTGCGGGGATGCCACGAGGCGTCGGTTTGCCTCAGGGCTTCGATGATTTCACCGGCGGAGCAGGGGGCCTGGGACCAGACCACCTTCATGACTTCCCACTCGGTTTCCGAGATTCGAGGTATTTTTCTCATGGCGCGATTCTTATGATTACCTGTGTAATCATGTATAGATTACATTAGTAATCAAAAGCGTCAACAAAATTCTTTCGTCTTTTTTTGTCATTCTGCGCGCCAAAAAACGGCGCTTAACGCAATCGAATTCGGGTTTGCCGGTTATCCCGGCGGGCAGCACGGCCCTGGGTTGTGAGCATTTGGGAACAAGGTGCAAGCTGTGCGGGCCGGTTGGTTCTGATGAACTTTCCCCGGGAGGAACCGGCGCAGGACTCGAACCTTGCATTTCGGCTTTTGATTCCGGACCCGGCAACGGTGATTGCGGCTCGTGAAACCGGCAAAAAAAGATTGTCCCCTTTGCCCAATCGGCGGCATTTACAGGTAGATGCAGGAATTGGATGACACCGCCCTGTTGCGCGAATACGTCGAGCGCAATTCCGAGGAGGCCTTTGCCGCGCTCGTCACGCGGCACGTCAACAAGGTGTATTCGGTCGCGCTGCGCCTTACCGGCAATCCGCATTCCGCCGAGGAAATCACCCAGGCGGTCTTCGTCATCCTGGCAAAGAAATCCCGGCAGTTGGGCAAACGGGTCATTCTTTCCGGCTGGCTGTATCAAACCGCACGGCTGACAGCGATGACTTTTATCCGCGGCGGAATCCGGCGCGCCCGCCGCGAACAGGAGGCCTACATGCAAACCGTTTTGAATGAAAACGAATCCGACTTGTCGCGCCGAAGTGGAACGGAGGCGGACGCAACCTGGGAACAGCTCGCACCGCTGCTGGACGCGGCGATGGCGGGGTTGAATGAAACCGACCACCACGCCGTCGTGCTGCGGTTTTTCGACGGCAAAAGCCTGAGGGAAGTGGGCGCGGCTTTGGGTGCGAATGAAGAAGCCGCCAAGAAGCGCGTGAGCCGCGCGCTGGAAAAATTGCGGGCCTATTTCGGCAAGCGCGGCGTGAGTTCGACCACGGCCAGTATCGCCGGGGCGATTTCCGCAAATTCCGTTCAAATCGCGCCGGTGGGGCTGGCCAAGGCTGTGACGGCCATCGCCGTGGCCAAAGGCGCGGCGGCCAGCGGTTCAACCTTAACCCTCATCAAAGGAGCATTGAAAATTATGGCATGGACAAAAGCAAAAACAGTGATTGTGGTTGGCATGGGAGTGTTGCTGGCAGCAGGAACAACCACGGTGAGCATCAAAAAAATCAAAGCGTATGAAAGGGATCGCAATTCGTGGCGGTCCGCCAATCTCACCTGGCAGCAGGTGGGCGAGACGGCGCCGCAAGTCAGAATCCTGCCGACGAAATTCAAGCCGCCAGTCAAGCATATGTTAACTTCCGACGGCACCAAATGGGGTGGGGTCCGGGTCTCAATTCGGGAAATTGTGCGGGCGGCTTACCGCGGCAGTCCCGGTCGGGTGATTTTTCCCGCCGGGGAGCCGCAGGAGAAATACGATTTTATTTCGACCTTGTCGCAGGGCACGGAGGAAGCCTTGCAGCGCGAACTCAAGAAGACGCTTGGTTTCGCGGGACGATGGGAAACGAGGGACACGGATGCGTTGGCGCTCAAGGTTCGTAATCCCGACGCTACGGGACTGAACATCGCTTTTTGGATGCCGGATGAGTTTGGCGATCTGGGACACGGACACATCCATTGCTTTGGCGAAAGGCTCTCCTGGACGCCACCGATGCCTCCCTGGGGTCTGACCAAATACCTCGAAATGGTTTTCCAAATGCCAGTCGTGGACGAAACCGGCCTCACCGGATCTTACAATATTGACCTTCGATGGAAAGTGAAAGCTGATCAGCAGGCCAATCAAGACACCTTAAAACAAGCTCTGCTCGACCAGCTCGGACTGGAATTGGTGCCCACCAATATGCCGATTGAAATGCTGGTGGTGGAAAAGGTGAAGTAACTCGTTGACCGTGGTGGGAGAAACGGCGCATCCGCGCACTGCTACCATTTTCTCCCTCTCCTCCCCGAAGGAGGAGAGGGTCGGGGTGAGGAGCTTTTGTTTACAAGATCAAATCCCCTCTCCCCAGCCCTGCTCCCCGCTCGGGCGGGGAGAGGGAGTCGGATGGTGTGCCGCCCGGAAGAAACCTTTCTCCGCGCTTTTCATTGGCGCTGCCGCGCGCTTTAATTCCGGCGTGACAATCTTTGGGTGCGAATGAGGATGTTGCCAAGCAGCGCGAGCCGGGTCATTGCTTTTTCAGCAATAAGAGGCAGGCATCATTTTCACGCAGGTCAAATCGTTGTTGAACTTTTCCATCCCGCCCGACCTTGATGGTGGACCTGGCGATGGGCGCGCCGCTGTTATCGGATTTGATTTTTGCAACCTGCGCCCTGGTCAATTGCGCCGGTGAACCCAGGTCCAGGTAGGTCGCGTAGGCGTCATTGACGCGGTAGCCGACCTGGTAAATTTCCAGCGCGTAGTCACCCTCGGGCACATTGGTCAGATTGAGCGTGACCTTGTTTTTCGGCAGGGACGGCAGGTCGCGTTTGTAATAGACCTGATTAATGACGTTGGTGCCGGGATGCGTGATGGTGAAATCCCAGACCAGCGCCTGGATGCCGCCGGACTTGTCGGTGCATATCCACGAGGCCGGGTCGCTGTCTTTCAATTCGACCGGGCCGAGCCGGTTTAAAAACTGATAGGCGTAGAACGCGGGCTTGTTGATGTCCTCGTAGTTGATCAGGCCGAAGCCGCCGTGGAACGGCGTCCAGCGCGGGCCGGCCTCCTCAAAAATATCGGTGAACACCCAATAGGACATCGAATCGGCGGCGGCGCCGGCGTTCTTGATTTTGTCGAGGATGAACGCGGCGCTGTGATAGCTGTCGTGGATGGGATCGAACGGAGTGTAAGAAGCGCTCCACTCGGTGAAGTGCAATTCCAGATTGGGCATCGCGGAATCGCGGATCTGCTTGCGCACCCGGATTACGTTGCCATAAATGCCTTTGGGGTTTTGAGAAAACACCGTGCCCGCATTGCCGTTTTCATCCAGGTAACCACTGTCCACGCAGTAGTCGTGCGTGGAAATAAAATCCACCGGCGCATGATTCGTCGCGCAGAAATGGATGAATTCTGTCACCCACAAACAACTCGCCGTCGCCGGACCGCCAACCTTGTAGGCGGGCGAAACGTCCTTGATCGCCCTTGCCGTGACCGCGTAGAGGTTGAAATAATCCTGCTGCGTGCCGTGAAAAAAGTATTGCGCGTTCGGCTCGTTCCAGACTTCAAAATACCAGGTGCGCACCTCGGCGTCACCGTAACGCTCGCGCAGGTGGGTTACGAAAGCGCGGATGAAATCGCCCCACTTCTTGAAATCCTTCGGCTTGGTCGAGTTGCCGCGCCACCAGAAAACCGTTTCGGAACCGCTGGCCATTGCCGACGGCATGAAGCTTAGTTCCACGAACGGCTTCATGCCGATGCTTTGGAGAAAATCGTAAAGCTCATCAATGTATTGCCAGTTGTATTCCGGCCGGCCGTCCTTGCTTTCCCGGTAAACTCCCATGTCGTCGCAGAACAAACCGTGCATGCGGATGTATTCAAAACCGCATTCGCGATGCGCATAAGTCAGTTGCCGCTGCCAGTCGGCGCGCAAACCTTCGTTGGCCCGCCCGGCCCCAACACACTTTTTGAACATCGTGTTCATCGGTCCCTGCACCTGCCGTAAATCGGCGGTGATGACGCGGTCGGTGGCCGGCGGATTGGTGCCTGCGACCAGGGGAATTCCCATCAGCAGCAACGAAATGCCTGTGAGGATGACGCGGTTATTATTCATACTGGCTTAAGGGTTTTATATTAAGCGTGAAACATTACATCAGCCATTCCTGATGGCAACAGAAACCATGGGGTCTGCGTCGGATCCCGAATCCTAAGGAGCCCAATGCGCGCGACCGGCATAGATTACCCAAAGTAGTAGACGCAGTGAGGAATCTCTAACTCGCCCTTCAAAAACCGAAGAAATTTGAGACTCGTCACCTCGTCTCCTACAAAGTAAGAGAAAGGGTGTGGCGAACTTGCACATCCAACCGGTTCAATCGCTCGACGCGCCGGAACTGGCGTTGTATCTGACCCTCCGCCGCCCCGAGGAACACGAGCGGGCCGGCGTGTTGGTGGCCACGAATGCCAAGGTGGTCAGGCGGCTGCTGGCAAGCCGGTTCACGGTCGTCTCCGCACTGCTCACGCCCGCGTGGTTGGAAAAGCTCGAACCGCTGCTGCGCGCGCGGCCGGAAGCAGAGCTCTGCGTTTACGTCGGCGAACAGAAGCTGTTGGAAACCATCACCGGCTATCAGTTGCATCAGGGCGCGCTGGCCGTGGCCAAAATCCCGCCGCCGCCGGATTTTGAAACGCTCCTGAAAAACGCCCCGCGGCCGTTGTTGCTCGCCGCCGTGGAGGGCATTGCCAGCGCGGAAAATCTCGGCGCGGTGGTCCGGAACTGCGCGGCTTTTGGCGCGCATTTTCTGATCGTGGGCGAGACGTGCGGCAGTCCGTTCCAGCGCCGCGCGGTTTCCGGTTCCATGGGCGCCGCGTTCGAGCAACCGTTGGTGCAGGTGGACAATCTGGTGGAAAAATTGACGTCGCTGCGGGCGCGGGGCGTGCGATGTCTGGCGGCGCATCCCCGGCCCGGGGCGAAGAAGCTGACCGCCGTGGATTTGCGGGGCGATTGCTGCCTGGTGTTTGGTGCGGAAGGACCGGGCCTCACGGCGGCCGTGCTGGCGGCGTGCGACGACAGGGTGGAAATCCCGATGCCGTCCCACATGAATTCACTGAACGTGGCCGTCGCCACGGGAATATTCCTTTACGAAGCGACCCGGCAGCGCGGCTGAAAAGGCTGAAGGCTAAAGAATTGTCCTTCTGTTTTTAGCCCTTGGCCTTCAGCCTTCTTGTCCAGCCGTTTCAAAACTTCCCGGCAGACGGCGGTGGCCGATTGCGGACGGCCCAGTGACTTGGCGGCCCTGGCCATTTCGGCGAGTTTCTTCGAGCCAAGCAGTTTTTCGATGCGGAAGGGCAAATCTTCGACGCGGTTGACCTTGACGGCGGCGCTGCGTTCGAGCAGGAAATCGCTGTTGGCTGCCTCCTGCCCGGGAATCGGGTTCAGGATGAACAGCGGCTTGCCCAGCGCCAGCGCCTCGGACGTGGTCAGCCCGCCGGGCTTGGTGATGATAAGGTCGGCCACGGCCATCAGTTCGTGCATGTTGGTCGAAAAGCCCAGCACGTGCGTCGGATGCTGGCGGGTTTGCGAGGCGAGTTTGCGGCGCAATTCCTCGTTGCGGCCGGTGACGACGAGGGTCTGGAACTGGCCCGGCACCTTGTCAAGTTCGGTCAGGATTTCGGCGACCGGCCCCATGCCGAAGCCGCCGCCCAGCACGAGCAGCACCGGCTGGTCGTCGCGCAAACCGTAATGTTTGCGGACCGCCCGTGGGCCGGGCTTCGACAGAAATTTCGCGGCGATGGGAATGCCCGTGGCGACGGCGTTTGCCGCGGTGGCGCCGCGCGCGACCAGCCGCGCCTTGGTTTCCTCGGCGGCGACGCAATACAAATCCACGCACGCGTCCATCCACAACGCGTGGGCCTCGAAATCGGTCACGATGCTGGCAACGAATGGATGTTTCCAATTCTCGGAGGGGCGAGCTCTGCGAGCCCCCATCTTTTCCATCAAATTGGGGCGTCGTGGAACTCCGCCCTCCGGTGATTTGAGCAAGCCGAGCGTTTCGAGCGGGAGATAATGGGTGCACAGGACGGCGTCGGGCTTGAACTGTTTCAGGTGGCGCATGAAGCGCTTGCGCGAGCTGCTGGGAAACACGCGACGCAGTTTGCTCAACCGGCGGGCGACTTTGGGATTGTCGGTCTTGCCGAACAACATGCCCCAAAGTTCCGGCGCGCGCTCGACCAGTTGCACGTAGCCGTCCTCGTGGACTTTTTTGTGGAGCGGCGAGAAAAACTTGATGAGGTCGAGCCGTTCGACGACGTCGTCCGGGCGCAAGGCGCGCCAGGCTTCCTCCAGGGCGGCGGCAGCGGCGATGTGCCCGCCTCCGGCCGTGACGGTGGCAATCAGGATGCGCATAGAATTGGGGTGAGCTTGCCGCAGCCGGCTGTGATTGAGAAGCAGAAATGCCGTTGTCAAATAAAATGGGGCGGGATCTGGCACCTGCATCGAACTGGCGGCTGGAAGCCGCCGTTACCGGCACGCTGGGAAGCGTGCCGCTACACCGTGGCGGTAGGCATCCTGCCTGGGAGCGCCGGCGTCCCGCCGGCTCGCCGTGTTACTGATGATGGTTCCACCCGCCGGCGAGACGCCGACGCTCCCAGAGCTGGCAATCCGGTTCAGTTCCGAAGAACGAAGTTGGTGATGGTGGCAAAACGCACCTGGGGAAATGATTTCACGGCGAATTCAGGCCGGGCAACCGGCTTAAAGTCAGCCTGTGGAATGGAAAACAGGTATTCGGGCGAACGGCTATTCGTTTATTTCCGGCAACTTGCCTTCCTGGTAGCTGGCCAGAAATTTCTTTAAAAAAGCTTTTTGTTCGTCCGACGCGAGATCCAACGCCTTTTGTTCGGTGGCGACGGCTTCGTTGGTTTTGCCGTTCATGAACTGGACCCGGGCGAGCGTGTCCAAAATGGCGGGTTCCTTGCCCTTGGTGGCTTCGTTTGCCCGCCCGGCCATTTTTTCTGCGAGCGCGAGATCGCGCTTCTCCAGTCCGGGTTGCGTGGCGATGGTCCAAGCGAGGGAATTTTGAATCATCGCGTTCTTCGGGTGCGCGTCACTCAAGGATTCGGCCAGTTTGTAGGCCTCGGCATAATTCTTCCGGACCAGCAGAATGGAGAAATGGATGGTTTCGAGGTTGTCGCCCATGGCGGGCTCCGATTTTTTCATCTCGGCGATCGTGGTTTCGGCGGTATCCCAATCCTTGTTTTTGAGGGCTTGGCTGAGTTTTTTGGACAATTCCATCTCCCGGTCTTGGGCCTGTTGTTGACTTTCGTATTCCGCGGCATACTTGGTGATGTCAAAACGCCCAGCCAGAATGTCCTCCAAAATCTGTTCATTCAATCCCATCGGGTGTCCAATCCAGGCGATGCGGCCCTGTTTGTTGACCACGAAAGCGGTGGGAATGCCGTTCTGGTCCGCCGCTTTCATCCAATTAACGGCCATGATGCCGTTGGTTTCCTGGCTCTTGTCGTCGAGGGCGACACGGTAGGTCATCTGGTCGCCCATTTTTTTCACGAACGGCGCGACCCCGTCTTCATTTTGTTCCCAGACATCCTGTCCGATGGCAATGAGCCCCCGATCCTTGAATTTTTGCCATAATTCGTTGAGATGCGGGATGGAGGCGCGGCAGGGGCCGCACCAGGTGGCCCAGAATTCCACGATGTAAACGTGGTTCGTGTCGAACGCCTTCACGGGATCGCCCTGCACCCATTTGGCAACTTGGAGTTTCGGGGCTGGATCACCGACCGTCAACTTGGCCTCCGCCTTTGGTACGGCGACCGCCAGGGCGACGCCAGTGAGTGTGGTCAGGGTCTGTAGCAACATGTTTTTTTTCATATCCGTCCTTCGGGTTCGTGGTTTGAAATCTCTGGTGCATTGGACTGTCACCAGTCTTGACCGGGAAAACATTTTGTCCAGTTGAATCGGCATTGATACTTTCCTGCCGTTCTTTCAGCGCAGCTTTTCCACCTGGATTTTCGCGGGGTCGTTCACGCCGAGCTGGAGCAGGTCGGCGTTGGCGTAAAGCCCCAGATTCGGTTTGAATTCCGGCGCATCGAGCGCGCGCCGTTCGCGGTCGAGTTCCTTGATGGCCAGCGTGTCGAGCGCCACGGGGTCGCGGCTGAACCAAAGTTGATTCAGCACCGAGGAATAATGCAGCAGACCGTGCGAACCACCTTCGTATTGGCTGATCAGCGCATCGGTGATGTTGAGTACCACGCGGTCGCCAAGCACGGGCAGGGCGTAAATTTCCGGCACGGCAACCGCCAGCCGGCCGGCGTCGTCCGCAAAACGCCGCGTGTTGTCCACACTGCCCATCGCCAGGCCGTAAAGATGTCCGCAAACACCGGCATACTCCTGGTTCAGCAGCGGCGCGATGCTGATGATTTTGGTGATCTGCCGGCTGACCAGCATGGAGACGAAGGATTTTCGCCCGACACCTTCGCCTTTTTTGCCGAATTCCAAATCGCCCCAGACGAGATTGCCGATGATGGCGGTATCAGGCTGATAAAAATTCGTCGGATCGTAACCGCTTTCCGCGCCACCGGCCACACGCACGCCGAGTTGCACGCCGAGCTTGAAAAATCCGGCGGCGCGCAAATTATCCTCGTGTTTGTCCCAGATGACGATGTGTTGCGGCGGCACGCCCGCGTCGAGCAACCCGTGAATCGCCGCGGCGACGACGGCGGGCCGCGTGCCGCTGAGCATTCCGGCGGTGGAGAAAACCTTGATGCCGATGACGTCCTGCGTTGAGACGAGGCTGCGCCAGGCGGCGGCGACCGTGGCCTGGCCGGTGAAATTCGTGAGACCGCGGTCCAGCATGGCCTGCACCCGCGTGGGGTCCGGCTGAAAATCGGAGATGGCGTTTGAATTTTCAACGGTAACGACCCGCGCGATGGCGTTGGTGGAATGATTGAAAAACGAATCGGCGGCCCGGCCCGGCCAACACGCCAGTCCGACGGCCACCGCCATTGCCAGCCGGCGGGCCGCTGGCACGAATTGAGTTTGCGCGTTTCTTGACACTTTTGGGCGCGAATGCTACCACCAGCGCCGATGCTGGCCACAAAAAACCTGCCGCGATGGAGCGCGATTGGCTTTTTCGCGCTTGCCCTGCTTATGGCGGGCTGCACGCCGTCCGGTCCCCGCGCGTTGCTCAAGGGCAAAAAACTTCTGGAGCGCGGCGATTACACCGCCGCGGTGGCGCAATTCAAGACCGCCACGTCGCTCCTGGCCACGAACGCGCAGGCGTGGAATTATCTCGGCGTGGCGTGCCAGTATGCCGGCCAGCCGGCCGATGCCGTGACGGCTTACCAGCGTGCGCTAACGCTCGACCGCGATTTGATGGAGGCGCATTACAATCTCGGCTGTTTGTGGCTGGAGCAAAACAAACCCGACGCGGCCGAAAGCGAGTTTACCGCCTACACGTTGCGCCGGCCCAAGGCGCCGGAAGGCTGGCTCAAGCTCGGCCTCGCGCAGCTTCAATCGCATGATGTCACGACGGCGGAAAAAAGCTTCAGCACTGCGCTTTATCTGAGTCCGAACAATGCCGGGGCATTGAACGGTTTGGGACTTGCGCGGGTCGAACGCGGACGTCCGCGCGAAGCGGCGCAATTTTTTGCGGCGGCGGCAAAGGAACAGCCGGATTACGCGCCGGCCTGGCTGAACCTGGCAACGGTGGCGCAGCAGCATTTGCACGACAACGCGCTGGCGCTGCAAAATTATCGCGCGTATCTGGCGCTGACGCCGCGCCCGGCGAATTGGGACGCGGTAAACGATATCGCGAACAGTCTGGAGCCGCCGGCGGCGGTCACGGCGGCGAACCCGCCACCGGTGAATCAAAATCAAGCTGCCGCATTCACGACTGAAAACAGAACGCCGGCGGCCGGCAGCGCGGTTCGCCCGACAGGGTTGCCACGAACGCAGGCGGTTGTCCGCGCCAGTTCAAATCCGCCCCCCGGAACAACTCCGGCGCAGATCGTGAAGGTTCAGCCGCAACCGGTGATTATCGGGACGCCCGTGGCGGAAACGCCGCCGGAACCGGCGACCGGGAAGACGGGCGTTATCCACAGGCTGAATCCGCTGAACTGGTTTCGTTCTTCCGCGCCGGAAAAAAACAATGAAAATGGAGTAACGCCCCTGCCGCCACCGGCTTCGGACAACCACCACACCGGTTCCACGCCGTTGTCGCCGGCAAATTCCAGCACCCCAACGCAAACCGCATCCGCGCCCGCGCCGAAGCCGGTTATTGCGCCGAAGCCGGTCAAGATTGTTCAGCCCGCGCCGCCGATGTTTCCGCGTTACTTGTATCTTTCGCCGCGCAAACCGAAGGCGGGCGACCGGCGGACGGCATCGGGTGCGTTCACCCGGGCGCGGGAGTTTGAGCAAAATTCGAGCTGGCTGGACGCGTTGCAATCATATCATCAGGCGACGGAACTGGATCCGGGCTGGTTCGAGGCGCAATACAATTATGGCGTGATCGCCTTTCGGCTGCGGAACTTCAATCAATCGCTCGCCGCTTACGAGATGGCGCTGGCGATCCAGCCGGATTCGGTGGACGCGCGTTATAATTTCGCGCTGGCGCTCAAGGCGGCGGGTTATGTGACCGACGCGGTGAATGAATTGAAAAAGATTCTGGCGGCGAATCCGGACGAGGTGCGTGTGCATCTGGCGCTGGGATATCTTTACGCGCAGCAATTGTACGATCTGGCGCTGGCGCGGCAGCATTATTTGAAGGTTTTGGCACTGGATCCGCGCAATCCGCAGGCGCCGGACATTCAGTTCTGGCTTTCATCGAATCCGCCGTGATGGAAGTTTGCCGGATGAAAAACTGCGCTCAAACTGTGCCGCGGCAAAGGATTTCACCTGCGGCAGCGCGTTTCAAACGCCGGCGGGAACCCGAAACTGGCATGAGACAGGCGATAATTTAATTGGCATTCTAAATTCGAGGATTTAATCTCACGATTATGATTGGTGTGGCCATACCAAACCTGGCTCTCGATAATCTGCCGGTCAATTGGTTCGACGCGGTGGTTGCGGGAATGTTGATCATCGGATTGTTCCGCGGGCGCAAGCACGGCATGTCAAAGGAAGTCCTGCCGTTGTTGAAATGGGTGTCGCTGGTCGTGGTGTGCGGGCTCTGGTATCCGATGGCCGCCCAACTGTTGGTCAACACCGCTGCCTTGAGCGGGACGCCCAGTTGCATTTTTGGTTATCTGCTTCTGGCGTTCGCAGTTGTTCTCGTGTTTATGGTTCTCAAGCGGCTCCTGGTTTATCGCTTGGCCGGGAACAATTTGTTCGGCGGTGGCGAATACTATTTGGGGATGTTATCCGGCATGATTCGGTGTGCCTGCATGCTGCTGGCCGTGCTGGCTTTGCTGAACGCGCCTGTCTACACGGCGCAGGATATTAAAAAACACGAAGCCTATGTGAAACGTTGGTTCGGCGGCGGATTGTATAGCGGCAACTATTTTCCCAGTTTGTACACCATTCAGGAGCAGGTCTTTACCAAATCCTGCACCGGGCCTTACATCAAGGATTATCTGGGCCCGCTGCTGATCGAAACCACTCCGCCGCCGGTCGCCAAGCCGGAGCCAAAACCGGCGGGGGTTAACATTAAGAAGTAAGCGTCGCGTCGCCAAACAAGCATGGCTGGCACGCTTTCCCCCGCAACCCGCGAACGCATCCGCGCCGCCAGTGACATCGTGGACATCATCGGCTCGTATCTGCCGCTGAAAAAGGCGGGCGCAAACTTTGTCGCCCTCTGCCCCTTTCACAAGGAAAAGACGCCCAGCTTCAACGTCAATCCGCATCGCCAGATTTTTCACTGCTTCGGCTGCCACAAGGGCGGCGACGTGTTCACCTTCGTCAAGGAATACGAAAACATCGGGTTTATGGACGCCGTCCGCCGGCTGGCCGAGCGCGCGAAAATTCCCCTGGAATTCGATCAGACCCCCGGCGAACAGCAATCGCGCCACCTCAAGGACCAGTTGCTCCAGCTCCACGAGCAAATCACGCAACGCTGGCAAAATGCGCTGCTCAACGAAGCCAGCGGCCAGATCGCCCGCGATTATCTGACGAAACGCGGCGTGTCGCCGGAAGCGGTGAAACTCTTTCGTCTCGGCTACGCGCCGGATGCCTGGGACGACACCGTCAACTGGGCCAAAAGCAAAGGCTACGAACTTGATTTGGTTGAAAAGGCTGGCTTGATCATCCGCAAGTCCGGCGAACAACGTGCTGCCGACGTCTCGTCGGCAGAACCTTCCGAAAAAATTTCTCCTGCCAGCGGGACGCTGGCAGCACGTTATTACGACCGTTTCCGCGGGCGGCTCATGTTTCCCATTTGCGACGAGCAGGGCCGGGTGATTGGCTTCAGCGGTCGCGTTTTGTCCGGCGACGAAAAAACGGCCAAATACGTAAACTCGCCGGAGACGCCCATTTTCACCAAGAGCAAAGTGTTCTTTGGCCTCGACAAATCCAAACGCGCGCTGCTCGACGCCGGGTTTGCCGTCGTCTGCGAAGGCCAGCTCGATTTGATCACGTGTTTCATGGCTGGGGTGCAAAACATCGTCGCGCCGCAAGGCACCGCCTTCACCGCCGACCACGCGCGCATCATCAAACGTTACGTGGACGAGGTGGTGTTGTGTTTCGATTCGGACGAAGCCGGACAAAATGCCGCCGTGCGCTCGCTCGATCATTTGCTGGCGTCCGGCCTGGCCGTGCGCGTGGCCGTGGTGCCCGCGCCGCACGACCCGGACAGTTTCATCAAGGCCAGCGGCGGCGAAGCATTCCGAAAACTGGTGGAAGGTGCCGAAGGATTTTTTGATTATTACTTGAAACGCCTTTGCGAACAAAATGATGTCAAAACGGATAAAGGCCGAACTGTAGTCGTTAGATCAATGCTTGAAGCGTTGCAAAAAACTGGCAACCGGGTTGTTTTTGATAAGTATGCACATGATTTGACTTTCAAACTTGGGCTCTCATTCAGATCAATTGTTGATGAATTTCAAAAAGTATTAAATGAGCAACCGTCTGGAAAACGCGAGGAATCAATTGAATCTGCTGCTTCAACTGAAATCCCGCGTCCATCTGACAAAGAATTCTGGTTGCTGAAACTTTTGTTGCTGCACGACGATTTGGTTGCCTGGGCCACGCTGCATCTGGACGTAAATTGGATTTCCCATCCACTCGCGCGGCAAATTGTTGAAAAGCGGCTGGCCGCGCAGACGAATGAAACCTGGAAAAATCTCGCCGCGTTTCTGGACGAGTGCGAATCACCTGAAATGCGGGGCCTCGTCACCGAAGCCGTGGCCGAGGACCGCAAAATTCCGAACCCCGACCAGCAACTGGCCGATGTGGTTCTGCGCTTGCGGAACCAATTCTTGGATCGTCAAATCGCCGCATCCATTCAGCGCGCGAGCCAGCCGGAAACTTCCGAAACCGACCGCATGGAGTTGTTGCGCCAGCAGCAGGAGTTGCGGCGGCAAAAACGCGCACCGTTGAAGTGACCCGTCTTTTCCTGCATTGCGGGATTCGGCGCAGCAAGCCGGAGGCAGTGTAGCGGCGTGTCGGCAGACCGCCGACATTATTGCAATCTCAGGTACCGTCGTCCGGCAGCTTGAACAAATCCGGACATTTGTGGATTCAGCAAAAGCACAATTATTGAAATAGCTATTTCAATAATTGTACTGTTTGTCCGGCTGCCTGTTTGTGAAGGAGATTTATGCTTTTTGCGCCTCCTGGCGGACGGCTCATTTCGCTCCCTGGTCAATCCACGCGCGGATGAGACCGATTTGCTCCGGCGTGAGCGGCCCGATGTTTGCCTTGTTGTGGGCCGGCGGCATCCAGGAATCGTGGTCGGCGGTCGTGTGCGCGACGCATTTGATCATGAGACTGTTGGCGCTGTCGCCAGCCGTGATGACCTTGCCATCCTTGCTGCCCTTGAGCGCGTTTTCCAGGCTGTCCAGCTTCAGTTTGGCTTTTGGTTTGTCGCCGCTGTGACATTTGACGCAGGACTGGTCGAAAACGGGCTTGATGTCGGTGGCGTAAGTCACGCCGGTTTTCGTTGAAGCGGGCGGCAATTGAACGGTATCGGCGGCAGCGGCAAACGCCAGCCCGAAGGTGGCGGACAGTGCGAGGGTAAGCTTGATCAAGGTTGTTATTTTCATAGGTTCGATTGATTTCACGGACAATTTGAACTTAGAACGCCCGAGGTGTCAAAAAGTTTCAGGTGGAAGGTGCTGCGACAGGATGCTGCAAACATCCATCCTCGTGGAAGATTAAAAGAAATCCGAACCCCGAACTCCGAAATCCGAAAGAAAATCGAAGGCCGAAATCCGAATGCCGAAAGCCGGACATCGCGGAACCGGGCAGGGCTCATTCGATCTTCGGATTTCGGACTTCTTTCGAGGTTCGGGCTTCGGTTTTCGGATTTAAGTCGCATTCGCTTCCGAAGCTGGCTTGCCGGTGGCGATTCAATGCGCCAACCTTGCCATGTGAACGGTGAAAATTTCTCGGACGCCGCGCTGGTGGTGCTCGGCCACGGCACGGCGCAAAACGACGATTCCGCCGCGCCGGTTTACCAGCACGCGGCGGAATTGCGCCGCCGGAAAATTTTCGCCCAAGTCCGCGAGGCGTTCTGGAAGCAGGAGCCGCAAATCAAAAAGGTTTTGCCGGAAATTTCCACCCCGCGCGTCTTCATCGTGCCGCTGTTCATCAGTGAAGGGTACTTCAGCGAGGAAGTCATCCCGCGCGAACTCGGCTTCGACCCCAACTTCCATCTGCGAACTCCCAACTCCGAATTGTTTTACTGCTGCCCCGTCGGCACTCACGACAGCATGACCCGCGTGCTTTTGGCCCGTGCCAAGGAAATCGTCGAAACCTTTCCGTTTCCGCGCGCGCCCAGGCCGAAGGACATCACGCTGTTCATTGCCGGACATGGCACGGAGAAGAATGAAAATTCGCGGAAGGCCATCGAACGGCAGGTCGGATTGATCCGGGCGCTGAACCTTTATGCGGGTATTCAGGCGATTTTTCTGGAAGAATCGCCGCGCATCGCCGATTGCTATCAACTCGCGCCGACGAAAAATCTGGTGGTGGTGCCGTTTTTCATCAGCGACGGTTTGCACACGCAGGAGGACATTCCGGTTTTGCTCGGCGAGGCGAAACGGGCCGTCCGGCAACGGCTTGCCGCCGGACAGCCGACGTGGCGTAATCCGACGGAGAAGAACGGCAAACGCGTCTGGTATTCGCCCGCCATCGGCAGCGAACCGCACCTGGCCGACGTGATTTTGGAACGGGTGCGGGAAGCCTGTAGAAGTCGAGGTGACGAGACTCGAACTGAATAAAAGTCAAAGACTCCTCACGTCGTCTCCTACATGGGAGAGAATTAAATTTATGAATAAACTTCGATTTGGAATATTGAGCACGGCCAACATCGGCCGCCAAAACTGGAAGGCCATTTTCAATTCCGGGAAGGCCATCGTCACCGCCGTTGCCAGTCGTGACACGGGGCGCAGCCGCGAATTCATTTGCGAAAGCCAGCGTGAGTTTCCGTTCGCTGCCGAACCGGCTGCGCTCGGCAGTTACGAGGAACTGCTCGCATCGCCGAACGTGGACGCCGTGTACATCCCGCTTCCGACCGGCTTGCGCAAGGAATGGGTTTTGCGCGCGGCGGCGGTGGGCAAGCACGTCGTTTGTGAAAAGCCGTGCGGCGTCAGTTTCGCCGACGTTCAGGAAATGGTGGACACCTGCCGCAAAAACCGCGTGCAATTCATGGACGGCGTGATGTTCATGCATGATCCGCGTATGCCGCGCATTCGCGAAGTGCTCGACGATGGCAGGAGCGTCGGCCCGGTGCGGCGGATTTCGTCGGCGTTTAGTTTCCTGGGCACCGGCGATTTTTCGCGCGGCAACATTCGCGTGGACGGACGGCTTGAGCCGGCCGGCTGCCTGGGCGATCTGGGGTGGTATTGCATCCGGTTCACGCTTTGGACGATGAAATGGCAACTGCCGCACACGGTCACAGGCCGGATTCTCTCGCAATCCGAACCCACCGGCGGCCGCAAGCCAGCGCCCACCGAATTTTCCGCCGAACTTGTTTTCGATGACGGTGTTTCGGCGGGATTTTACTCTTCGTTTCTCGCCGCCCCGCAACAATGGGTTTTTGTCAGCGGCGTGAACGGTTGGGTGTGGACGCCGGATTTCGTCCACCCGTTCAACAGCCGTGAACCGGCCTTTGAGGTCAACCGGATGGAAATGCGCGCCCCGACGGCTGCCGGCATTCAAACGCCAATGCCCGTTTCCGACCCGGCTGAACTTGGCCACGCGACCGCGCAGAACACCATCATGTTCCGCAACTTCGCCGACCAGGTTTTCTCCGGCAAGCTCAACGACGAATGGCCGATGTGGGCGCTGAAAACGCAGCAGGTGATGGATGCGTGTTATAAATCGGCGCGGAACGGTTCGGCCGGGGTCACGCTATAAGGTTGCAAAGCGGCGGAGGGCCGCCGCATGCCAAACGCTTCGTGTTTTGGACTGCGGCGGCAAGCGGAGCGCGACGCCGCTTTGGAGCCGGCCCACCACCTGGGATGTCACACAAAAGCGCTGTCGCCGCTGCGCTCTGCCAGCGCAGTCCAAAAGTGGTCACTAGGATCCGCCATTTCCATCTTCCATCCTCCACCCTCCATCCTCTATGCTTCCGTCGTGCTTTTTCGGAAGATAACCATCATCGGCGTCGGCCTGCTCGGCGGTTCCATCGGGCTGGCCGTCAGACGCCGGAAGCTCGCGCGCCAGACCGCGGGCTTCGTCCGCCGTCGCGCCAGCCTGAAAGACTGTGAAAGGGCGGGGGCGGTGGATTTCGCCACCACCGATTTGCTGGCGGCTGTTTGGGATGCCGACCTCGTCATCCTATGCCTGCCGCTGTCGCAAATGCGTTCGCGCGTCAGGGGAATGCTTCCGGCCTTGAAGCGCGGCGCCATTGTCACCGACGTCGGCAGCGTCAAAGCCAGCGTCGTGCGCGAACTCGAATTGCTGATTCAAAAATCCGGCGCGCACCTCGTCGGCAGTCATCCGATGGCCGGCGCGGAAAAAACCGGCGTAAGCGCCGCGCGCGCGGATTTGTTTGTCAACACCGTTTGCGTCATGACCCCGACGAAAAAGACAAACCAGGCCGCGCTGAAAAAAGTGGAACAGTTTTGGCGGGCGATGGGTTCGCGCGTGCTGCGATTGACGCCGGAAATTCATGACTCACTCGTGAGCCGGTCGAGCCATTTGCCGCACATCATCGCGGCGACTTTAGCCAGCCATGTTTTGAATCCGGCGCATCCCAAACCTCAGGCCGCCCTGTGCGCGAACGGTTTTCGCGACACGACGCGCATCGCGTCCGGCTCGCCCGAAATGTGGCGCGACATCGCCCTGGCCAACCGCAAGAATCTGGCGAAGTCGCTGGAGGCTTTCATCGCCGATTTGCAAAAATTCCGCCGCGTGCTGAAAAAAGCCGACGCGGAAACCATCGCAACGTTTTTTGAAACGGCCAAAAAACGCCGCGACAATTGGTGCGCCGGTTGCGCCTCGCCGTCACCGGAATGAATCAACCCCAGATGAACACGGATAAACACGGATTTTCTTTAATGGCAGGGCGCGTCACTCCGTGCGCGCCGTTCGGTTATAACCAGCGCCTCGGCGGGCAGAAGACTGCTCGCCCTACCCGTCAATCCATGTTTTATCCGTGTCCATCCGTGTCCATCCGTGGTTAAAATGGCCTTACCCGACCTCATCGAAATCGTGCCGCTCGACAAACCGGTGCGCGCGGAAATAACCGTGCCCGGCTCAAAGAGCATCACGAACCGCGCGCTCATCCTCGCGGCGCTGGCGGACGGCGAAGTGACCCTCGAAGGCGCGCTGTGGAGCGAGGACACCCAAATCATGGTCGAGTGTTTGCAGGAACTTGGTTTCATGGTGAACGTCGAGCCCGACCCGGACGAAATTTGCAATCGCACCATCACAGTTTATGGGCAGGGCGGGAAAGTTCCCGGCGGTGGCACGGCGGAAAATCCCTTGGAACTTTTTGTGGGCAACGCCGGCACGGCGGCGCGGTTTCTGGCGGCGTTGGTGTGTCTGGGCAAGGGTGTTTACCGATTGCACGGCGTGCCGCGGATGCACGAACGCCCGCAAGCGGCCCTGTTCAAGGCGTTGCGCGAGCTGGGTTATCGAGTTGATCCAGAAAATGGGAATGACAAATTGCCGGTGAAAATTTTCGGCGGCGAATTCTCATCCAGTAGGAACCGAGGTAACGAGGATCAAACTTTTAAAGGGGATCAGAGCCTCCTCACGTCGGCTCCTACCAACGAAAGGAAATGCGCTGTGAGCATCGAGGAAAGCTCGCAGTTTGCCTCGGCGCTGTTGCTTTGCGCAAAACATGGCGGCTGGGAAGTTGAAATTGTCGGTGAGAATGCGGAGGAATCGCCTTATGTGGCGATGACTTCAAAAATGATTGAGGCGTTTCCGCATCGTGGTGGCAAATTTCAAATCGAGCCGGATGCTTCGAGTGGGAGTTATTTTTGGGCGGCGGCGTGGTATGCAATTATATTCGAATGGATCGAATTCGCTGTCAGCAAAGCTCACTCTGATGATCCACCTGTGCGCGTCAAACACTGGCCAAAATCTGGTTGGCAAATTGATGCGGATTTTCCTCATTTCATCCCGCCTCCCGAAAAAATTTCGCGCGAAACCCAACTTGGCGACAGCATCATGACGGCAATCGTTCTGGCCGCAGATAAAGGGGCTGTGTGTGGAGTTTTCAAATTAGTGCAACCATTCTTTTTTACCGACCTTGGCCGGCTGCGCGTTCAGGAATGCGAGCGCGTGGTTGCGTTGCGGACGGAATTGACCAAGTGCGGCGCAAAAGTTGTAGAGGAAGGTGACACGCTGACGGTTTACCCGTCCAAACTTCACGGCGCAGAGATTGAAACCTACAATGACCATCGCATGGCGATGTGTTTTGCGATTCTGGGGTTGAAGGTGCCCGGCATCAAAATCAAGAATCCCGCTTGCGTGAAAAAGACGTTTCCGAATTTTTTCCAGAAACTGGCCGCGCCACCGCCGAAAGGCCTGGGCGCGACAATTCTGGACGCGAAGACGGGACGGAAGCTGAAAGAAGAGGAATTGTTTGCAGATTGACGATGTTTTTTTATTAGCACCCGGCTTCAGCCGGGTGTGGAATGGTGGTAGCAGGGTAAAACCGTTTCAACGGTTTTATCGGATGCCGGGCAAACCGTTAAAACGGTTTTTTGATTCCGGTTGGCCGGCACACCCCGTTGAAACGGGGTGTTAATGAAAGTTGAAGGAACGGGCAAAAAAGTTGTTCAGTGTTGAAAATTTGATGAAACAACCGATTATCATCGCCATTGACGGCACGAGCGCGAGCGGCAAGAGCACGAACGCGAAGCTCGTGGCCAAGGCGCTCGGCTACGTTTACGTGGACACCGGCGCGATGTATCGCACGCTGGCGTGGTATTGCCTGAAAAGCCGGGTTGACGTGCAGAACGCCAAAGCCGTCGCCGCTGCGTGCCGCAAATGGAAAACGTCGCTGGTCTGCGTGGGCGCCCGCGTGCGGCTGCTCGTGAATGGTTATTATCCCGAAAAGGAAGTCCGCACCGCCGAAACCAGCGCCGCCGCGCCGCACGTCGCGGCGGTTCCCCAGGTGCGCAAATGGATGGTCAAACGCCAGCGCGAGTGCGTCCAATTCGGCAATCTCGTCATGGAAGGGCGCGACATCGGGACGAATGTTTTCCCCGAAACCGATTTCAAATTTTATCTCGACGCGAAGCTGGAGGAACGCTCGCGCCGCCGCGCCGCCGATGGGGTCCAGGAAAATCTCGCGGCGCGCGACCAGCGCGACAGCCAGCGCGCGACGGCGCCGTTGATGATCGGGCTGGGCGCCAAGGTCATCAACAATTCAAGCATGACTTCGGAACAAACGAGCGCGGCGATTCTTGAAGAGGTCCGCAAAAGGTTGATGCACGGAAAATGACGAATGACCAGACCATGCCGCTGAGCTGAATGACTAATTTCCAAACCATAATGACGAAAGAATCCCGAAGCTCGAACAAGCAGCCTGGCCGGCACGTTGGTCATTTGAAAATTCTTTAGTCATTCGGACTTGGGAATTAGTCATTTATGAACTTCAGCTATCGCCTCGGCTGGCTCGGTTTTCGCGCGCTGTACCGGATTTATTTCCGCTGGCGCGTCTTCAATGCGGAGCGGGTGCCGCAAACCGGTGCGGTCATCCTGGCCTCGAACCACGCGAGCTTCCTGGATCCGCCGCTGGTCGGTTCGGGATTGCGCCGCCCGATCAATTATCTCGCGCGGGAAAGTTTGTTTCGATTTCCGGGCATCGGCGCGTTGTTGCGTTCGTGGAATTCCGTGCCGGTGGACCGCGACGGCGGCGGCGCGGCGGGGTTGAAGGCCATCCTCGACCGGTTGCTCGCCGGCGGCGCGATTATTTTGTTTCCCGAAGGCACGCGCACGCGTGACGGCCAGTTGCAGCCCGCGCGCTCGGGCATCGGGCTGGTGGTGATCAAGTCCGACGCGCCGGTCGTGCCGGTGCGGACATTCGGAACCTTCGAGGCTTACGGGCGGCACGTCAAATTTCCCCGGCCCAAACGGGTGGCAGTCAAGTATGGCCCGCCGATGCAATTTGAAACCTTGCGGGCCGAGGCGAAGAATTGTTCCAAGGCGCGGCTCAAGGAAATCTACCAGCAAATCACCGACGAAATCATGGCGGCGATTGCGAAGCTCGAACCGCAAGCGGACTGATTTATGATTTACGATTGATGATTGATGATTTTCAACAGCTTGCGGAAACGGGGAAAATCGTAAATCGTAAATCATCAATCATAAATTCGGTCAGATTCCCAGGTTCGACAGGGTGTTGCTGATGGCGTTGACGATTTGGACGAGCCGGGGATTCGATTTCTCGAAGCCGTCCACTGACGAGCGCAAACCCTGAAGCGAATGGTGAAGTGATTGCGGATTTTGCTTTGTGCGCGTGGCCTCGTGCGCGGAAAGCTGCGTGAAACCGGCGATGCTTTCGGCCTGTTCATCGTGCGTTTTCGCCAGCTTGCCGACCTCGGACTTGAGCGTACCGAGCAACTGGAGCAACTCACGTTTGCGCTCTTCGCTGACGGCGTCCGCGCCGCGAATCTTCGCCTCGATTTCCCCGATTGTTTTTTCGATCATGTTGTAAAAGTATTCGTTGCTGAAAATTCAGCAAGCGCGTTTACCAGCGTCCGATGCGCGGCAGAACCGGCCGGACGAGTTCCCAGATGTTTTCGCAGACAACTTCAATTGCGCCCGCGCCGCTTACCACGCGCACTCGATTCGGTTCGGCGGCAGCAATGGCTTCGTAACCCTGGGCCACGCGCTCAAAGAAATATCTGTCCCCCTCCTCAATCCGGTCGCGGACAAAGGGCAGGGTGGATTGACGCGACTGCAGGCGTTCGGCGCTGACTTCCGCCGGCACGTGCAGCAGCAAGGTCAGGTTCGGCCGCGTGTCACCGACGGCAAAGTCAATCACACTCCTGACCAGCGCCAGATCCAACCCGCGCCCGTACCCCTGATACGCCGTCGTCGAATCGTAAAAGCGGTCGCACAAAACAATTTCGCCGACGGCCAGCGCCGGGCGGATGGTTTCGCGGACGAGTTGCGCCCGGCTGGCATTCATCAACAGCAATTCGGTTTCGTAGGTCATGGTCACGTTCACCTTGCTGTGCTTGAGCGTGTGGCGGATTTCCTCGCCGATGGGTGTGCCACCTGGTTCGCGCAACACGCGCACGCGATGTCCCAGTGCGCGCAGCCGTTCAGCCAACAGCTCCACCTGCGTGGATTTGCCGCAGCCTTCCGTGCCTTCGAATGTGATGAACAGGCTTTTGGTCATTTTTGATTTACGATTTACGATTTACGAACTGCTCAAAAGGTCAAAGCGTGTTTTAATTTTGTGTCTTTCGTGTTTTCGTGGTTCAAATCTTCTTCAACTTGGGCCCTTTCGGCGTGTCTTCGATGACCCAGCCTTTGGCCTTCAATTCGTCGCGAATCGCATCGGCGCGTTTGAAATCCTTCATTTTGCGCGCGGCCTGCCGAGTTTCGGCCAACGCCAGAATTTCAGCGGGAATTTCGGCCCCCGATTTTGTGCCGATGCCGAGCACGGAATCAACTTCATCCCACGCGGCCAGCGCGAAAGCGGCGTCTGTTGCACCCAGGGAATTTTCCACCAGCTGGCGGTTTGTCTCGCGCACCCATTCGAACACTGTGCCCCAGGCGGCGGAAATGTTCAAATCTTCGTCGAGCGCGGCGGTGAAGGCCGTCAGCAATGTGCTGCCGGCATCCTGCCGGCAGGTCTGACCTGTGTTGGCAGCCGGGGAAAAGCGGTTGATCGGATCTGCCGACGGGACGTCGGCAGCACGTTCGCGGAGCTTGGCCAGGCATTCGTCAATCCGTGCCAGCGCCGCACGCGCGCCGTGCAAACCTTCGAGCGTGAAGTTGAACGTCTCGCGGTAATGCGCGGTGAGCAGCGAATAACGAATTTCGCGGCCGGTGAAGCCTTTGGCGAGCAGATCGCGCAGCGTAAAAAAATTGCCGAGCGACTTGCTCATTTTTTTGCCCTCGACCAGCAGATGCGCGCCATGCAGCCAGTGTTTGACAAACGGTTTGCCGGTCGCACCTTCGCTTTGGGCGATTTCGTCCTCGTGATGCGGGAAAATCAGGTCCTCGCCGCCGAGATGCAAATCAAAGCTCGGGCCGAGAATTTTCGTGCTCATCGCGCTGCACTCGATGTGCCAGCCGGGCCGGCCTTCGCCCCACGGACTGGGCCAGAAAACATCGCCGTCCTCCGGCACGCGCGCCTTCCAGAGCGCGAAGTCGGCGACGGATTCCTTGGCATATTCGTCGCTCTTGACGCGCTCGCCGGTGCGGAGTTCGTCGAAGTTCAGCTTGAGCAACTGGCCGTAGATGCAGCCGCAACCGCGATATTTTTCGATGCTGAAATAAACCGAGCCGTCCGCCGCTTTGTAAGCAATGCCGCGTTGGACCAGTTTTTCGATGAGCGAAACGATTTCGGCGATGTGCCCGGTGGCGCGGGGGGTGTGGTGGGGCAGACGGCAATTGAGCGTTTTCAAGTCCTCGAAGAACGCGGCTTCGTATTTGCCGGTGAAATCGCGGAGGGAAGTTTTGGTTTCGTCCGCCGCCGCTCCCGTCTCCGTTCTACTTCGACGCGGCAGGTCGCTTTGGCGCGACAAGCGGACGTGTTTGATGATTTTGTCCTCCACGTCCGTGATGTTCATCACGTGCGTGACGGCGTAGCCCTTGAATTCGAGGGTGCGGCGGACGAGGTCGCCGAAGACGAACGTGCGCCAGTTGCCGATGTGGGCGAAGTCATAAACCGTCGGCCCGCAGCAGTACATGCCGACCTTTTTGCCCGCCGGGTCAAGCGGCGCGAAGTCCTGAACCGAGCGGGACAGCGTGTTGAACAGTTTCAAGCCCATTTGCGTCTGCGCAAGTTAAGGCGCGTCGCGCGAAAGGAAAGCGGAAATTACTTTTGCGCCGGCGGGCTGGCGGCGTCCGGTGATTTGGGTTGCAGCCGTTGGCAGCGTTCGACGAACAGAAAGAAAACCCCGGGGCCGAAGCAGAGCAGCATGACGGAGATGCCGGTGGCAATGCCCCAGAACGTGCCGATGGGCGCGCAGCAGTCGCCGCGGCGGCGGACGATGATGTGGCTGGGCACGGCGACGAGAAGTTCGAGGATGCTGCCGCGCAGGAGCCAGCGCGTGCTGCGTTTGAGCAACGCGTCCGGGTCATCAGATTTGGCGAAGCTGCGAAAGATGACGGCCCAGACAAGCCAGAAAGCCAGCACGGTGATTACGGCTCCGAATTCGGTGGCAAAGTCGGAAGGGGCCACCTGGTTTTTCTTGAACGGCAGGAAGTAGCCAAAAAAATTAAAGCCATCCTCTTTGAAATCGGCGCAGAGAATCGAAAGCATTCCGGCAAAAACAAGGTTGGCGAGAAAGAACGTCGTGACGATGACGGGGGTTTTAAGCGGGCGACGTGCGGGCAACCGGCGTGCGGCGATGTTAATGGGCAGCAAAAGCAGCAATGCCTGACCGGCGACGAGCACGGCCAGCCAGAGCCAGTAGCCCCAATGCAGATATGTCTCCAGCATCTTTTGCAGACTGACGCCCTTGTCCGACCAGCCATTGAAGGCAATCCAGATGGCGGGCACGGTCAGCAACAACAACGCAACGGCGTAAAGCAGGACGGTGAGTGCAGCCCAGCGTTTCATTTGGTTTTCAATTTGGCCACGAAGTTCAACCCAAGCCAGCGAAATCGGCGCGTCAAATTTTTTGTGAAATGTTGTTTTCGTGTCTTGCCAACATTTTCATTTCCCAGCAAACTTTCCCAAACGGGCATTAAATACCGACATCGAAAAAGGAGCACATGAGCAAAGAGGCAAAGCTGGAATTGGACGGAAAAGCATATACGCTGCCGACAGTCGAAGGCAGCGAAGGTGAAAAGGCGGTGGATGTTTCGTCGTTGCGCGCGAACACGGGCTATATCACGCTCGACGACGGCTACGGCAACACCGGATCGTGCGTCAGCAAGGTCACGTTCATTGACGGCGACAAGGGCATTCTGCGCTATCGCGGCATTCCCATCGAGGACCTGGCGGAGAAATCCAACTTCATCGAGACGGCGCATCTCATCATCTACGGCGAATTGCCAAACCGCGCGCAGTTGAAACGTTTTTCGGATTTGCTCACCGACAACCAGTTTCTGCACGAGGACATGAAGTTTCATTTCGAGGGTTTTCCGATGGGCGCGCATCCGATGGCGATCCTTTCGGCGATGATCAACGCGGCGAGCTGCTTTGACGAGCGCCTGATGTGCTGGAAATGGGGCGAGACCGGGGATTTTGACGTGTATGTGGCGCGGCTGATTTCGCAGGTACGGACGATTGCGGCGTATTCGTATCGCAAGTCGCGCGGGCTGCCCTTGATTTACCCGAAGAAGGCCTACAAATACACGGCGAACTTCCTGCACATGCTGTTCTCGACGCCGTACGAGGATTTTGAATTGAAACCGGAGGTCGTCAAGGCGCTCGATTTGATTTTCCTGCTGCACGCGGATCACGAGCAGAATTGCTCCACCTCCACCGTGCGCATGGTGGCGTCGAGCCAGGCGAACCTGTTCGCCAGTTGCGCCGCGGGCGTGTGCGCGTTGTGGGGACCGTTGCACGGCGGCGCGAACCAGGCGGTGATTGAAATGCTGGAGGAAATTCATCGCGAAGGTGACGACGGCTCAAAATTCATCATGGCGGCGAAGGACAAAAACAGCGGCAAGAAGCTCATGGGTTTCGGCCACCGCGTCTATAAAAATTACGACCCGCGCGCCAAAATCATCAAGAAAGCCTGCGACGACGTTTTGTCCAAGTTGCACATCAATGACCCGTTGTTGGACATCGCCAAACATCTGGAGACGGCGGCGCTCAAGGATCCGTATTTCATCGAACGGAAGCTGTATCCGAACGTGGATTTTTACAGTGGCATCATCATGCGCGCGCTCGGCATACCGGTGGAGATGTTCACCGTGATTTTTGCGATTGGCCGGATGCCCGGCTGGATTGCGAATTACAAGGAAATCATGGAGGAGTCGAAAAGCCGCATCTATCGGCCGCGGCAGATTTACACCGGGCGCACGCTCAATCATTACGTGCCCTTGGCGGAGCGCAAATAAAGGTGGAGCCCATGGGCAGCACGGTATTTTCTGATTTTGTCTTCAAGATTTGAAAACAACATTGCTTGTGGAAAGGCATAATTCCTGCTCATTTCAGGCAAATCCGAATGAATAAGATTCTGGTCATTGATGATGAGGAATGGCTGCGCGAGATGATTTATCTGGCGCTGAAGCAAAAAGGCTTTGAAGTCATCGAAGCCGTCAATGGCGCGGATGGCATCGAAAAAGCGCGCAAAGAATTGCCCGACCTCATCCTCTGCGACGTGAACATGGAAAAAGTGGACGGTTACCTGACCCTGTCCTCGTTGCGCACGGAAGCGCCCACGGCCTCCATTCCGTTCATCCTCATGACCGGCCTGGCCGACAACGCGGGCATGCGGCACGGCATGGAATTGGGAGCCGATGATTACCTGCCGAAACCTTTCACCACTGATGGGCTTTACGCCGCCGTGGATGCGCGCCTGAAAAAAGCCCAGACCGTGCGCGATGAAGCCGAGCGCAAGCTCGCCCATTTGCGTGACAACATCAGCCTGATGCTGCCGCACGAGTTGCGCACGCCGCTCAACGGCATTCTTGCCTACGGTGAAATTCTCGCCGCCGACGCCGCCAAACTCAAACCCGCCGAAATTGCCGAAATGGGCCACGTCGTCCACCAATCCGGCAAGCGGCTGGAGCGGCTCATCGAAAACTTTTTAATTTACGCGCAGCTGGAATTGATTGCCGCCGACCCGAAGAACGTCAACGCCCTGCGTCTCGGCCGGACGGAACATCCCGTTGCGCTGCTGGAGAAGCATGCCTCCGCGCAGGCCGCGCTCGCGAATCGTTCCACGGATTTGTCCTTCGAGCTGGCGGACATTCCCGTGCCGATGGCCGAGGAATATCTCAGCAAGGTTGTGGATGAACTCGCACAAAACGCCTTCAAATTTTCCGATCCCGGCTCGTCCGTTCGCTTGTCGCTGAACGAGGCGTTCAACACCATCACCCTTGCCATCAGTGACCAGGGCCGCGGATTTACCACCGAGCAAATCACGCGCGTCGGCGCTTATATGCAATTCGATCGCACGATGCAGGAGCAGCAAGGGTTGGGGCTCGGCCTGGTCATCGCCAAGCGGCTCGTTGCCTTGCACGGCGGCACCCTTTCCATTGTCAGCGAGCCGAGCATGGGCGCGGTCATCTCGGCCAAATTCGCCAAGGCGAAGACCGAGACGCCTGCGTGATGGGACGATAAAGCCTCAAAACGGCAGTTTTCCGTAGAGCAAAACCAGTCCGCGCCCGGCCAGTTCGGCCACCAGAAACACCAGCACAATTCCCACGACCGGCGCAAAATCCACCTTGCCCGCCCGCAGCGGCACCACGCGCAACGGCGACAACAAGGCCTGCGCCCCGGCGTTCACATAACTCCAAAACGGATGTTTGCCGAAGTAAATGTAACTGTTCAACAGATGCAGGACGAGCAGCGCACCGATGAGGTATTTCCAGGTCAGGTAACTGCCCAGCCCGATGACCAACGATTCTTCGATGCGATGGGCCGGCGAGACGAGTGGGGGAATGACTTGCAGCCACGCCAGCAGCCAGCTCGCCAGCCACCAAAAAACCGACATGACCATCAGCGGCAGAACAAATTTCACCCCGCGCGACCAGCGATCAATGCCGCCCAGGGGCATTCGCACCAGACGATGAAAAGGCAGGGGTTCCGGCCCGGCCAGGATGGAAAGCAGCAGCAGCCAGAGATAAAACACACCGAGCGTCAGCCCGAAACTGAAAATGGAAAACAACAACATACGCACAAAATAATCGCTGCGGAACGAAAGCGTAATGACGCTCAAATTCAAGGTGCCCGTCCAGTGTGCCGCCGAACCGATCTGCCAGTAAAACAACGCGCGCAACAGCAACAGCCCGCCCAGCGCCGCGAGCAAATGCCATCGTCGCAAACGCCGCGGCTCGGCCCGCCGAAGTGTGCCAATCAACGTCGCGGGCGTCCGTTTGCCGAGCGGATCGAAGCGGACCGAACGCCAGTTCAGCCACAGCAACAAGCCCGCAAGGTTCAGAATGAAGTCAATCAGGCCCATAAAAGTGACAGGTGACAGGTGACGGGTGATGAATGTCAAGCAAGTGTTTTCTGGCGCAGTCAGAACATCGGTAACACTCGTGGGTCAATACATCGGTAACACTATTTTGGTTAGAGGTTACACATTTGGTTTCCTTTGACCAGCTTCCTGCGGGCGGATATCCGCCCGCAGGAAGCTCT
>JBAVOO010000073.1:0-10747 GCA_049692125.1 Verrucomicrobiia bacterium | reverse complement strand
CCATTCGTTGTTCCATAGGTTCACTTTTTTTCCAGGGCATCCTTGAGTTTATCGTCTCAAGCCTCCCAGGCTAAGTGTTACCTATGTATTGAACCTACTCCGTCACCTATGTTTTGAACCTGCACCTTGTGCAGCGGATTCAGCGTCAGATACACTAGAGGTGTGCAGCCGCCGCGACAATATAATCTACGATCGTGGTTTATATTGTCGCGATAGTTTTGAGTCTGGGCGTTGCGGAACTCCGCCCTCCGAAATTTGCGTCCACCGGCTCGCGATTCATCGGAGTTCGCGGTTCAGAATCTCTTGAAATAAAAGTCGTCGCGGCTGATGCCGAGGTCTTCGACGATGTCGGCGATGATGCCGCGAGGCACGTCGCCCGGATGCCATGCGAACGTGATGAGGCGATCCGGACGGAAAGGATTCGAGTAATGCCGGTGGCTCCCAGAGGTGCGAAGAAGTTCGCAGCCAATCTCACGCAGACGACGGTCAAGCTGGCGGCAGTTCCAGGAGGGATATTTGCCCACAGGTCAGGCGGCGAGAACAAATTTATCGCGGAAAGCAGCCGGGATGGGGCGTCCGGTTTCGAGCAAAGCTTCCAGATGCGCCTTGGCCGCCTGTTGGAATCGCAGGGTGGCCTCGCCACGGTCGCGCCCGTGCGTGTGGCAACCGGGCAACAGGTTGGATTTGGCAATCCAGACGCCATCTTCATCCTGACGGAGTTGCATTTTCGAGAGTGGAACGATCATAACGGGCATAACGTAACCTCTTCTGCGGCGGACGTAAAGGAGGATGGTTGATGCCTGACGTTTTCACCAAGGCGAAGCGGTCGGAAAACAAAGGCTGAATGCTGAAGGCTAAAGGCTAAAGGGCGGATTTCGGCACGGCAAGGAAAGCTGAAGTATGGCTGATGTCTTTTCAAAACGGAAACGTTCCGAAGTCATGTCGCGGATTCGTGGACGCGGAAACAAGGACACGGAACTGGCGCTGGCGCGGCTGTTGCGCGCGAATGGAATCAAAGGATGGAGAAGGCATGCGCTGGTGCGCGTGGCAAGTGGCAAGTGGCAAGTGACACGAAAAGCACCGGCACCAGTCTTGTCACCTGTCACCCGTCACCTGTCACTCGCCGTGCGGCCGGATTTCGTCTTCCGGCGGACGCAGCTCGCAATCTTCGTTGACGGTTGTTTCTGGCACGGCTGTCCCAAGCACGCGACCAAGCCAAAGAATAACCGCGCGTTCTGGCATCGGAAATTATCCGCGAACAGGACGCGCGATGCGCTCGTAACGCGCACATTGCGCTCACATGGTTGGCGCGTGTTTCGGATTTGGGAGCACGAGTTTAAGCGCAAGAACGAGGCGCGGTTGCTTCGGCGGATTCAGCGGGCGCTAATTTGATTTCGACACCTCGCCCCGGCCCTCTCCCCGTTCGAGGCGGAGAGGGTGAAGCGTTCGCGTAGTTCGCGTAGTTCGCGGTTTTCTTTGCGTCTCCGCGTCTCCGCGTCTTGGCGTTAAAACAAAGAGGCGCATCATTGCTGACGCGCCTGTGAAAGTTTTGGCGGTTTGAAATCGCTCAGTACCGGTAATGCTCCGGCTTGTAGGGGCCTTCGATGGGCACCCCGATGTAGTCGGCCTGTTTCTTCGTGAGCTTCGTCAGTTTCACGCCGATTTTTTCCAGGTGCAGACGGGCGACTTCCTCGTCCAGTTTCTTGGGCAGACGATAGACGCCCACCTTGTTCGTATCGCGGTTCTTCCACAAATCCAGTTGCGCGAGGCATTGGTTGGTAAAGCTGTTGGACATGACGAAGCTCGGATGACCGGTCGCGCAGCCGAGGTTCACCAGCCGGCCTTCGGCCAGCAGGTAAATGCTGTTGCCACCCGCAAAGGTGTATTTGTCCACCTGCGGTTTGATGTTCAATTTTTTCACGCCCGCGGCCTTGTTCAGGCGGTCCACCTGGATTTCGTTGTCGAAGTGGCCGATGTTGCAGACGATGGCCTGGTCTTTCATCTTCGCCATGTGTTCGAGCGTGATGATGTCGCAGTTGCCGGTGGTGGTGACGTAGATGTCCGCCTCGCCGAGCGTGTCCTCGACGGTCTTCACTTCAAAACCTTCCATCGCGGCCTGCAGCGCGTTGATGGGGTCAATCTCGGTGACGATGACGCGAGCGCCGAACCCGCGCAATGAGTGGGAACAACCTTTGCCGACGTCGCCATAACCGCAAACGCAGGCGACCTTGCCGGCGACCATCACGTCGGTCGCGCGCTTGATGCCGTCGGCGAGCGATTCGCGGCAGCCGTAAAGATTGTCGAACTTGGACTTGGTGACGGAGTCATTGACGTTGATGGCGGGCACGAGCAGCTTGCCCTGTTCCAGCATCTGGTAAAGGCGATGGACGCCCGTGGTGGTTTCCTCGGAAACGCCCTTCCAGTCTTTCACGACGGTGTGCCAGAAACCGGGGCGTTCCTTCGCCACGCGTTTCAACAGCGCCTTGATGACGGCCACTTCGTGGTTGTCGCTGGGCGTGTTGACCCAGTTATCGCCGTTTTCGAGTTCGTAACCCTTGTGGATGAGCAGGGTGGCGTCGCCGCCATCGTCCACGACCAGTTGCGGACCTTTATTGCCCGGGTGCGTGAGCGCCGCGAGCGTAAAGTCCCAATATTCCTCGAGCGATTCGCCCTTGTGCGCGAAGACCGGGATGCCGGCCTTGGCGACGGCGGCGGCGGCATGGTCCTGCGTCGAGAAAATGTTGCAGCTCGCCCAGCGCACGGACGCGCCGAGTTCGACGAGCGTTTCGATGAGAATCGCCGTCTCGATGGTCATGTGCAGCGAGCCGGTGATGCGCACGCCCTTGAGCGGCTTTTGCGGGCCGTATTTGGCGCGGATGGCCATCAGGCCGGGCATTTCGTGCTCGGAAACCTGGATGGTCTTGCGTCCCCACTCGGCGAGCGAGAGGTCGCGGACTTTGAAATCCGGGTTGGTGGCGCCGGTGCCGTTCGTTTTGGCAACTTTGGCGCGGGGAGGTGAGAGTTTGATGGTGGACATAAGTTTCAAGTTTTCAGTTTTCAGTTTTCAGTTTTGGCGAAAGTGAGCGGATGAGTCCCTGCAACATGGCGGAGATTTCCTTGGTTTCCTGCACAAAGTTGTCGGCGTCGTCTTTTGTAAGCAGTTCCAGTTTCAAAGCGATGTAACATTGAGTTCGCAGTTCGGCAGCGGAGCCTTTGGCAATCCGGAGAAAGCGGACAAAGTCCTGCTTGCTGTCGCGCTCCGAGCCTTCGGCGATGTTCGATGGAATTGAAATCGCCGCGCGTTGCATTTGATCTTTGAGAACATATTGTTTTGATTTGGCCAGTGTCCGGCAGACATCAACCGCCAGACGGCAGGCTCTTTTCCATACTTCCAGTTTCTCAAACGATTGATAGGGCATATCGAAGTTTTCAGTTCCTGGTTTCAAGTTTTCAGAAACTGAAAACTGAACACTGAAAACTTGAAACTCATCACAACGCTTTTTTCAGTTCGTTGACCATGTCGGTCTTCTCCCACGTCAGGGCCGGGTCACTCTTGCCGAAGTGGCCGTAGTTGGTGGTCTTGGAATAAATCGGGCGGCGCAGGTTGAGCTGGTCAATGATGTCCGAGGGCAGGAAGCTGAACACGCGGTTGACGGCGCGGATGATTTTGCTCTCCGGAACGGTCGCCGTGCCGAACGTGTCCACACTCACGCTCACCGGGTCGGGATGGCCAATGGCGTAGGCAAACTGGATTTCGCATTTCGTGGCCAGCTTCGCGGCCACGATGTTCTTGGCCACCCAGCGGCCCATGTAAGCGGCGCTGCGGTCCACTTTCGTCGGGTCCTTGCCGGAGAACGCGCCGCCGCCGTGACGGCCCATGCCGCCGTAGCTGTCGCAAATGATTTTGCGCCCCGTTAAACCGGTGTCGCCCTGCGGCCCGCCAACGACGAAACGTCCGGTCGGGTTGATGAGGAATTTGGTTTTCTTCGTGAGCAACCGTTTGGGCAAGACCTTTTTGACGATGTTTTCGATGCAGAACTTTTCAATTTCGTGATGCTCCACGTCCGCGCTGTGCTGCGTGGAAATGACGACGTTGGAAATGGCCACGGGTTTGTCGTTTACGTAAACGACGGAGACCTGCGATTTCGCGTCGGGGCGCAGCCACGGCACCTTGCCGGTCTTGCGGATGCGGGTGAGTTCGCGGCCGAGACGATGCGCGAACATGATGGGCGCGGGCATGAGTTCGGGCGTTTCATTGCAGGCATAACCGAACATGAGACCCTGGTCGCCGGCGCCCTGCTTGGAAGTTTTCTTGCCCTTGGCCTTGCGGGCGTCCACGCCCTGCGCGATGTCGGGCGATTGCTGCGTGATGATGGTGTTCACGAAGACCTTGTCCGCATGGAACACATCGTCGTCGTTCACATAACCGATTTCGCGGATGGTGTCGCGGGCGATTTTGGTGAAGTCAAGTTTCGCGCGCGTGGTGATTTCACCGCCGACGATGACGATGTTGGATTTGGCGTAGCATTCGCAGGCAACGCGGCTGAATTTGTCCTGCGCGAGGCAGGCGTCCAGCACGGCATCGGAAATGGTGTCGCAAACCTTGTCCGGATGGCCTTCGCCGACGGACTCCGATGAAAAGATGTAGTTTTTGCTCATGAATCAATGGATTAAAATGTCATATTGACGTATCAGGATAAGATGATATATCTAATTTGATGCGCGTCAAATGCTTTTTTGCAAAAAAGATTGGGCGAATGCTGAAGCGCGAAGCCATAGTTTAGTCTCATTAGCACCGGGCTTCAGCCCGGTGTGGGCGGCGAACAGGATATTCGAGCCGTTTTAACGGCTTCGCGCGGGTAAAAAACCGTTGAAACGGTTTTTGGGTTCAGCGTCACGCATTCACCGGGCTGAAGCCCGGTGTTAATGGGAGTAGTAGATGGAGTAAACAATTTAACGACACGAAAATGTCAGCCACTTTGAAATCATTGCGGGCCTTGTCCGACCCGACGCGGCTGCGCATCGTGGCGCTGCTGGAGCGGGACGAACTGTCCGTGAACGAGCTGCAGGAAATCACCCGGCTCGGCCAGTCGCGCATCTCGACGCATCTCGGACTGCTCTCGGACTGCGCGCTGGTGCAATCACGGCGCGAGGGCAAGCGGACGTTCTACAAGCTCAACCCGCAGACCGACGGCACAACGGGCGAATTCATCCAGCTCGCCATCCGCGGCGCGCAGGAACTGCCGGAACATGGCGGCGACCAGATTAATCTCAAGCGCGTGGTGAACCGACGACGAGAGCAGGCGCAGGTTTATTTCAACCAGATTGCCGGTCGCTTCGACCGCGTTTACGGACCGGGCCGTTCATGGCAAGCGTTCGGGCATTTGCTGTTGCGCATCCTGCCGCCGCTGGTGGTGGCCGACCTGGGCGCGGGCGAAGGTTTGTTGAGCGAACTGCTGGCCCGGCGCTGCAAAAAAGTCATCGCCGTGGACAATTCGGAAAAGATTGTTGCGTTCGGCGCGGCGAAGGCGAAAAAGAACGGGCTGAAAAACCTGGAATTCCGGCAGGGCGATTTGCAAAACCCGCCCATTGAAGCCGGCAGCGTTGACCTGGTGATTTTGAGCCAGGCATTGCATCACGCGAATGAGCCGGCCAAGGCCATTCGCAGCGCGCATAAAATTTTGAAGAACGGCGGTCAGATTTTGATTCTCGATTTGCTCAAGCACAACTTCGACAAGGCGCAGCAGCTCTACGGCGACCGCTGGCCCGGCTTTGCCGAGAGCGATTTGCATCGCTGGCTGGACGAAGCCGGGTTCAAGAAAATCGAAATCAGTGTGGTCGCCCGTGAGGAACAGCCGCCGCATTTCCAGACCATTCTGGCGGGTGGCGAGAAAAACTAACCGCGTAGCGCAGGCTTTCCAGCCTGCGGGTTCACGCGACATTCCTGTCGAGTGTTTCAAGAGCCTGCACAGCCGCTTCGCATCAAAAATGGCGACTGGAAAGTCGCCAGAACCCGCAGACAAGAATGTCTGCGTTACACCACCACGATATTCACCGGTTTTTTCGGCGCGACGATGACTTTCCGGATCGTTTTGCCGGCGATGAATTGCGTGCAAGTTGCCCGCTTCGCCATGTGGTCGTAGTCAACTCGTTGCAAACAAGCCAGATCCACACATAAAAATTAACCGTTTTTTTCTGAAAGAATCGTCTTTTTGCCCACGAGCTATTGATGGAATGAAAATGTATTTTGAATATCAACGCTTCCAAACCGGCCGGCGCTTTATAATTGACCGGCCCGTTTGCGTCAGGTATAAATTAGGTAAGTCAATTGGAAGCTTTTCGGGAACAAATCAACCCATCCGGAAATGGAGAGTGGAAAGGTTGCCCTTATGAAAATGTTGATTGGCTCGCTTCTGACAGAAACAAAACGGCATTTCTTTGCGATCATCGCTGGAGGCATTCTGGTTTCGGTTTCCTCCTTATGCGCCAGCCCGGTGCAACTGCTTTCCACACATGACCCATCCGTCCCCCTGCCTGCCGGCGGGAACGGCGACTCGGTTGCGCCCTGGATCAGTGACGACGGCAGTTATGTGGTCTTTTCCAGCCTGGCCAACGATTTGACCCCCGGCGGCAACAGTCAGCAGGTCTTGAACGTTTACCTGCATGATTGCAGCTTGAATACCACCGAGCTGGTGAGCGCCAATGCCAGCGGCACCGGCGGCGGCAACGGCCATTCCACAGCCGGACAGGCATCCACCTATGGCCGCTATGTCGTGTTCCAAAGCGATGCCAGCGATCTCGTTCCCGGGGATACGAACGGAGTCACTGACATTTTCCTGCGCGACACCTTCATGGGCACGACCCTCCTCATCAGCGTGGCGGCGGACGGTGGTTTTGCCAACGGAGCTTCCACGGAGCCGGTCATGACGCCGGACGGCACGTGTGTGGCGTTCATCAGCGCCGCCACGAACCTGGTGGCCGGATACACCAACGGGATTCCAGGTGTCTTCGTGCGCGATTTGATTACGCAAACGACCTCGCTGGTGAGCGTGAATGCGGTCGGAAATGGCTCGCCACCAGCGGCTACCATGGACACGCCGGCGATTACGCCGGACGGGCGGTATGTGGCGTTTTTTAGCACGGCTACGAACCTGGCGCCGGGAGTTCCCGCCACCACCCAGGGCGAGATTTACGTCCGCGACCTGCTGGCGGGGACAACGATCTGGGCCAGCACGAATGCGGCGATGACTGTCTCCAACCTGCTGCATTTGATCTCGATGCCGTCCACTCATCCAGTGATTAGCGACGATGGCCGGTACATTGCATTCAAGACCGGCTGGACGAACGGGACGGCCTCCCCCGGAGGCTCAGGCGTGCCGGCGGTGATTTTCTTTCTCTACGACTCGCTGAATGGGACGAACACAATATTGAGCACCAATGGCTACGCGCCCTGGGCGGGCTGCGACGATGTTTATGGTCCAGCGATGACGCCGGACGGGGGGTTTGTCGCCTTTGTGCAACGCGAGCTGGCCGGGAGCACGAATTACTCCAGTGTTCGTCTTTGGTCCCAGCAGGCCGGCACGAATGTGCTGGTGAGCGCGAACCCGGGCGGTTTGTGGCCGACGAACAGCACGTCGCACACCCCGGCCTTGAGCCAGGATGGGCGCTATGTGACGTTTCTCAGCGACGCCACCAACCTGGTGAGCAACACCGTTTCCAACGGCCTGCATATCTATCGCCGGGACCTGCAAACCGCCACCACCGTGCTGTTGGACGCGGATACAAACGGCATCGGTTCGGAGGATCAACTGGGGGCGATTCCGGCGTTGAGCGCCGATGGCCAATGCGCGGTATATTCGGCGCTTGACGGCGCGTTGATCGGCGGGGGTAACAACAACGCGCTTGACGTTTTTCTGTGGGACGCGACCACCGGGACGAATGAACTGATTTCCATGTGCGATCCTCTGGCATCTTCTCAATCCGGAAATCTGGCGAGTTCACTGGGACAGCTTTCCATCAGCGGCAACGGCTGGTTGGTGGCCTTTGCCAGTTTCGCGAGCGACCTGGTGACGAACGATTTCAACGGCGTTGCCGACGTCTTCGTTCACGATCTGATGGCCAACAGCAATATCCTCGTGAGTGTGGGTCTGAATGGAAATTCCGGCCGGGGCGGAGGGTCGTACAGCCCGGTCATCAGCGCCGATGGCCGGTATGTCGTCTTTCTCAGCGGCGCGACCAACCTGGTGGCGGGTGACACCAATGGTGCGGTCGATGTTTTCCGCCGCGATTTGCAGACCGGCACCACCGCATTGGTGAGCCTCATCCTGGCGAGCGTCAATTCCATTAGTTCCAGCGGTGCCAATTCCGGCATATACGATGCCGCTTCTCCCGTCAGCAGCCAGGATGGCCGGTACGTCGCGTTCCTCTGCTGCACCAATGCTTCCACTGCGACCGGCCTGTTCTGGCGGGACATGAATTCCAATTTGACCTGTGTGGTATCTGGAAACGTTTCCAGCCAAGCGATCTCGATGAGTGCGGATGGACAACGCGTGGCCTATTTCGGTTACCCTGCCAGTTATGGCTCCCAGGGCCAGCTCTTAGTCTGGGACGCGAATTTGCAGGCCAACATCTACACCAACACGGCCGTCCGCCTGACTTCCGCCGCCATCGCTCCGGCGGGCAACCGGCTGCTCTATCTGGCCGCGAACCAGTTGTTCGTTTATGACCTGGTGGGCAACTCGAATTTGTTTCTTTGTCCGAGCACCATCCGGATCAAGGGTTCCTCCCAGTGGAGCGGGGACGGGCGCTATGTCGCCTTTGTCACCGCCACCAGTCTCGTGGCCGACGACAACAACGGGACCAACGACGTGTATCTCCAGGATTTGCAGACGGGGAACCTCACCCTGGTCAGCCTGGACCAAAGCGGCACCAACAGCGCCGCCGGGGTTTCGGATTCACCGGTGGTCAGCACGGATGGCCGGTTTGTAGTGTTCCGCAGTTTCGCCACCAACGTGCTGCCCGGAATCGTGCGACCGCCCTCCTTGGTTGTATATGACCGGCTGGCGGGAACGAACAGTTTGCTCGTCACGGGAACGACGGAAACCGGTTGGACGACGTGGGTGGCCCGGCCGGCCCTCAGCACGGATCAATCGGGGCTCGCTTTTCAAAGCTGGGATGCCGGTTTGGTGAGCGGCGATTTGAACGGGGTTGGGGACGTCTTTGCGGGAGGCATGAATAATCTGCCCGCGTTGGACAGCGATGGGGACGGCATCCCGGATTGGTGGATGATAGAATATTTCGGGCACCCAACCGGACAGGCGAGTGATTTGTCCCTGGCGCAGGATGATGCGGATGGTTCTGGCATGAGCAATCTCCAGGATTATCTCGCCGGGACGGATCCCACCGATCCGACTTCCGTTCTGGCTCTTCACATTGCGGCCGGGGCTCCGGCCACCAATATGGTGCTGAACTGGACGGCCGTCTCCGGCAAAAACTATCAGATTCTGTCCACCACCAATTTGAGCAATCCGGTCTCGGCCTGGCCGGTGTTTCCCGGCAGTGTTCAGGCCGGCAGTGCCGCGGCGATTGGAGGCCCGCGATATTTCACCGTCCCGGCCACGAATTCACAGCGTTACTTCCGCATTTGGTGCGATTGATGGATACGGTCTATGAACAAATCATCCCTGAACCAATTGGCGGCGGTTCACCGGTGGCAAACCGGTTCCGCCCGGGCGTTTACCTTGACTGAATTGCTCGTCGTCATCGGCGTTGTGGCCCTGTTGGCGGCGGTGTTGCTGTCGGCATCGTTCACCACCCAGGAACGCGTTCTGCGGGCTGAATGCGCGAGTAACTTAAAACAAATTGGCGCAGGCATGGCCATTTATGCCGCGGAGAATAATGATTACGTTCCTCAAATTAGTTGGAAAGATTGCCCACCGAGTGGAACGGGAAATCCCTGGCAGACGTATGAGGCCTGTCGCATGGCCAGTATTGGGAGTCGCGTCATCACAGAGGGGCCTTATGCTCTTGGCCTTCTTTTCTTTGCCCACGCCATTCAGAACCCGCAAACTTTCTACTGTCCCGCCGTCCTGAGTGGGAATTACGCTTTCGCTACATACTCACAGCCGGGTTGGCCTTGGCCTTCGATTCCACCCAACATTTTTTCTGTTGATCCTGTATTCGACGGTAACGCGTATGTTCGCTGCTCCTACGCTTATTATCCACAGTCGAAGACAACCGAGATCCTGACCGGCACCGGCTATGGCAATGGCACTGCAATCGTCCCAAAGCTAACGGCGGAAAAAATGACTTTCACCAGTCCCAATCCCGGCGATCCACCGCAATCCCCGATTTATGAACCTGTGCCACTCAAATCTACTGCCGTGGATCCGACCAAAAGTGTGTCCACTGATTTGCTGGAAACCTTTGCGACTCTGAGCCACAAGACCAGCGGCCAGCCCGCCGGTGTGAATGTTCTTTTTGGCGATGGCCATGTGAAGTGGGTGCCTGTGCGTGGAAATAACACGAAAGGATCTCTTCAGCCATTCGACCCAAAGTTATGGGATCCACTCGATGCCAATGGCGGCGAAGGTCCCGGTGAGGATCCAACCGGTTTCCGGATAATAGAGCATTTTCTATTTAGATAGACGCATATTGAGCGTGACGAAAGAAGCCTCGACAGTGTGTGGCTGAGAAGGAGTCGAGGGTCGTCGCCAAGGTTGAATGTAGATCCTCCAAGGTGCGGGCC
>JBAVOO010000072.1:0-107431 GCA_049692125.1 Verrucomicrobiia bacterium | reverse complement strand
GTTGCGCCTTGCGCTTGGCCGCGGCGAGCGCCGGCAGCAACAGGGCTGCAAGGATGGCGATGATGGCGATCACGACGAGCAACTCGATCAGCGTGAAGGCCTTGTTCTGTTTCAGAATTCTTTTCATATGGTCAATAAGGTTTTTCGTTTTTGTTCATTGGCTGACGGTTCGTCGAATTCCGTAAATCAATCGCACGTGCCGTCAACATCGGTCTGAAAAACGTTTAGCAATGCCGGTGCCAACCGGTTTTTTCCGCCAAATGCCAATGAAAACCACCAGGGGGTTGTTTCGCGACGGCACAATGCGTGAAATTTTCACGCATCGCGCGTGAAATTCACGCGCCGAACCGCCATTGGGCCAGTCAAAATCTCATTTACAGCGCCGCGCGCATCGCAAACACTGCCCGACCCTATGGCCGGGCTGAAAGAAAACGCGCTGATGGAAAAAATCGTGTCGCTGTGCAAGCGGCGCGGGTTCATTTTTCAATCCTCCGAGATTTACGGAGGCATCAACGGCTTTTGGGACTACGGCCCGCTCGGCGCGGAACTCAAGCGCAACGTCAAGGAACTCTGGTGGAACACCATGACCCGCCAGCGTGACGACGTCGCCGGCCTCGAAGCCACCATCATCATGCACCCGCAGATTTGGAAGGCGTCGGGACATGTGGACACGTTCAGCGACCCGATGATTGATTGCAAAACGTGCAAAGGCCGTTTTCGCGCCGATCAGACCAATGAAATCCCCTGTCCGCAAAAGCCCAGCCAGATGGTTTCTGAATGCCACGGTGAGAAGACCGCGCCGCGGGCGTTCAACCTGATGTTCAAAACCTGCGTCGGCCCGGTCGAGAGCGAGGACAATGTCGCTTATCTCCGCCCCGAAACCGCGCAGGCCATCTTCGCGCAGTTCAAGAACGTGCTCGAAACGTCGCGCCAAAAAGTCCCGTTTGGCATCGCACAAACCGGCAAGGCATTTCGCAATGAGGTCACGCCGCGCAATTACACCTTCCGCTCGCGCGAGTTCGAGCAGATGGAACTGGAATTTTTCATCAAGCCGGACGAGGTCGTTGAGGCCATTTCCGGCAAAGTGGCGACCGCGGCGGAAATTTCGAAGCTGGAATCCGAACAGCGTGCTGCCAGCGTCCCGCTGGCAGATCCATCTTTAATTAGTTCCGCCGGCAAGATGCCGGCAGCACGTTCCGATTGGGGCTGGGAAGCGTGGCACAAATACTGGGTCGAGGAACGGATCAAGTTTTACGAGGGCATCGGACTGCCCCGCACAACGCTCGAAGAATACTGGCAAAAGCCGGAGGAACTCGCGCATTACGCCCGCGCCTGCGTGGACATTCTGTTCAGGTTTCCGTTCGGCACGCAGGAACTCGAAGGCATCGCCGCCCGCAGCGATTTCGATTTGAGCCAGCACGAGCGTTTCTCCGGCAAACCGATGGGCGTTTTCGACGAGGAACTGCGCACGGCGTGGGTGAAGTTGCCGAAGGAAAAATCGGACGAACTCTGGCGGCGCTATTACGAGAACCGGAAAAAATATCTTGTCAAAATGGGCGTGGAGGCGGAGCCGGCAGCAAAGGACGCCACCGAAGACGCGAACGGCCTCGCCAAAGGCCAATATATTCCGCATGTTATTGAACCGTCGGCGGGCGTGGACCGTCTAATCCTCGCTTTGATTTGCAACGCTTACAGCGAAGTCATCGAAACCGACGACAAAGGCAAGAGCGAGACGCGGGTCATCCTGAAATTTCATCCGCGTGTGGCGCCGATCAAAGTCGGCGTGATGCCGTTGCTCAAGAACAAGCCGGAGTTGGTGAAGAAAGCGATTGAAGTTCGCGACCGGTTGCGTCCATGGATGAATGTGTTTTACGACGACGCGGGTTCGATTGGCCGCCGTTACGCGCGCCAGGACGAGGCCGGCACGCCGTTCTGCGTGACGATTGATTTCGACACGCTGGGCGAGAAACCGGAGTTGAAAGACACCGTGACGGTGCGTCACCGCGACGATGGCCGGCAGGAGCGCATCGCTATCAATGAACTGCTGGATTGGTTGCTTGTCAAAATCCGTTGATGACCGAGAATGCAAATCTTCCCGCCGCGCCGGAGAAAAAGCGCGCGCCGACGCTGTATTTCATCGTGGCGATCAAGTTGATTAAAGGCGTTGCGCTCTTATTGCTGGCGCTGGGTGTCTTTTCGCTGGCGAACAAGAATTTGTCGGACGTCTTTGACCAATTTTTGCGGTGGGTGCATCTCGACCCGGAGCGGAGTTTTTTTCAAGGCATTGGCGACTGGCTGGACACCATCACGCCGACCAATGTGCGGGTGGTGGCGTCGGGCACGTTTCTTTGCGGATTGTTTCTCATCGTCTTGGGCTTGGGACTGGCGTTTCGCGCAAAATGGGCGATCTGGCTGGCGATTGGCGAGTCGGCGTTTTTCATCCCGGTTGAAATTTTTGAATTGGTGCGCCATCACCGGCTTAATGCGTCTGGCCTGCCCCGACCGGAATTATTTCCTCATCCCAAAATTGGACTGGCAATGGTGCTGGCGCTGAATGTTTTGATCGTTTGGTACTTGCTCGAAAACCGGAAACGGCTGTCCCGGCATCGCCGCTAAGTTTCCCGCGTGACCGGGGCGCATTCCTGTGGCATCGTCATCGCGTGACCATTACCGAAGCGATTCAATTGCTGGAAAAATTCCGCGCGGGCGGAGTGAGCCGCGACCAGGTTTTGCGCGCGTTTCAGTCCGCGCCCATCGCCGACCTCGGCTTCGCGCAGGTGGACACGCACCGCGCGCTCCGCAAGGGTTTTCCCGAAGTCATTTTCGGCGGCGGCAAAACGCCGGAACAAGTCGTCAAAATAGCCGCGAAAATCCTGGCGTCCGATTCGCGCGTGCTCATCACGCGCATCACCGACGCCCATGCCCGCGCGTTGCGCAAAAAATTCAAGCCCGCCGTCCACCACCAACTTGCCGGTTGCGTGACCATTGAAAAATCACCGCTGCCCAAACGTCCCGGAACCATCGGGGTCATTTGCGCCGGCACCAGTGATTTGCCCGTGGCTGAGGAAGCGGCGGTGACGGCGGAAATCATGGGTAACCGGGTCGAACGGATTTACGATGTCGGCGTTGCCGGTTTGCATCGCTTATTGGCGAAATCGGAAAACATCCAGCGTGCGAACGCGCTCATCGTCGTCGCCGGCATGGAAGGCGCGTTGCCGAGCGTCGTCGCCGGTCTGGTTTCCAAACCGGTCATTGCCGTGCCGACGAGCATCGGTTACGGCGCGAGCTTCGGCGGCATCGCGGCGTTGCTCGGCATGTTGAACAGTTGCGGCAGCGGCGTGACGGTGGTGAACATTGACAACGGTTTCGGCGCGGGTTACGCCGCCAGCCAGATCAATATGCTCTGTAGCGGCGCCGCATGAGAGCGCAGTCATATTTTTAGATCAAGTCAGCCGCGCTCTTACGAGACGCGGTTACAAAAGATGAAAACGCTTTATCTCGACATTTTCAGCGGCATCAGCGGCGACATGTTCATCGGCGCGCTGATTGACCTCGGCGCGGATGCGCGCCAGCTGGAGCGCGAGTTGCAGAAGTTGAAACTCGGCGGCTATCATCTTCACGTCGCGCGCGAACAAAAATCCGGCATCGCCGGCGTGAAGTTTGATGTCCATCTGAATGAAGGTCGAGGGGCGAAGGTCGAGGGGCGAGAGCATGGACACCCGCATCACGCATCACGTCCACCCTCCACAGTACTGCTACGGAGGACGGGCATCACGCATCAAGAACATCATCACGACGAGAACCGGACGTTTGCCGAAATCAAAAAGCTCGTTGCGAAAAGCAAATTGTCGGCTTGGGTGAAGAAAAAATCCATCGCTGTGTTTCAACGCCTCGCGGAGGCCGAGGGGAAAATCCATGGCCTGCCGCCGGTGAAAGTTCATTTTCACGAGGTCGGCGCGGTGGATTCGATTGTGGACATCGTGGGCGCGTGCATCGCGCTGGAACTGCTCGGCAAACCACGCGTGCTGGCCGCGCCGGTGGTGGAAGGCACCGGCTGGGTGGATTGCGCGCACGGACGCTTTCCCGTTCCCGCCCCGGCCACCCTGGCCATCCTCGGCGCCCGCGGCATCGGTGTGACGCAATGCGACGAACCGCACGAACTGGTCACGCCCACCGGCGCCGCCCTGCTGGCGGAGTTCGTCGAAAATTTTGGCCCGATGCAAAGTCTGGTCGCGGAAAAAATCGGTTTCGGACTCGGCACGCGCGACAACCAAACGCGCCCAAACGTTCTCCGGACGGTGCTGGGTAAAAGTGACAAGTGTCAAGTGACAGGTGACATGAAGGGGGGCGGCTCTGCTGTTTCCGGTCACCGGTCACCCGTCACGTGTCACGTGTCCCATTTGGATTGGGAAACGGATCGTATCGTTGTGCTCGAAACGAATCTGGACGACGTGAGCGGGGAAATTCTTGGGCCTTTCGTTGAAACGGCGCTGACCGCGGGCGCGCTGGACGTTTTTTACACGCCGATTCAGATGAAGAAAAATCGGCCCGGTGTGTTGCTCACGGTTTTGTGTGCCGAAACGGATGCGGACAAGTTCAGCGAGTTGATTTTGCGCGAAACGAGCGCGTTCGGCATCCGGCGGACGGTGGCGGAACGGCGCAAACTACGGCGTGAATTCACAACAATCAAAACACCGTTTGGTGATGTCACCCTGAAAATCGGCCGGCTCAACGGGAAGGTGATCCAAGCCGCGCCGGAGTTTGAATCCTGTAAAAAACTGGCGTCGCGGGCAAAGATACCGTTAAAGCGGATTTACGAAGCTGTGTTTAAAGCCATCAAATCAGGCCCTGATTTTTGAGTGTCACCAATTATTTGCTTGCACGTTCAACCAGAAAGGCTTATTGATAAAGCAGATTTTGAACTGGCCGTGCCAGTTTGCTTGATGCGAAAATTTACAGTTATGCCACAACCGACGAGGGTGTCTTGAGCCGCCCTTTTTCTCCACGCAATTTTTCTCCTGTTTCGTTTGTCCGGGTCAACGGCAAAATCCGCGCCCGCGAAGTCCGGGTCATCGGAGTTGACGGCAAACAACTCGGCATCATCTCGTTGACCGACGCGCTCAACCTGGCCCGGCAGCACGGGGTTGACCTCGTCGAGATCGCCGCCACCGCCACGCCGCCAGTCTGCCGGCTCGTGGATTTCGGCAAATACCGTTACGAACAGGCCAAGAAGGAAAAGGATTCCAAGAAGCACCAGCACGCCTCGACCGTCAAAGAGGTTCAGCTCAGCCCGCGGATTGACCCGCACGACCTTGGCATCAAGGTTACGCACGCGGTTGATTTTTTGTGCGAGGACATGAAAGTGAAAGTCGCGCTGAAATTCCGCGGGCGCGAAATGGCGCACACCGAAGTCGGCTTTCAAGTCATCAACAAATTTCTGGCCGAGATCGCGCTTTACGGCCAACCCGATTTTCCGCCGAAACTCATCGGGCGCGGCATCAACGTGATGTGCAGCCCGCTGCCGCGCAACAAGCGCGCCAAAAATCCCCGTCAGGTCGAAGCCAGTCCGGCGCCGGCTTCGAACAATCATCAACCCGTCCACCCCGCTCCCGCGAAAGACAAAGTGCCCGTTTCGACCGAACCGCAGTCCGCCGGATTGAACAGTCCGTTCGCCAATCTGGAAATCAAGTAATTTTCGGCACAAACTTCCACCCTGTGTCGTGCGAATTCTATTTAGAACTATAGCCGTTCACATTGAGATTGACACATCGAGGCGGGTAGGGCGGGCAGTCCTCTGCCCGCCGCTCTTTTGCTAACGAACGTGTTTTAATTCACCACGCCGGCGCGCACGGAGTGCCGCGCCCTACCTTTACCCGCCGCCGTTTTCCTGGGTAACTTTGCAAACTGTGCCAATGTTAACTGGAACTGCTATAGGTTTTAACCTGACTTAAAATCCACCCTCTTTCTTTTCTGTTCAAGCCTGCAATTGGCAGGCAGGTCCATGTGCAACTCTTCCGTAAGTATCTGCTCAAGGGCATCAGCGAATAACGTCCGCTCGTATCTGTTCGGGCGCCGGCAACTCCGGTCCCTACCGCGACCCATTATAGTCCGTCCGTGAGCCGATAGGAAACGAGGCGCGCCCTTGCGCAACTCATTCAACTGAACCCTGTGAACTCAGGACAAACGGGCCGGCCAGAACCACGGCGGCAAGGAGTCCCTGCTTCTCGCGCAATTTTACCAGCCAGTCACGTTGGACCCCGGCCAGGGCTTCGGGCGGATTCCCGTCTTTGTGAAGCGCGGAATAAAACTCCAGCATGAAATTGCCGGTTGCGTCCACGGCCACCGGCCAGAGAGTCATCAGCAGATTTTGCGTGCCTGCCTGAATAAACCCCCGTCGCAAACCCATCACTCCTTCGCCGGCAATCGGCTCGCCAACACCGGTGTCACAGGCGGCAAGCGTAACCAGCCAGGTGCCTTCCAGATGCAAACCGCCGACTTCCTCGGCAGTAACGATGCCATCATCGGCTGTGGGCGGAGTTTCACCCCGTTTCCAGGCGTCCAATGTGTCTTGCGCGCCGGCAAGGGCCAGGCCGCTGCGATGCATCGGATTCATCAAGACAACTTGAGGACCGGCATTCTTCGGATCCGTGCGGATGTCGAACAACGAAACCTGGTTTACGGTCCCGACATTCTGCGGCAGGAAAAAACCGTGGGTGGAGAAATGCAGGATGTGAGGTGAACGAATCGCCCGTAGTTGCGTTTCGGTTGCTTCGTCGCCCAAATAGACCCGGATGGGCCAGCGCCATTCCCTGGCCTCCGCCTCAAGGGCCGCAGCATTGGTGGCAAAGCCGGGCAGCGGGTGTAAATATAGTCCCGAAGATTCCGGAGCCGCGAGGCCTTTGCTCGAATAATTTGGGCTGGCAAAGACCACAAATTCTTCAGACGCCGGCGCTTTCACTTCGCGCAACAGATCACGCCCGCTGGACACGTAACGAATGGAATAGTTTTGAGCCAGAAACCGATCCGTCGGCGTCAATAAGGTGGCGAACGAAACGAAATTCAATGAGGCGTCCGGACTGATAATGATCGTTTTGGTCCCGGCGGGCAGAAAGAGTTCGAGGGGCGCCCAGATTTGTTGATACAACCCCCGGAGGGCGGCGGAAAGCGTTCTCTCGTCCGTTCGGCGACGCACTGATTGTTGGTAGCGCAGGATGTTGTCTTCGATGGCCGCCGCTGGTCCCAGGCATACCCATTTCGGCTCTCCCGTGTGCGCAAGGATGGCGGCGCCATAGCGAACTTCCCACTGCATTTTCCCGAGGTAATGGTTATAACGCAGCAACTCAACCAAGATCCCCTGGCTGGGAATTGCCGCCTGGACTTGTTCGACCGTCACGCTGAGGGCGCGGCGAGCCTGCCCAAGACCGGCACCCCTGCGGGCCAGCGTTCCTTCGAGCTGTTCGACCTCGGCTGACAATTTTTCGCGTTCCCCGGAGCGCTGCTCCAGGCCTTGACTGCTTAAATCCCTGGGCACTTCCAGAAGCAACTGAGTCAATCGTTGTTTGGCAGTTTCGATTTGGTCAATGAGCGCGCGATTTTCCGGATTTTGACCCGCCTCCGCCATTCGACGGTCTTCCAACAATGAATCCAGGACAATCCCTTTGTGCCGGAGTATGGCCAAAGTCAATTGGGGCGCATTGCTCAGGGAAGCAAATAACGAATACGGTCTGGACTGGGCCTGGTATTCCAGGCGTGCATGCTCGGAGGTGAATGAAAGTACGTTGGCCAGCCCGCTCAGGCGCGCGCGTTCGGCCTTCTCTGCCGTTGCGGTTGCTTCAGTTCTCTCTCCCAGATCCATGAAGAGAACGCCAAGATTTTCGAGTGTTAGTTCGGTATTAGGATGATCGGCACCAAGAACTCTTTCGCAAATATTCAACGCCCGCTGATACAGCGGTTCGGCCTTGGCGTAATCTCCCATCCTATGGTAAAGCGCCGCCAGATTGTTGAGGCTTAACGCCGTGTCCGGATGGTCTGGCCCCAAGACCTTCTCATCAATGTTCAGAGATCGCTGATGTAGCGGCTCGGCCCTTTCGTAATCTCCCATGCGTTCGTAAAGCGCCGCCAGACTGTTCAGGCAGACGGCGGTATGCGGGTGGTCCGGTCCGAGGACTTTTTCACAAATGCCCAATGCCCGCTGTAGAAAAAGCGCGGCTTTCGGGTAGTCACCTTTGTGGATGTAAAGCAGCCCCAGGCTGTTAAGAGTTCCAGCCGTTTCCAGTTGAGCTGGCCCAAGCGTCTTTTCCAAAATTCTCAAAGAGCGCTCATACAGCGGTTCGGCCTTCGCGTAGTCACCCATGCTGTCATAAAGTCCTCCCAGATTGTTGAGAGTCGCGGCGATATCGGGGGTTTCCGGTCCAAAAACCTTCTCTCTGATACTGAGCGACCGCTGGAAAAGAGGCTCGGCCTTGGCGTAATCGCCAGTTCGGAGATAAAACACTCCCAGAGTATCAAGGGATACCGCCGTGGTTGGATGCTCCGGACCGAGCGCTTTCTCCCGGATTTTTAGCGCACGCAGGTAGAGAGGTTCGGCTTTGAGGTAATTGCCAGTCTCGGCGTAAAGGTTCGCCAGCGTATTAAGAGTTGTTGCGGTATCGGGGGCGTCCGGCCCAAGGACCTTCTCCCGGATGCTCAACGCGCGTTGGTAGAGCGGTTCGGCTTTGGCATAATCGCCGGTTTTATAGTAGATCACCGCCAAATCATTGAGGCTGGCGGCTGTTGCAGCAGCCTCCGGGCCGGCAGTTTTCTCCCGGATTTCCAGTGAGCGCTTCAAAAGCGGCTCCGCCTTGGTGTATTCGCCCATGTAGCCATATAGCACTCCGAGATTGTAAAGACTCAGGGCAGCGCCAGTGTCTTCAGGGCCGAGCGCCTTTTCTTTGATTTCCAATGCGCGTTTCAAAAGCGGTTCAGCCTTGGCGAAGTTCCCTGTCATCTTATATAGCTCCCCAAGATTGTTGAGACTCGTAGCCGTTTCGGGGTCATCCGGGCCGCGGGTATTTTCAACGAAGCTCAACGCTTGCTGGAACAGCGGTTCCGCCTTCGCATAATCACCCATATTCATGTAATGTGCCCCCTCATTGCTGAGCCTCACCGCCGGGGCGATGGACGATTTCGAGGCAGGAGGCTTTTCCTGGATTCCCGACATCACTTGTTTATTTGGCAACACCACCTTGTTGGTCTCCTGAGCAATGGCGTTTGAGAAAAATGCCAGAAGAATTGAGCCGAGCGTGATCTGCGATAGCCACGATTGACTTATAAACTTTGGCCTTTCAAGCCTGCTTGATTTGGTCAACCCAAATTGCCAGAATCTTCCGGCCAAATGACCTCGAAGCAGCGAGGCCACTAACGCCATTGGTGTGCTATTTTTCGTGGGGATCTCGAATTCTTTCACAATTCTCCTTTGAAGGCGCGGTTCGGGATTTCAAGCCGTCGGCGCAGTTCTGGCTTAATCTGCAACCACGTTGCGATTGGGAACTCATGGAAGGCCAAAGATTGTGGTTCCGTTGGCAACTTTATTCAATTTCGATGACTTTGTTCACAGCGTACCAACCGCGCACCAATTCCGGGAACCGGCAATTCTCGCAGACCGCATTCGAGTGTTCGCAAAAGTCGCGCGTGATTTGAATCAACCCCTGCTGCGCGGAGGCGCTCCGCAACACGCGGCTTCGCCCCACCCCCAGCAAACGCTGACGCGCCAATTTCAAAATGGAATTGTCTTCCGCCTGCGGCCAGGCGGCGTAGCGGTGTTCAATGACCCGCTGGAGCCTTCCGTTTTTGCCTTCGGCGGCGCGCGTCCAAAGCCACGGCAGAATCACGTTCACCGCCAAATCCGTCACCCGCGCATCGCCCAACAGCGGTTGCGGCTTTTTCAGCCGCGCCGAGCGGAACGTCCAGTGCCACGACCAAAATTCGTCGCGCTCCACTTCAAGAATTTCCCGAAGCGAATCCACCAATTTAGCGGGGCTGATCCCGCATTGCGGGACCAGGCCTCGCGGCAGCGCGGCCCTGCCATCTGAAATATCCGAGGCACACCAATGTTCGAGTCTTGAAACCAGATTTCCCGCCGCCAGCCAGTGCGCGGCCAGCGCGAGCCGGCGTTGGGGATGATTGGCCGGACGCAATCCGTGAAATTTCCAGACGGCGCGCGGCAGAATGCAATCGCTGAACGCATCGCGTTCCCGCCACCAGCAATCCCAGACGCGACGCAGATAACCATCGCCGCCCGCCTGCGCCCGGGTCAGTTCCGCCGGCAGCAAACCGCTGATGCCGAGCAGCCGGGCTTGAAGTACGAAAGCCGGGTCCACGCCGGGCGTCCAGCGCAAACGTGATTCGGCGAGATTTTGCATCGGCCAGATGTTGTGTTTATAGCCGAGCGCGCGGAACAAGCCTTCCCACAGCGCCTGCTCCCAGCCGGCGTGCCGGGCGCGGGCGCGAAATTGTCCGGCTTTGGCCTGAAAACGAACGCGGGCGGCAGAGTCCAAAATTTTGCCTTGTCGCGTTTCATCCAATTCACGCAATGCCACGCAACATTGGCCGCGCAAATTTTCGGGCAGGACGCGCGGTGATTCATTTTCCAGCCACAATCCAAGTTCGCCCAACGGCGCGTCCAGCGAATGGCTCAACGGCAAAACTGGAGGCGCGTTTGGCATTGGCCGCGCGTCATCCCAAACAACGTGAAGCAGGACATTTTTAAAATTCGGGTTGCGGTCGTGACCGTGGGCGTGCCAGCCGCCGACGCGCAGGTCAATTTCCACGTCACCGGAACGCGGCGCGGCGTCACCGATTTGAATGACCGCGCCGCGAAAATCCGGCCCGCCTTCGACGCTCGCAAAGCCGGGATGCAAAACGCGAACGGATTTTCCATCGGCGGTTTGGAGCCGTTCACGCTGCAACCGCTGGTGGCGCCAGATGGCCTGGAGCAGGCGTTCCGGCGGCGGATCATTTTCGTCGCGCAGGACATTCCCCGCGCCAAAGCGCGGGCGCCAGCCGGCGTAAAAATTTTCAGGCGGCGGAGACACTGCGGATTGCTTTTGCGCCTGCGGTTGAGCAAAGTCAAGCTGGCACGCATAATTTTGAACGCCGCCAACGGCGGTTTTGCCCGTTTATGGAAACCGGCCATGTTCTTCGCCGCAGAATTTATTGGCCGGAAGCGGCATTTTATGGCTAAACTCCGCGTTGAGCTTCGATGAACGGCAACGCAATGATTGAAGTGACGAATTTGACGAAACGCTACGCCGGACGCACGGCGGTGGCGGGCATTTCGTTCACGGTCGCGCGCGGCGAAATTGTCGGTTTGCTCGGACCGAATGGCGCGGGCAAAAGCACGACCATGCGGATTCTTTCGTGTTTCCTGCCGGCGACGAGCGGCACGGTGCGCGTGGCCGGGTTCGATGTGTTTTACCAGTCGGATGAAGTGCGACGCCGCATTGGTTACATGCCGGAAAACAATCCGCTGTATCCCGAAATGCGCGTGCGGGAATACCTGAAATTCCGCGCGCGGCTCAAGGGCCTCAACTGGCGGCGTTCGCGCGAGCGCGTGACCACGGTGATGGAGCAATGCGGGTTGACGGAGGTGGGCCGCCGCATCATCGGCCAGCTCTCCAAGGGTTACAAGCAGCGGGTCGGTCTGGCGGACGCGCTGGTGCATGAACCGGAATTGATCATTTTGGACGAACCGACCCTGGGCCTCGATCCACATCAAATTCGCGCGGTGCGGCAATTGATCAAAAGCCTTGCCCAAAAGCACACGGTGCTGATTTCGACGCACATTTTGCCCGAGGCGGAAATGACATGCAACCGGATGCTCATCCTGTACGACGGCAAAATTCTGGCCGCCGACACGCCGGACAATTTGCAGCGGCTCATGGCGGGCAGCAGCCAGATCATCGCTGAAATCGCCGCGCCGGCGGACGAACTGCGTGAAGTCTGGTCGCAAATGCCGGGAATCGAACAATTTGACGTGTCGCCGTGCGAAGGCGAATTCCAACGCTGCGTGCTGACGCCGCGCGACGGATACGACCTGCGTCCGGCGATTTTCGCATTGGTGCAGGAACGCGGCTGGGTAATGCGCGAGTTGACGCGCAGCCGCCATTCGCTCGAAGACATTTACGTGCAAGTGACCCGGCCGACCGAGGAGGAGGAGGGCGAATGAACCCGTTTCCCAAATTCGATCCGCCTTCGCTTTGCTACGGCGCGACCGGGGGGGGGGGCGAATGAAAATTTTCTGGACGCTCGCGCGCCGGGAGCTGGCCGCGTTTTTCTGTTCCATCACGGGCTATGTGATCATCGCGGCCGTGACGTTTTTGATCGGGTTGAGTTTCGTGGTGCTGATGACAAATCTTGGCAGCGACCCGTCGCCGATGCCGGTGACGGAAATGTTTTATCGGACTTACTTTTTCTGGCTGATTGTGCTGCTGGCGACGCCGGCGCTCACCATGCGGTTGTTTGCGCTGGAAAAATTCTCGGGTACTTTTGAAACCCTGATGACCACCCCGGTGAGCGATTTGCAGGTGGTCGCGGCGAAATTCGCCTCGGCACTCGTGTTTTACATTGCGATGTGGCTGCCGATGCTCGCGTGTCTCTTCGTTGTGCGACATTTTACGAATCAGCCGGGCACGCTGGACGCGGGCACGATTGGTGGAATGTATCTGGGCGTGTTTTTGGTCGGCTGCCTGTTTTTGTCGCTGGGCTGTTTTGCGTCGGCCTTGACGCGCAGCCAGATGGCGGCAGCGATGATCGGTTTTGTCCTCGGCGTAAGTTTATTTTCGATTGGATTTTTGGCCGAGGCCATCCCGGTGGCCGCGCAATGGCAGTCGCAAGTGCTGTCCTATTTCGGCCTGTTCGAGCAAATGCACAACTTTGCCCGCGGCATGGTGGACACGCGCGCGGTGATTTTTTACGTCAGCCTGACGTTTTTCTTTTTGTTCCTGACCTTGCGCGTGGTGGAAAGCCGGCGCTGGAAATAAAATGCCGACCGATTCCAAATCTCAACCCAGCTTTTCGCCCGGCCGCCGGTGGAAAATCGGCTTCGACGTGGCCGTGCGCACCGCGCTGGTGCTGGCCGTGGTCGTGATGGTAAATTACCTTGGCACGCGCTTGTTTTTGTTCCATCGGTTTTACCTGAGTTCACAGACCCGCGTCCAACTGGCGCCCCAAACGCTGGACATTCTCAAGTCGCTGACCAATCACGTGAACGTGACGCTTTATTATGACACCCGGGACGAGAATGATTTTTATTCGGACATCGTCGCGCTGCTGAACGAGTATCGCTCGGCCAACCCCCGTATTTCCGTCACGACCGTGGATTATGTGCGTGATGCGGGCGAGGCGCAAAAAATCAAGGAGCAATACAAGCTCAACTCGCCGACGGACAAAAACCTGGTCATCTTTGATTGCGAGGGCAGGGTCAAGATCGTTCCCGGCGATTCACTCACCCAGGTCAAACTTGAGCCGGTGCCCAATCCCAAGGAGCGTGAGTTCCGACGCCGGCCGATTGCCTTTAATGGCGAACAGGCCTTCACTTCGATGTTGCTCGCCGTTACGAGCGCCCGGCCATTCAAGGCGTATTTTCTGCAGGGCCACGGCGAACCCTCGCTCAGCGATACCGACGAGACGGGCTATTTGAACTTCGGCTCCCTTCTCGCCCAGAATTACATCGCGGTCACAAATCTTGAATCGTTCGGCGACAACCCCGTCCCCATGGATTGCAATTTGCTCATCATTGCCGGCCCGCGGACGGAACTTTCAGAAACCGAGCTTCAGAAAATTGACCAATATCTCGCTCAAGGCGGGCGGCTGTTTGTGCTCTTTAACTATTTTTCCATCAAGCGTCCGACGGGGCTGGAGCCGGTTCTGGCGCGCTGGGGTGTCAATGTCGGCTCCGACTGGGTTCAGGATCCGCAAACAACCGTCTCCGGCAAGGATGTGGTTGTTTCCAGTTTCAGCCAGCATCCGGTGGTCAATCCGCTGGTTGGCTTCGGATTGTTTCTTTATTTGCCACGGCCCATCAGCCGCGTGAATTGGGAAAACCCACCCGCGGGCGCGCCGCAAGTGGATGAATTGGCCTTTGCCAGTCCGGCTTCGACTCTCGCGGGCGAACCCGGCAATCCACCACATGCCTATCCGCTGATGGTTGCCGTTGAGCAAAAGCCGGTTGCCGGGGTGGCCAACGCACGCGGCACGACCCGGATACTCGTCGTGGGCGATTCCTTTGCCTTCGGCAACCAATCCATCAAGAGCCTGGACAACAGCGATTTCATCGGCTACGCCGCCAACTGGCTGCTCGACCGCACCACGCTGCTCAAAGGCATCGGGCCGCGACCCGTCACGGAATTCCGGCTGGTGATGACCCGGACTCAACAACGGGAAGTCCGCTGGCTGTTGCTGGGCGCGCTGCCTGGCGCCGTGTTGCTGTTCGGCTGCCTAGTCTGGCTGGCCCGGAGAAAATAATGAATTCGAAAACCACCGGAATCTGGTTTCTGATCGCCACGGCGTTGTTCGCGCTGATTTTTATTTTGGAACATTTCCTGCGGCCATCCGCCGAGCTGTCCCTCATCCTGCCGGAATTGCGCCCGCCCGCCGTCACCAGCATTCAAGTGATTCCGTCCGGCGCGCTGGAAATTCGCGCCGACCGCACGAACGGCATGTGGCTGCTGACCAAACCCATTGTCTATCCCGCGCAGCCCGCCGCCATCGAAGCCCTGCTCGACGCGCTCCAAAAACTCACGCCCGCCACGCGCATTGGCGCCGCCGAACTCCGCAATCACCGCAATGCTGACATGGAATTCGGTTTTGAAACGCCCCGCATTTCACTCGTCATCGAAACCGGCGGCCAGCGCCGGCAGCTTTTGGTCGGCAACAATACCCCGCCCGGCGATCAGGTTTTTTTGCGCGTCGTCGGTGTGGACGGCGCTTTTGTTGCCGATGCCGACTGGCTCAACTTCATTCCGCGTTCGGTGAACGCCTGGCGCGACACCGCGCTGGTGAATGCGAACCCCGGCGGCTGGGATTGGATCGTGTTGACCAACGGCACGAAAGTCATTGAACTTCGACGCGACGCGACAAACCATCTCTGGCGCATGATTCGTCCGTTTCCAGCGCGCGCCGACGCCGAGCGCGTCACCGACGCGTTGCAGCACCTGCAAACCGCGCGCGCCACCCAGTTCATCACCGACGACCCGAAGGCGGATTTGGCCGCGTTCGGTTTGCAGCCCGCCGATCTCGACCTGTGGCTTGGTCATGGCACCAATTTCATTTCCGCCATTCACGTCGGCAAAAGTCCGACGAATGATCCAACGCAAGTCTTTGCCAGACGCGAAAGGTGGAACGCCGTTGTTATGACCGCCAAAGAGCCATTGTCACCGTGGCGGGGCTCGGTGAACGACTTCCGTGATTCGCATCTGCTGGAATTGACCGCGCCCGTCGCGGAAATTGAAGCGCAGGGGCAGGACAATTTCACGTTGCAACGGCAAGGCTCGAACAACTGGCAAATCGCCGGCGAAAAATTCCCCGTGGACGCCGAAAATGCGCAGCTATTCATCAAAACCCTCGCTGGATTGCGCGTCGCGGAATTCGTGAAGGACGTCGTGACCACGCCCGATTTGCCCGCTTACGGGCTGGCGACGCCGACGCGCCAAATCACTTTGCGTTCGGTGGCGGGCGACACGAACGGGATCATTGTCCAATTGTCCTTCGGCACGAACCAAAACAATGAAGTCTTTGTCCGGCGCGCCGATGAGGATTTTGTTTATGCCGTGACGGCGGAAGATTTCAACCGGCTGCCCGAAGCGGCCTGGGAATTTCGCGAGCGCAGAATTTGGAACTTCACCGAGGGCGACGTGGCGCAAATCACCCTCCACCAAAACGGCAAGACGCGGCAAATGGTCCGCAACGGTCCGAACAAATGGTCATTCGCCGCCGGTTCGCAAGGCATCATCAACCCGCCGGCCATCGAGGAAACCGCTCATCGATTTGGCGAATTGACCGCCGCCGGCTGGGTGGGACACCATGTGACCGAACCGGAAAAATTCGGACTCAACACGAACAATTTGCAGATTACTTTCGAACTGAAGAATGGCGAAAAACATTCCGTGGACTTCGGCACGGAACTTCCCTCCTCGCAAACCGCGCTGGCCGCCGTGGCGCTGGAGGGCGAACGCTGGGCCTTCGTCTTTCCGCCGGTGCTTTACCAGTTCGTCTTGAATTATCTTACCATTCCGGTCCCGCAAGGCGGGATTCCCTGACATGCCTTCGCAACCCGGCTTCTGGCGGAAGTGCCGCGCAGGCTTTCGCTGGTTTCGCGTCACCGTTCTTTTCGCGGTGCTCGCGCTGGTTTGCGCCCTCGTCTGGTTCAATCGCATCGGCCTGCCGGATTTTTTGAAAAGGCGTCTGGTGGAAACACTGCAAACGCGCGGAATCGAATTGGAATTCACCCGGATGCGCCTGCATTTCGTCCACGGGCTGGTCATCGAAAACGTCCGCATCGGCCACGCCGAAGCACCCGACGACCCGGTGCTCTCCCTGGCCGAAATTCAACTGCAATTGAACTATCGCGCACTGTTGCGCCGGCAATGGCAGGTTGATGGACTCATTTTGCGCCAGGGTAAATTCGACTGGCCGCTCACACCAACCAATGGGTTCACGCTCGGCAACATTCAGGCCGAATTGCGCTTCCAAACGAACAACACCTGGTCGCTCGACCATTTTCAAGCTGACTTCGCAGGCGCGAAACTCGCGTTGTCAGGCGACATCATCCACGCGCCGGAGATTCGCAACTGGGACATTTTTCATGGCAAAAAATCCGCCAGCCGCGCCGTTTGGCAGGCACGATTGCGGGAATTTTCCGATATGCTCGACCGGCTACATTTCACGGGCACGCCGCAATTGAGCCTGGTCGTGGACGGCGACGCGCGGGACATTCACTCGTTCACCGTCCGGCTGAACCTGAACGCGACATCGATTCAAACGCCCTGGGGCGGCGCGCGCGACATCCGGCTCACCGGCAACCTCACCGCGCCCGCCGGAACTCCAACCAATTTCGTCCCGTCGTGGGCGTGGTGGACAAACGCGCAGCCGTATCGGCTGGCTTGGACGGCGAAATCCAGGGAATTGAAATCCGAAAAACTGAACGCGGACTTCGTGGAGTGCAACGGCCTCTGGCAGGCGCCCGAACTGGCCGTCACCAAATTATCCGCCGGGCTGGGCGGCGGACAGCTTGACGCCACGGCGCGGCTGAACCTTGCCACGCGCGAGCTCACCTTCACCAATTCCTCGTGTTTTGACGTTCATGTGATTGCCGCATTGCTGACGGAAAAAACGCGCGAACGGCTGGCGGATTTTTCGTGGCCCCAACCGCCATCACTTTCGGCCAGCGGTTCGCTCCTTTTGCCCGCGTGGACGAATCGCCAGCCGGATTGGCGCGATGAAGTGCAACCGACCATTCGGTTGAAGGGCGAACTGGCCATCACCAATGGTGTGTTCGATGGCGTGGCGATTGACTCGGCGCGCACGCATTTTTCCTACTCAAATCTCCTGTGGCAACTGCCCGATCTCGCGGTCGTGAAATCAAAGAGCCGGCTCAAATTAAGCGGTGGCGAGGACGACGCGACAAAAGATTATCACTGGCACATCCGCGGCGCGTTGGACCCGGAAGTCGTCCGGCTGTTTTTGACGGCGAGCAACGCGGTGCGCGGTTTTGAGATTATAAAGTTCACCGAGCCGCTGGCGTTGGACGTGGAGGTAAGCGGGCGTTTGTATGATTACGACCGCATCCTGGCGAGCGGGCGCGTGGCCTTGACGAATTTTGCGGTGCGCGGCCAGGCGTTTGGCGACGTGGTGTCAGCGTTGAATTACACGAACCGGGTGCTGGAATTTTTAAATCCGCTGGCGCACACCGGCGCGCAGATGATGACAGCGGACAAGGTGACCCTGGATTTCAACGCGCGGCTGATTTGCTTCACGAACGGTTTCAGCACCGCCGATCCAGAGCCGGTGGCGCGCGCCATCGGGCCGAAGACGGGGCGGGTGGTGGAGCCGTATCATTTTCTGCAACCGCCGACGGTGCGGGTGAACGGCCAGGTGCCGTTGCACGACATGAACGGCGGGCGCGACACGGCGGACGCGGATTTGCGGTTTGATATCATCCAAGGCGCGCCGTTTGAATGGATGAAGTTCAAGACGACAAACATTGTCGGCACCATTCACTGGCAGAACCAGTCGCTGATTTTGACCAATGTGGCGGCGGCGTTTTACGGCGGGAACGGAAATGGTTTTGCGAATTTTGATTTTCGCGCGCCGCATGAAGGCGCGGATTATCAATTTGCCGTGAGCGTGACGAATGTGAATCTGCATTCGCTGGCGGCGGATTTGTCTTCGCCAGCCAGCCATCTCGAAGGCACATTGGCTGGACGGCTCGTCGTGACGGACGCGGATTCAAGGGACTGGCGGACGTGGGATGGTTTCGGCCACGCGAACCTGCACGACGGGTTGCTTTGGGACATTCCGATTTTCGGCATTTTGTCGCCGGTGTTGAACACGGTTTCGCCGGGTTTGGGCAACATCCGCGCAACGGACGCGGCGACGAAATTTTCCATCACCAATGGCGTGATTTACACGGACTCGTTGGAAATGCGTTCGACCATGATGCGGCTGGAATACACGGGCACGGTGGATTTGAAGCAAAACGTTCATGCGCGCGTCATCGCCCAGTTGCTGCGCGACACCTGGGTGGTCGGCCCGGTGGTCAGCACGGTGCTTTGGCCGGTGAGCAAATTGTTTGAATATAAAATCACCGGCACGCTGAAAAATCCGAAGAGCGAACCGGTTTATGTTGTCCCGAAACTCCTGCTGATGCCGCTCCATCCGTTCCGCAGCCTGGAGGAAATGTTCCCCGCCGGCGCCGGCACAAACGCCCCGCCGGAAAAGTGAGCCGGTTCCCGGGCCTGTCCCGACAGGGTCAGGTCACGGGGGTGCCGGTTTGCGGGACTTTTCTCCGCCTGAACCTCCTCAGGGAATCTGTCCGCTTGCGTGGTGTAACGGCGATTACGGCAAAACCGCCCGGTAAAAGCGGCAGAGATAGTTGGTGGCCAGCAGATCGGTGAACTGGAGCGTGCCGCTGGAATTCGCAGTGTAGTTCCCAACGGACTGCCAGTTCAACAGATTGGTGGAGGCATCAATTTGCCAAGTGGTGTCCGGCATGGTGTTGAGCGTGAATTGAAAACCCTTGATCGGCAGCGTCTGCGTTGGCGGAACCGTTAAACCCGGCGGCGGGGTCGTGAACACCAAGACCAGAAAATTGCTGGTTGAACTCAACGAGTTGGTGTCCGTCGCCGTGACGTAAATCGTGTTTGCGCTCGGTGCCTGTGCCGTGAGGGGCGTCCACTTCAGCACACCGTTCTTTGGCAGGTTTGAAACGTTCAGGTTGGTCGGACCGAAGGCGACGAAGGTAAACGTGTCGCCGGGATAAGCGCTATTGGTGGCGGAAATGGTGACGTCCATCATCTGGCCGGCATAAAGCAACTGCATGGGCGGGACAATTAAAGTTGGCGGCTGCGCCGGCAACACCTGAACGAGGAAATTACTCGTTGCATAGTCCCCCGACAAGCTGTCCGTCACCTGAATGGCATTCGTATAGGTTCCCGCCGGTTGCGCGATAGGGATGGCCCATGTCAAAACGCCGACGCCATTGGTTGTGACCAGTATAACTCCAGGTGGCGTGGGGGGATTTGTTGTAAAGGTGAAGGCGCTGCTTGGAAAAACGCTGTTGGTGTAGTAGGCGTAGTTGGTGACGGTCAACGTCTGGCCGGCATAATTTGTCTGCGTTGGCGGAACGATCAGCGTGGGTGGCGGTGGATTCGTTGATACCACAACCGCAAAATGGTTGGTGGCGCTGAGCCCCGACACGCTGTCAGTCACCGTAATGAAGACATTCGTGGATCCCGCCGGTTGCTTGATGGTGGTAGCCCAGGTTAAAACGCCGTTGGCTGTCAGGGTAACTCCCGCTGGACCGGAGAGCAACGCAAAGGTAAAGGTGCTGTTTGGAAAAACACTGGTGGCGATGTTGGTGACTGTCAACGTCTGGCCGGCATAAATTTTCTGCGTTGGCGGAACGATCAGCGTTGGCGGTGGTGGATTCGACACCATAACCACAAAATTGGTGGTTACTCTGAAGAAAGGCTCAATATTATTCGTTACCGTGATGGTAATTGTATTGGGTCCCACCTGTGCCGTGGTGGGCTTCCACGTCAGCTCACCGGTGTATGGATCAATCGAAACATTTGCCGGGGTGGGTGAATTGGTTGCGAATGTAAAATAGTCGTCTGGATCAGCGTAGTTGGTCGCGGAAATGGTGACGTCCAATTCCTGGCCGACGTAATTCGTTTGCGTTGGGGGAACCGTTAAAACTAACGGCTGCAATACCTGAACGATGAAACTGGCGGTGGTGCTGAGTTGAACATTGGTGTCCGTTACCTTGACGGTAATTATGTTCGTGCTGGGCACCGAGGGTGCGGTATTTGTCCAGGTCAACACGCCAGTGTTTGTATTCAGAACAACGTTCGTTGCGGAGACCAGTCCAAATATCGGCGTGTCGTTAGTTGGAAAAAGGGTGGCGGAAAGGGTGAAGTCAGGTGTTTGCCCGGCGTAAATCGTCTGCGTTGGCGGAACGGTCAGAACTGGTGACGCCACCAGCGAAATGTCATCCACATACCAGCCCGGCCCGGTTCCGCAACAGGTGCCGCCGGAGATGAAATCGAAAGCCACCTGTACGGTCTGGCCGGCATAGGCACTCAAATCAAGGGAAACATTCGTCCAGTTGCCGCCGGTATTGGCATCATTATAATCTGGCGAAATTTGCTGCCAACTGCTGCCGTCGGCGCTGATTTCAACATAGCCCAAAGCATTCACAAGTTTATACCAATGCCAGAAGCGCAAAGCGGGGCCGTTCGAAGGAACGGGAAAGGGCGGACTGATCAAACTTGATTCAACATTGTAGCCGTAGTTTCCGGCTAGAACTGTCGCCGCACAGTTGGTGCTGCCAAGGTGGCCCTGATCCGGGCCGCTGGTCGGCTTGCCGATTTCCCACGTTCCCGCATCCACAGACCAATCGTTCGTGCCAGGATCTGATTCAAAACCTTCCGGATTGTTGAAAACCGGCTCACCGGTGACCACCGCCACGTCGTCAACATACCAGCCCGGGGCATTGCCGCAGCAACTGCCGCCGGAGATGAAATGAAAAGCAATCAGCACGCTCTGCCCGGCATAGGAACTGAGGTCAAAGGAAGGCCGCGACCAGACACCGCTGCTGCTCATGTCAAGGTAATCTGGCGAAATTTGCTCCCAAGTGGCGCCGGCATCGGTGCTGATTTCAACGTAGGCCTCGGCATTCACGAAATTAAACCAATGCCAGAAACGCAGGCGGGGGAACTGATCCGCGGAGGGAACCAAAAGAGAACTGGCGCCGTTGTAATTGATGCAAACGAGCCGGGCGTTGGCGTTGTAGGGATAGTTCGCCGTCAAGCCGGTCGTGGCGCAATTGGCGCCGGAATGTGTGCGGTAACCCGTGGTGGAGTTGGTTGCTGGACCAATGGTCGGCGAGCCAATGCTCCAGACCCCGTTGTTGGTCCAGCGTTTGCTGGCACCAGTGTCGTCAAAATTATCCGACCAAGTGACTGTTTCCGCACGGCCCATCTCCACCACCAGCAAAAGGGCTGCGCACAAGCAAAAAAACATGTTTCTGGAATGGTTCATTTTTTTACATCATAATGACCTGTCACATCATTGCGGCTTGAGCGGTGCGACGGTGTTGGTAAAGGGCGCTGGGTTCGGCGGTGGCGGCGGGTTGAAGAAGCCGTTGTCCTTGCTTTGAGGCGCGAAGGAATTCGTCGTCGGAGTGTCGGAAAAGTCGCTGTCGTAGTCTTTGGCCTTGGCGTGTTTCAATTCGGCCTTGCGCTCGGCTTCAGCCAGTCTGCGTTCATAAGCGGCATCTTCCGCGGCGGCGGCGGAAATGCCCGGCAGCCTTCGCTCTTCCTTGATGGCCTGGGCGGCGGCGATTTCGGGCGTTTTCAAAACCGTCGGACGTATCATCACAATCGTTTCAGTGCGATCCTTTGAGTCGTTGCGCGAGGTGAACAGATTGCCGAGCAGGGGAATGTCCATCAACAAGGGAACCCCGCTCCTGCTTTTATTCTTATCGCTGCGGATAAATCCGCCAAGGATGATGGTGTCGCGATCCCGGACGGCAATTTCAGAGGAGAGCGTGCGTTTGTCGGTGTTGGGGATACTACCAACGCCTGCGATCGCGGTATAGCCACTTATATCATCAATTTCTTGATTGATGTCCATCACGACGAGGCCGTCAGGATTGATGAAGGGTGTGACATCCAATTCGACGCCCACCGACAATTGTGAATACGAAGAACTGTTGCCGTAAGCGCTGCCGTAAGTGGTGCCATCGACATAGGGCACGGTCTGGCCGACAAAAAATGAGGCGGGCTTCGCCTGCGAGGTCTGGATGCGCGGACGCTGAATCTCCGTGGTTGTGCTGTCCGATTCCGCCGCCTGCAAGGCCACTTCCCAATTAGGACCGATGTTGCCGAAATAACTGAAACCACTTGGCAGGTTGTTGCCGAAACTCCCATTCGTTCCATAGGATGAGGGGACGAGGGATGAAATGATGCTGGCAATTACCGAATTTGATGTTCCTGCGACGTAGTTGGTGGTATATGTAAATTGTTGCAGGAAACTCAAAAAGGACTGACCATTGTTCATGCCGCCGCCGCCGATGACGGGCACGCTTGGACTGAAAGTTTGCGGATTCTGTACCGCTGATACGCCCAGGTTCCAAGAATGGTTAAGTCCAACTTCCATGATAACCGACTCGATGAGCACCTGCGCCAGCAGCACGTCCAATTTTGCTATGACGGCCTTGATCCTTTCCATGTCCGCCTGCGTTGCAAAAATGAGCAGCGAATTGCTCCGCTGGTCGGCAATGATTTTTGTCTGGCCAAAAACCTGGATCGGTTCCGGCTGTCCTCCCGTCGAGGCGCGTTGAATGATGGACTGCAACCTTTGCTGAAAAGTAGTGCCCGCCGCCGGTGTGCCGCCGGGCATCGCTTGCGAGCCTACCCGCGGCTGATTTGCCTGGCTGTTGGCGCCGGATTGAAACGTGCTGCCTGTTCCGGTGCCACCGGCGCGTGAAATGCCGTTGATGGACGGCGTGGCCGCCGAACCGCCAAAGCTGACCGTGCTTCCCCCGCCGCCACCGAGGCTGTTCAGCGCGTTGGCAATGTCTTCGGCCATCGCGTATTTGATCGGGATGACTTCGGAGATGTATTCCGCCGGCACCGACACGTCTATCTGATCAATCATTTCCAGCATCCGCTTGACGTTTTCGGCGTTGTCGCGGAGCACCAGGATTCCATTGTCGTCAATCGGGAAAATGGCATTGGCCAATTTCGCAAACGGCAGGATGAGCGGCATCATGACGCTGGGTTTGATGTATTTCAACTGGACGATGTGCGTCACATAGGAACCCATCTCCGGCAACTGGCTCGCATCCCCATGGTCAATCTTCGCGCCGGCCGAATTCGCCTGGTCAATCGGCAGCACTTTTACAAATTTGTCGCCCACATTCACCAGGGCGATGCCGTTGAGGGCGAGCACCGCCTGCAACGCCTGAATCGCCTCGGTTTTGGTCAATGGCGTTTCCGTGCGCAAAATAATCTGCGCCGCCGGCAGCCCGGCGCGCAACATCGTGCGCCCAACCAGTTGCGCATAAACATCGAGCACCTGGCTCACGTCCACCCCCTGAAAATTGATGTTGCCGGCGGGAATCATGGCTTCCGGCGGCGCACTATTGGTCGAAGCGGTTTTCGGCGTCTCCGCCACCGGAGAAGGCGATGAATTGGACGCAGGCGCAAGGGGTGGTGGCGGGGTCAAAACCGGCATTTGTGGCGGCACGGCTGGCGTAACGGGAGCATTATTGGTCACGATGTTGGCGCGCTGCGGCAGACGGCGCGGGCCGGGCGACGGTTGCGCCCGCAATTCAAGGGCGGTTAAGAACAAAATCAGGATGAGCGTGGTTGTTTTCATTTTGCGATTTTGGTTGCAGGCTTGGAATTGGTTGGAGCGGCAGCGCGCGCTGGCGCGGCTGGATTCTTTTGATAGCTGGCGACGAGCCGGATGTTCGCGTTGAGGTTCAGGCGCGGGCCGTCCGGCTGGAGTTCCAGATCACGCACGCGGATCATCGAGGCGCCAGAGCCGAGCTTGTAAAGGAAATCCACGAGCTGCTGGTCGGTGGCGACCACATTGATGTTCTGCACTTGTTCGATAAAAAACGCGTCGTTCGTATGCATTATCGAGCGCGAGTAATTGGCCCGGCCAACTCCGCTGGCTTCGGCTTGCGCCTGAATCGTGCGCATGAAATTGATGGCCTGGTCTTCGAGCGCGACAAATTCACCCTGGCCTTCCAGGCTTTTCACCTGCGCCTGGTAATTGGTCGCCTGGGCGATGGTCGCCTGGTAGCTCGCCAATGTGTCCCGGGCATTTTTCAGCCGGGCTTTTAATTGGCTCCAGTCGGAAAAGTGCGGCCAGATGAACACGAAATTCAGCACCAGGATCAAAACCACCACCACCCCGACGGCCAGGCGGCGCTCCAGCGGACGCAGATGCGCGAAGTATTTTTTCATCGCGTCCCCTCCGCATTTTGCAGTTGCAAACTGAAACTCCAGGTCACGGTGTTTCCAGTCTGGCGGGGATTGACCGGTTCGCCGCCCTGGGAATTGAACATCGGGCGTCCGTTGGCCGTGACTTTTTGCATCGCGGCGTTGAAATCAAAAAGCGTGTTGATTTGATCGTGTGCCGCCGTGCCGCCCAGGGAAAGTTTCTTGCCGTCCGCAAAGCTGAATCGCTGCAAGGTGATGTTCGGTGGCAATTGCTCCGCGACAATTTTCCAGCAATCCAGCGCCGCGTATTTCAACTCCTGCCGCTCCTTGAGCACGTCGTATTGCGCCTTGAGTTGCAACGCCTTCGTGTAACTGCCGCTCTGGTCCGCGACCGCCTGCTCGACCTTGTGCGTTTGAATGGCCAGAAAACCCGTTGCGCAAAAATAGATCGCCACGCCGATGGCATACAACACCCCGGTCGTCCCCAGGCCGCGCAGCCAAAGATGGTCAACAAATTGTTGATGGTAACGCGCGGGAAATTCCGCGGGCAGCAACGTCGCGCGCGAACTTGACGCCGCCGCGCGCCGCGCCGTGTGTGCGGCCAGTTCCGCCGGCGGCAACGGCGGTGTGACCTGGATCGGTCCGCTCAAACCTTCGCGCAACGCATTTTCCCATTCTGCGGCAATGGCGGGATCCGCGACCAGATGCCATCGGTTGGGTGGCGCGGCCAGCCAGCCTTCCAGTTCGCCGGCCCAGGCCAGTTGCGCAAGCTGGGCCTTTAAATTTTTCGCACGGTCACCGGTGGGCGGCAACACGACATAACTCAAACTTCGCAACACGCCGCCGCACCACCACGCCACGAGCACGGCATTCTGTCCGGCCAGCACCAGTGGATACATCCAGGCCCCGTCTTCCGTCGCGGGCGTGGCCTCCAACTGGTCGAGCATCGGCACTTCCAGCCGGTCGGCGAGATAACCCCGGCCTTCGAGCTTGCCGAGAAATTCCTCAACCACACTGCGCTCGGCGATGACCACGACCACGGTTTGCAAATCTTCCGCCTTCGTTTCAGCGGAAGTCGCGGCCTCCGCCTTCGCCCCGGTCTCCGCTTCGTTTCGACGCGGCGGGCCGCTGGAGCGCGACAGGATCTGAATCGTCCAGACGATTTGCGCCACCGGCATCGGGGAAAGTTTCTCCAGTTGCAACTCCACCATCGCGAACGTTTCCTCGAAATTACTCCTGGGTAATTCGATGACGCGCAGAAAGACATTTTCCGGCGGCAGCCAGGCGACGTTCAACCGCGGCTGCCACAATGAACTCCACGATTTTGCGATCAACCGGGGCGGCAACGGTTCGTCCAGCGCGGCGCGCTGCTCGCGGTTCAGCGCGAAACCGCCGCCCTTGGCGTCGAATTGCCAGAGGCGATTCGCTTCGGACGCGATTTGCAGAATGTTGCAGGAATGCCAGCGGGCCATGTTGGTAAATTTTTACGATGGTGGGGGCATTTTGGTGTCGCCCCCGAGCGCGTCCAGGTGCTCCTCGATTTGGGTGACGCGCAAAACCTCCTCAATGGTCGTCTCGCCGTTTCTGACCTTGGTCCAGCCGTCGGTGCGGAGCGTGCGCATGCCCGCCGCCATCGCGCGCTGGGCGATTTCCGTGGCATTCGCGCGGTTCATAATGAGCGGACGGATGGCTTCGCTGACGATGAGCAGCTCGTAAATGCCCTTGCGGCCCTGGTAGCCGAGCTGGCGGCAGGCTTCACAACCAACGCCGCGCCAGAATTTCGCCGTACCAATTTCGTCCTCGGGAAACCCGATTTTTTTCAGATAGACCGCATCCACCTTCTGCTCCGTCTTGCACTGCGGACAAATGGTGCGGATGAGGCGTTGCGCCATGACGGCCTCGACCGACGAGGCGATGAGGAACGGCTCGATGCCCATGTCCGTCAACCGGGTGAACGCGCTGGGCGCGTCGTTGGTGTGCAGCGTGCTGAACACCAGATGCCCCGTCAGCGAGGCACGGATGGCGATGTCGGCTGTTTCCTGGTCGCGGATTTCACCCACCATCACCACGTTCGGGTCCTGGCGCAAAATATGGCGCAAGCCCATCGCAAACGTCAGGCCGATTTCCGGACGCACGGCGATCTGGTTGATGCCCTTGAGCTCGTATTCGACCGGTTCCTCGATGGTGATGATGCGTTTGTGAACCGAATTGATCGCGCTCAAAAAGGCGTACAGCGACGTGGATTTGCCCGAACCGGTCGGCCCCGTGACGAGGAAAATGCCGTGCGGTTTGATGATGATTTCGCGAATCATCGCCTCGTCGTTCGGCGCAAAACCCAGTTTGTCGAGACTCAGGAATATTTTCCCGCGCGTCAGCAAACGCAGGGAAACGCTTTCGCCGTAAACGGTCGGTACCGTCGAAACGCGGATGTCAATCTCCTCGCCCTTGATGCGGACGTTGATGCGGCCGTCCTGCGGCAGGCGTTTTTCGGAAATGTTCATGCCGCTCATCACTTTGATGCGCGAAATGAGCGCGGCCTGATAGCGTTTCAACTGCGGCGGCATCGGCGTCTGATGCAAAATGCCGTCAATGCGGTAGCGAATGCGCAGTTCGTCCTCCGCCGGCTCAAAGTGTATGTCCGTCGCGCGATCCTTGAACGCCTCCCAGATGACCTGGTTGACGAATTTGATGACGCTGGCCTCCTGATCGTCCTCGGTGATTTCCTTGTCGCTGGCGATTTCCAGCTCCATCGGCTCGTCAACGCCCATTTCATCGAGCGTTTCGGCGCCGACGCCATAGTATTTCTTCAGCGCCTTTTCGATTTCAGCCTTCGGCGCGAGCGCGAACTGCACCGGCATCCGCGCGTCAAACCGCACGGCATTCATCATCGCGGCGTCGAATGGATCGCTGGCGACGACCTGAAGCGTGCCGTCGTTCACGTCTGTGGGCAGCACGGAATACTGAAACGCGATCTTCGTGGAAATTTTGTTCCGCGCCTCCGGCGGAGTCGTGTGCTTGGGCAAATCCAAAAACGGCCAGCCGAGCGTTTGCGCCAGCTTCTGGAGAAAAGCGTCCTCGGCCACGCCGCGCTCGCGGGCGATAAACCCCAGCAGCGGCTCCGCCGAGCCGCTGTTCGCGGCAGCGCGCCACGCCTTGCGCCAGTCGTCAAACTGGACGGGCGTCGCGTCGGCGACCGATGCGATCAGATTTTTTACCGGGCCAAAACCCATTTGTTACCTTCAGTTTGGTTTTTCAGTTTAACAGCGAAAAACGGGGAAAGTTGCGGTTTCAAGCGTAAAATTCAAGCGAACAATATGCCACCTTAATTCGTGCAATTGGGGCGAAAATTCGCTATTTCCTGCTCCAATATGAGACAGTTCGCCACCCTCACCGTTATTGGCCGGGACAAAACCGGCGTCATTGCGCGCGTCACCGCCTTTCTGTTCGAGCAACACGCCAATATCGAGGCGCTGGAGGAACAAGTCACCCGCGGCCAGTTTAGCATGACCCTCCAGGCCTCGTGGCGTCCGGCAGATTGCAACGCCGCGAGCCTGCGCGCCGGACTGGACACCCTCGCCCGCCGGCTCGGCATGGAAATCAAGGTGCGCTTCACCGAACCCAACCGCCGCCAGCGCTTCGCCATCATGGTGACGAAGGAAACGCATTGTTTCGACGCGCTCCTGGCCGCGCACCGCCGCCGCCAATTCAAAGCCGATCCCCTGCTCGTGATTTCCAACCGCCCCGACCTCGCGCCGCTCGCGCGAAAAAACAAATTGCCGTTTGCACATATTCCGTGGAATGACCGCGTGCAGGCCGAGCGCCGGGCGTTGCGCCTGCTCGAAGAATCCCAGATTGATTTCGTCGTGCTCGCGCGCTTCATGAAAATTCTCTCGCCGAACTTCGTGTGGCGTTACAAAAACAAGATCGTCAACATTCATCCGTCGTTGCTGCCGAGTTTTCCCGGCCCGCAAGCCTACCGGCAGGCGTACGAACAGGGCGTGAAGATTGCCGGCGTGACCGCGCACTTCGTTTCGATGCGGCTGGATGAAGGCCCGATCATTGCGCAAGGCTCGTTCCAAATCCGGCCCGGCATGGCGCTCAAGGAACTCGTCGCCCGCGGCCAGCAACTCGAAGCCGCTGTGCTCGTCAAAGCCGTGAAACTTTATCTCGGCAAACGGCTCGACGTTTATTGGGGCGTGGTGAAGGAAGTGTAAATGTCCGACCTGATCCCAAATTATTCAGCGTCCCCGCTTCAATTCCACTGTCCGGTCAAGGTGAATGCCGACCAGAAGTAAGGATTGGAAAAATCTTTTGAGCGGAGCAATTCCCATTGTGCTTCACGCCATGCCTGCACTCGCGGCTCGCCCGCCTGCCAGCGTCGCATGAATTCCGGGCAGTACCTTAATTTGAAATGGGGTCGGGCTTTACTTCAATGGATTTGGCATGAAATTGGCGGATGCGAGTATAATCCCGATTCAAGGAGCGTTTGTTGCAATCAATGTCGTCGGATAGACGCCAGGAAAATAAACCGCGTCATGCCTATCCGGGGCCAAAATTCTAAAAATTCTGCTCCGACCGTTTATCTTAATCTCCGCAAACCCGTTTTCCCGCACTTGGTTAAACGCTTTTTTGATCTGGCGATGAAGGTTATCGCTGGCCAGGCCAGCGACGCGGAACGCGCGGAATTGGACGCGCTGTTGGCGATGCTGGAAAGTGGCGGTACTCGAGGTTCGACCACGGACGAGATTACGTTACTCAAACAAACCTGGCAAACAACGGTGGTTCATTCTTTTTCCAACGCCGACGCACTGCGTGCGTGGGAAACAAGCCCGGCGGACGAGCGAAGGCAACCCACCGTCAAAATCATTTACGATGCGACCGCCGGGGAAGTTCGCGTGTTGGGACGGTGGAAGAAGAAGCCGCTGGACAAGACTTTCCTGGTCGAGCGCGACCTCGCGACGACGCTGAAGCTGGTCAAGGATTACATTGCTGAACAGACGAGACGGTGAGGAAATCCGTGGTGAGGCTGCGGGGAAAGTCTAAGGGGATATTGAGTTGAGCAGCCATACAATCCTGCCGCTCCTCGATTTGCCGCGTGTCCATTCAATCGGGCAGAAACAAATCCGCCGGCACGCCGAAATGTTCGGAGAGTTTGCGGACATGGGACAAAGTCAGTTGCCGATCGCCGCGCAGAATCATCGCGCCAAGCGTGCGGTGCGCGCCCAGCAAACGCGACAAATCCGCCGCGTTCATTTCGTGCGCTTCCAGCAAATGGCGCAAGGCGTCCAGCCCGCTCACTTTGGGCGCAGCCAGTCGCGCGTGTTCGTTTTCGTAGTCTTCAATCAAGCGGCAAAGCAGGTCGAAGTAATCTTCCTGGTCGGGCGTGAGTTTGTGCCCGGCCAGCGCGTCCGTGATTTCGGCCACGTTCTCAAAATCCACTTTGTCGCGGATGGGGCGCGGAATGTGAAGGCGGCACAGCCCATGGTAATCTTCGGGCAGGCAGGCGAATTGAATTTTCGAGCGCGTTGTTTTCATAACGTGTCTTTCCATCGGTCTTTGCTGTATTCAGCGTGCGTCAAAAAGCGCAAAGTATAAATAATCTGGCGGTTGAAATGCGCCGCGATAATCAGCCGGTAGTCATTGCGCCGCACGTTAAACACCAGCACCTGCCGCCCGCTTCGGACTTTCACCGAATCGGTGCCGGGATAAGTCCGCCGCACATCCACCAGATTTCGCCAGGCCGCCGCCTTGACTGTCTTGCGCCACGTTTCCAAATGACTGGCGGCTTTGGGATGTTTCCGCCCCATTTCCATCAGAAACACCTCTTTGATGATGCGCACGAATACAATTTGTATTCAAATGGAGAATTTGTCAAACACATTTTTTGCGCCCCGGCCCGCCGTCGCCATCTGCGCGCTTGACTTGCCGGCGTTTTGCGGCGGAAATGCGGGCATGCTTACCCGAAGAAATCTTATCGTGGCCGCCGCTGTCCTGGTCGCCACGGCTGCGGTTGTGGCGTGGGCCCAATCGTCCGCCCAACCGTTGATGCACGCATCGGTTTTCAGTTGGGCCGGTTTCAAGGCCGAGCCGACCAAGACCGGCTCGCGGCGGGAATGCTTCGACGCGCGCACCGCCACGCTCGACCGGCTGGAGTGTCACGTCACCACGCTCAATCCGGGCGAAGCGCCGCACCCGGCGCACCAACACCCGGAGGAGGAAGTGGTCATCGTCAAGGAAGGCGTTCTGGAGGCGATGCAAAACGGCCAGACCAACCGCGTGGAGGCGGGCGGAATCATCTTCCAAGCATCGAACGAAATACACGGCCTGCGGAACCCGGGCACCAACCAGGCCGTTTATTACGTCATCAAGATTTATCCGCACGTTCTGGTGAAGCCCAAGGCGCAGTAGTTCCCACCCCGGATTGAAATCTGTCCCGTTTTGGGGCGGATGGCATGCGTTGGCGCTTCCATCCAGGCCAAAAAAATTTCCCAAAAAAAGTTGTTCACTTTCTTGAACTGATTCCGCGTTCTTCGTGTCAGTGTCAGTAATCGAAAGGAGAAAGGCAAAATCGTATGAATGCCATCGCAACGCATGAAAAACGTTTGTTTGAAATGACGCTGAAAGCAGCGATCATTTACGATGACTTCGATTTTGCCGCGCGAGCCGCCGCGCTGTTGGAGCGCGTGGCGATTCGCGCGGACGAAGCCATGAAGTGGGATGTCAGGCCGTGGAGGCTCGACGTGCTGAAACCATCATCCCTGGCCAACGCCGCCCTCGGCGAAACCGCCGACGCGGACTTGATTGTGGTTGCCTTGCTCAAGACCCATTCGCCGCCGGATGAATTGATGGGCTGGCTGGAGAATTGGGCGATGAAACGGCAAACCGAGGACACCGCCATGATCGTGTTTTGCCCCGAGGAAAACGCCGCGTCAACGCCGCTTTGGCGCGAACTGAAAGAGTTCGCGGAAAGGCACGGTCTGCCTTTTCTAGGCAGCCGCATTTTGCGGGATGACGGGGATTCGATGGCTTTTGTCCATGGGTTGTGGCAGCAGAAACAGCCACCTCAACCTGTTGTGCCAACGTCTGAATTGTTCGCAGAGTCGTCGCGCCCGCCACGTCATTGGGGCATCAACGAATAAAATTTGTTTGACGTTTGCGTTGTCGCGGCTTCGGACTAAGATTGCATCGGGGCTTGGAGCTTTGCGGCCCTTGGAAAGGAAAAAAGTTATGGCAAAGAAAACAAACTCAAAGAACGGCGGTCGTGGTCAAAAACAACTCTTCGCGTTTGCCGCACCCGGCGCGGCGAGCGTGCAGTTGGTGGGTGATTTTACGCATTGGCAGGAGCGTCCCATCAATTTGCAAAAAGGCGCGGACGGCCTGTGGCGGACAACGGTGGAATTGGGACCGGGCACGCACCACTACCGTTTTCTCGTGGACGGCGAATGGCGCGACGACCCCGAATGCACTCTTCGCACGCAGAATCCTTACGGCAGCGAAAACATGATGCGGCAAGTGGCGTGAGCGTCATCGCCTTCGTCTGATATAAGATTGAGAATCAGATTTTCGCAGCGCGCTGTTGAAAGATTCATTGGCGCGCAAAGGTGGGGTTTAATTTCAGTTGCCGCCGCGCTGATATCGAAGAACGGAAGCAGTGGAAGCATTACACGAAGGCCTGTGAAGCATGTCTGAGCGCAGCGGAAGGAAGTGCCGGCCATTTTCGCAAACCGCTTGCGAAATGAACTGTAGCGTGCGCTGTCCTCGGCGCATTTCCGCCTGAGACAGACGACGCCATGGTTCAAGCCAGGCGCCACTTGCTTGCACCTCGACTCATTCTTCCAAACTGATACCTTGTTCGCGTGAACGAACTTCTCATCGGTCTGGTTGGCGCGTTGATCACCACGAATCAACCGCTGGCCGTCAGTAATTTGATTCAGCAGAACGCCGGCGTCTCGGTCACAATTGTGAATCCCAACGACCCGGCGGAGAAGGAACTGGCGCAGTTGATGGCCGAGGACGACGCGGCGGTGACCGAGGTGGATAAATGGATTCAAGGCAACAATGCCTTTGCCGCACAGGGCGCGGGCGAATCGAAGGAGGCATTGAACCGGCGCATCCGTGCGCGCCTTGAGCCGGTGCGCAAAGACTACGAGGATTTTCTGCGGCGTTATCCGGATTTCGCGCGCGGGCATCTGGCCTATGGCAGCTTTCTAAACGACATCGGCGAAGAAGAAGCGGCGGGGGCGCAATACGGGAAAGCCGCGCAGCTCGACCCGAAAAATCCGGCGGCGTGGAACCAGCTCGCCAACTATTACGGCGAACATGGCCCGCTCACCAACGCCTTCGTGGATTACGCCAAAGCCATCGACTTGAATCCAGCGGAGCCGGTGTATTACCAAAATCTCGCGGCAATGGTTTATCTTTTCCGCAAGGACGCGAGGGCGTTTTACGGCATCACCGAGGAGCAGGTTTTCGACAAGGCACTCGCGCTGTATTGCAAGGCCATACAATTGGATCCGCAAAATTTCCCGCTGGCGACCGATTACGCGCAGACTTATTACGGCATCCGCCCGCTCCGCACCAATGACGCGCTCGGGGCCTGGACGAATGCGCTCCAAATCGCCCACGACGACAACGAGCGCGAAGGCGTTTACCTCCATCTGGCGCGAATCAAAACAGCCGCCGGTCGTTTTGCCGAAGCCCGCACGCATCTGAACGACGTGACCAATGCAGCGTTCTCCGACGTCAAGCACCGGCTCGAACGCAACCTCGCCGAACGCGAAAACACCGCGACCAACCCCGGCACCGCCGGCATTTCGACGAATGCCCCGGGTTTTCTGACCAATAAAGTCGTTGCGCCAACCAATGCCGCGACCGTCGCCAGCAAAACCAATCTGGCTCCAACCCCTTCGTTGCTCGTGCTTTCAAACGGAGTGCCGGCGCTCACCAATCCGCCGCCTTTTGTCCCGGCAATGGCTCCGGTCTTGACCAATATTCCGCCCGTTCCTCCCCCTGCGTCCCCGCTGCCGTTTCCTTGAAAAGTTCTGCAAATTCAACTTTTGTCCCGGCGGTTTTGTGCTAAAATGACTGTCGCATGAGTTTTTACGACAAATTAAAATTTGATTCGAACGGCCTGATTCCGGCCATTGTTCAGGAACAAAAAACCGGTCGCGTCGTAATGCTGGCGTGGATGAACCGCGCCTCGCTCGAAAAAACCATTGAAACCGGCAAGACGCATTTCTGGAGCCGTTCGCGCCGGAAATTCTGGATGAAAGGCGAGGAGAGCGGCCACACGCAAACGGTCAAGGACATCGCGTTCGATTGCGACGGCGACACGCTGTTGATCCAGGTGGACCAAATCGGCGCGGCCTGTCACGAAGGCTACCAGTCGTGCTTTTTCCGCTCGGTGGAAAAGGACCGCCAATCGTTCAAAGTCACCGAGCCGCAACTCGAAACGCCGGAACAGATTTACAAGAAAAAATGACTAAGTCCTAAATCCGAATGACGAAAGAATGTCCAATGACAAATATACGAATTCTCCACACGCGCAGAGGATGCCGATTTGTTATTTGGACTTTGTTATTCTTTAGTCATTAGAGCTTGGTCATTAGTCATTTATTTATGGATAACACGGTTCCATTTGGCAGCCGGGATTATTTTTTGATGCTGGCGCTGCTGGCCTTTTCGCGGGGCATGGATTTTCTCAGCACATGGATCGCAACGCCGAACCTCGTGCTGGAAGGCAATCCCCTCGCGAAAAAACTCGGCTGGAAATGGGGTTTGGCGCTCAACGTTGTGCTGTGCGTGGCGCTGGCGGCCTGGCCGCTGTCGGCCGTCGTCGTCGCCACCGCGAGCGTGCTCGTGGCGGCGCGCAATTTTCAGTCCGCGTGGCTCATGCATTCGCTCGGCGAGGAAATTTACCGCCAGTGGCACGTCGAGCGCGTGCAGGAAACGCGCGTCTCGCTTTACGTGTTTTGCCTCGCGGGCAACACACTGCTGACCGCCGCCATTGGCGCGGCCCTGATTTATTTCAGCAACGAGCGGCTGGTCCCGTTCGCCATCGGCATGGGCATGGTGGCCTATGCCCTGGCCGTGGCATTTTACACGCTGCTGGCCATCTGGCGCATCCACCGCACGGCCAGAAAACTCAAGACGCGGCCAGACCCCCTGGCGGACGGCCATGGCGTGACGAAATCAGAAATGATGGGAATCTGGGCGCGCGCGGAAAGCCGCTCGCCGGACAAAATCATTTAGCCCATGCACTCACCGACACTGGATGAATTTTTGAAACTGGCCGCGCAGGGCAACGTGATTCCCGTCACGCGCCGCCTGCTGGCCGACATTGAAACGCCGCTTTCAGCCTACCGAAAAATCCGCGGCGCGGGCGAATCGTTTTTGTTCGAATCGGTCGAAGGTGGCGAACATCTCGGGCGCTATTCGTTCGTTGGTTGCAATCCGCGCGCGGTCATCAAGCAAAACGGCAATCGCATCGAAGTCATCGAAAACGGAAAGATCATCGAAACTTTTGAAATCAAAGGCCGGGTGGGCAGTCCTCTGCGCGCCGCCTCACAGGTTGACGAACCACGGCGCGCAGGAGACTGCGCGCCCTGCCCGGTTGCGGACGGTCTGGCGGTCGTCGAGCGCGTGATGAAAAAATATCGCGCGGTCTTGCTGCCGGGTTTGCCGCGTTTCACCGGCGGCGCCATCGGTTTCATCGGCTACGAATTCATTCACGACGTTGAACCCGTCGTGCCGCGCCCGCCCAAGGACGAATTGCAAACGCCCACCATGGTTTTTCTCATCGCCGACCAATTGCTGATTTTTGACCGGGTGGCACAGACCATCACCGTCCTGGTCAACGCATTTCTCGATGGTGCGGCGGGTCTGGCCGAGGTTTATGAAGATGCCATTGGCGAAATCGAGCGGCTGGTATCGTTGCTCGAACAGCCGAGTGAACATCACCCGGTCAGTTTGCCGGACGAAGTGCCTTCGGTTCCGTTTGAGTCCAATGTCGCAAGGGACAAGTTTTTTGCGAACGTGCTCAAGGCCAAGGAATACATCACGGCGGGCGACATCATCCAGGTCGTCGGTTCACAACGGTTTTCCACGCCGGTGAAGGCGTCGCCGATTGACGTTTATCGCGCCGTGCGCTCGGTGAACCCGTCGCCCTACATGTTTTTGCTGGAATTGGACGGTTTCTCGCTCGTGGGCGCCTCGCCGGAAATTCATGTGCGTTGCGAGGATGGCCGGGTGGAAATCCGCCCCATTGCCGGCACGCGGCGGCGCGGCAAAACACCGGAGGAAGACGCGGTGCTGGAAAAGGAATTGCTGGCCGACCCGAAGGAACGCGCCGAGCACGTGATGCTCGTGGATCTGGCGCGCAACGATATCGGGCGCGTGTGCGATTTCGGCAGCGTGCAGGTGAAGGACTTGATGGTCATCGAGCGTTACAGCCACGTCATGCACATCGTGTCGGAAGTGGAAGGGAAATTGTCCGCCGACAAGACGCTTTACGATTTGATGCGCGCGACGTTTCCGGCGGGCACGGTCAGCGGCGCCCCGAAAATCCGCGCGATGCAGATTATTTCCGAGCTCGAACAGACCACCCGCGGACCGTATGGCGGCTGCGTCGGTTATTTTTCGTTCAACGGCAATCTCGACACCTGCATCACCATCCGCACCGCGCTGCTCAAGGGCGGCAAGGCTTACGTGCAGGCCGGGGGCGGCTGGGTCAACGATTCGACGCCCGAGGGCGAATTTCAGGAAACCGTCAACAAATCCAAGGCCATGCTCAAGGCCGTGGCGATGGCGGAAGGTTTTGGGCGTTAAGTGTAGCGGGCGAAATTGTTTGCTGTGGCCGTGCTTTTTGTTAATGTGGAATTTGACTGGGAAAGTTATGAAGCGTTGGCAATTCATCGCAATGGCAGGACTGCTTCTGGGCGCGGCGACAATTCCAGCCGCACAGGTGGGGCTGATCAAAATTGACGGCGCCATCGGTCCGGCCACGGGGAGCTATATCGCCCGCGCCATCAACGAAGCCGCGGTGCAGAACGACGAGTGCCTCATCATTCAACTCGACACCCCCGGCGGCCTGCTCGAATCCACCAAACAAATCGTCCAGACCTTTTACGCCTCGAAAGTGCCGACCGTGGTCTATGTCGCGCCGTCCGGCGCGAGCGCGGGGAGCGCGGGTGTTTTCATCACTCTGGCCGCCGATGTGGCCGCGATGGCACCCAACACCAGCATCGGCGCGGCCCATCCGGTCGAGATCGACACCACTGGCAGCGTGGAAAAGACTGACGACGTGATGAAACAAAAACTGGAAAACTACGCCTCCAGCTTCATCGAAACCATCGCGGACAAACGGCACCGCAACGTCGAATGGGCCAAATCCGCCGTCACTGAAAGCAAGGCGACGACTGCGGAGAAAGCGCTGGATATCGGCGTCATTGATCTCATCGCGGATGACATGCCGGATTTGCTCAAACAACTCGACGGACGCGAAATCGGCGACAAATCGCTCCACACCGCGAATGCCCCGGTCGTTGAAATCCCCATGAACCCTTGGGAGCGATTTTCCCAACTGTTCCTGCGGCCGGAAGTCATGTTCATCCTGATGTTGCTGGTGATTTACGGGATTATCGGCGAGTTAAGCAGTCCCGGGGCGATCCTGCCGGGCATTGTGGGGGCGATTGCGCTGATCCTTGTGCTTTACATGTCGTCCATCCTGCCGGTCAACGTCACCGGGTTGGTATTGATCGGGCTGGCGATTGCTTTGTTCATTGTGGACGTTTTTTCGCCGACGCACGGCGTGTTGACCGCGGGCGGCATTGTGGCCTTTTTCCTCGGCGCGATGATGCTGTTCAGCCACATCGGGCCAGGCTTTGGCTTGCCACTGTCCTGGATTATTCCGGCGACGCTCGTCACGGCGGCGTTTTTTGTGTTCGTCGTCGGCAAGGGTATTCGCGCCCAGTTCAAACCAGTCCAAGCTGGCAAGGAAACGATGTTCGGCCGGACGGTCAATGCGCTTTCGCGCATTGACGCGCAGGGCGGCAGGGTGTTTATCGAGGGCGAAAACTGGAATGCCGTGAGCAAAACCCCGGTCGAAGCCGGACAACCCGTCGAAGTTACCGGCATCGAAGGATTGACGTTGAAAGTGAAACCTAAACAACCCTAACGGAGAAAATTATGAACGAACTCATTGGCGGACTCATGAAATTGTTTGGCGCATCTGCCCCATTCGTAATCATTGTCGTGGTGCTGGCAGTCATCGTGCTGCCACAAGCGCTGCGCATCCTGCGCGAATACGAACGCGGCGTCATCTTCCGGCTCGGCAAACTGATTGGCGCCAAGGGGCCAGGGCTGATTTTCCTGATTCCGGTCGTGGACAAAATGGTGCGGATGGATTTGCGCGTCGTGACCATTGACGTTTCCAAGCAGGAAATCATGACCCGCGACAACGTGCCGGCCACGGTGGATGCGGTGGTTTATTTCCGCGTCATCAATCCGATGGACGCCGTGGTGAAGGTGGAAAATTTCTGGAAAGCGACTTCGCTCATCGCACAAACGACGCTGCGCAGCGTGCTGGGCCAGGCCTCGCTGGACGACCTGCTCTCGCAGCGTGACGTGATCAACCAGAAGTTGCAGGAAATCATTGACCGCCAGACCGAGCCGTGGGGCATCAAGGTCACCGCCGTTGAAATCAAGGACGTGGCGTTGCCGGACAGCATGAAACGCGCGATGGCCAAGCAGGCCGAGGCCGAACGCGAACGCCGCGCGAAAGTTGTGAACGCGGAAGGTGAATTCCAAGCCGCCGAGAAAATGGTCCAAGCTGCCGCGATGATCAGCAAGGAGCCGATTGCGCTGCAACTGCGCTATCTCCAGACCATGCGCGAAATGGCCAGCGAACACAACACGACCACGTTCCTGCCGCTGCCGATAGATTTGTTCAGCGCGTTTTTGAAGAAATAAAACGATGGCGAAGCCTGTCAACAAATGGATTCTCTTTGGGGGGTTGTCGGCGTTGTTTTGCTTTGGGTGCGAACAGTCCAAAGCTCAAGTCACCAAAAACGTGACGCAAATGACGGTTGCGGAATTAAAAACCGCAGCCGACAAAGGCAGTCCACAAGCACAATATGAATTGGGCGGTCGCTTTCATAACGGCAACGGGGTTCTGAAAGATTCAACAGAAGCCGTAAAATGGTGGCAAAAAGCAGCGGCACAGAAATTTCCTCCAGCGGAACTTAGTTTAGGTATTGCTTATGGAAGTGGCGACGGGGTTCCCAAAGACAAGCAAGAAGGAGTCAAGCTGTGTCGCCTGGCTGCGGATTCCGGGCTGGCGCGGGCTCAAGAAATTCTTGGGATACTTTATTCTTCCAACGATGGAGGCTTGCCACAAGATTACGCACAGGCTTTCTATTGGTTCAAATCAGCCGCCGTCCAGGGTTGGCCTCCGTCACAATACTATTTGGCACTCTGTTTTCGAGATGGCAGAGGAACGCCGACAAATTCAGCTGAAGCTTTTTCATGGTTTCAACAAGCCGGGAGCAACGGGGTGGCTAACGCACAACTTGCGCTTGGCAATTATTATTCGCGGGCTGGATTCGCTGAAATTGGAATTCCAGACCGGATCAAACCGGACACTGTTCTCACACAAGAACAGCTTACCAACCGAAATTTCATGCATGGTGTAGAATGGTATCGCAAAGCAGCGAACCAAGGCTGTCCACCCGGACAGATGTCTTTGATGGTCGCATATCGAAACGGTGTGGGAGTGGCAAAAGATCCAACTGAAGCTTGTAAATGGTATATCCTGGCCAATCGGGGAAATCACCCCGAAGTCTGGAAAATAAATGGAACAGATTTTACATCTGATCAAATTTCGGCGGGCAAAAAACGGGCCGAAGAATTTTCCGGGACGAATCATGTTACACCTAAATCTGTTCAAGAAATTCCAGAACTCTGAAATTCATTTCATGCCCCTTTACGAATACGAGTTGTGTGAGGGCGAGTGCAAGGTCTGTGGCGGGAAGTTCACCGTGCACCGTCCGTCGCGCGTTGCTTCATCGGTTCCGTCATGATTACCAATCTTGCCGTATTGGCGTTCGCCGGCCTGGCCTTCTGGTGGTTGAGCGGGTTTGACTCAAAAGTGACGGGCGGGAATAAAAGGCAGGACTACATCCGCCGGGCCGCGCGCTGTGGCATAACCTTGTTTCTGTTGGGAATGTTATTGGGGCTGCCGGGGGCGGTCACGGCTGTGCCGCTGTTGCTCTTGATTGGAGGGATGTTTGCCCTGGCCTGGGCCGGTTGTATTGCTGAATTGTTCGCGCGGTGGTTTCATCATCTGGTTGATCCCGAAGATAAACGGGAATTTGATCCCAATCAGAACCTGCGCGATCTGGACATGATTGCCAGCCTGGTTAAAAACGGCCGGCGGGAGGAGGCCGTTCAATTATGCCAGATGCTCAAGGAATCCGGAGATGTCAGCGTGCTTGCCTTGGAAACCATGTTGGAACACCTTGGCATCAAACAAGAAAGTGTCCAGAAACCCAAGCCTTTGACCGAAGCCTATCACCTGCGCACGCAGGGACGGTTCCAGGAAGCGGAATCCATTTTAAAGCTGTTGCTGGCCGAAGATCCGTGCAATGTGGATGCGGCCATGATGCTCATGCGGATTTACGCACAGGATCTGCACCACCCGCACCAAGCCGTGAAAATCCTTCAGGCGCTTGAAAAGCAACCTCATGTTTCACCCGCCCATGTCGAATTTGCCCGTCGTTCGATCGGCGAATGGAGCCAGGCGAAACCCAAGCCGGAAAAGGTTGACGCCCCGCCGGAATCCATTGATGAACTCCTGGCCCAGGGCTATCTCGGCACCGTCATTGAAATTCTGGAACAGAAAATCGGGGAACAGCCCCGGGATTTGGATTTGAGGCTCAAACTGGCCGAGGTTTACGCTCAACGTTGTGGTGATGTTCATCGGGCCGAGAAAATCGTGCGCCAGATTGAAACCAGTCCCGGCTTTACCCCGGAACAGGCACGAAATGCCCGGACCAAACTCGGAGAATGGCGGAATGCCGGGACCCGTCGTCATTAAAGCTTCACCCCCGATTGGACAATTTGTTTGATTGACGAACCGGTCTGCCAATTCGACATTTGGCGTTTGGAATTTGACATTGGACCATGCCTCTTTACGAATACGAGTTGTGCGAAGGCGACTGCAAGGTATGCGGCGGGAAATTCACGTTGCGCCGGCCGCTTTCGGCCAAGCCGCTCACGCATTGTCCGGCGTGCAAAAAGCCGGTGCGCAAAATCATTTCCACCTTCAATTCGCCGCACAAGCTCAAGCCGTTGTCCATCTCCGACGCGAAAAAGGCCGGTTTCACCGTGCTTAAAAAGGTCAGCAAGGGCGAATACGAACGGCAGTAAAGCGGTCGAATGTCGAAAGCCGGGACTGTGGCCGAAGCGGGTTTTAACCGTCCAAATCGTCATTTAATTCAAAAGAAGGCACAGGTTTTGAATTCATTTTTGACGCGGGGTGTCCAATCGATTAGCCTGATAGTTTGAGATGGGTTTTAACTTTGCATATTTGAAACGCGTGTTGCCTTTGGCCGCCGCCGTGTCGGTTGCGGTATTTTCCGTCCAAGCCCAGCGCGCGGCATTTCGCCCGGGACAATCCATTTTGTTTTCCTCGCCAGCGAACGACACTGTTTTCTCCAACCTGCCGTCGCTTTCGCCCAAACCGCCGGAATCGCTGGATTTGGGCAACACTTTGCAAGCTCCGCCATCGTTCAGCTTCAGCGGTCCGGACGTTGACACACCGTTGCCGGTGGACGTGCCGGTGGTTTCACCTGCCGGGGTGTTGCGGATGCAGGACCTGCTGGACAAGCGCAAGAATTGGATGCTGTTGACGCCCGCGGAAATCCTCGGCGCGACCACGCCGGAAAAGATCCTGGGAATCCAGGAACGTGACGCTGCCGGCCGGCCCAAAAATTTAACGGCGCTGGAACGCTACACCGAAAGGCAGAATCAAACGCCGCCGGTCAACGCCAACACCAATGCGTTTCCAACCTGGAATTTTTCCGATAACCAGCCCGACCCGTTGAACTCCATCCCCGGTGGATTGGGAAGTCCAGACAACCTGGCCAGCCCGCTGCTCAATCCCGCGCCGGACAATCAAACATTTGCCGGGCAAAATGAAAACAACAACTGGTCAAAAATGTTCGGCTCACCGCCGCCGCCGCCCTCGCCCTCGCCGGCTGTCATCTTGGCGCAACAGACGGACATGGAACGGTTCAGACAATTGCTTATGCCCGGTTCGTCATCCACAACCCCTTCATTAAGCGGCATAAAAATCTCCCTGCCGCAAACGGCGCTGAGTTCCGGCCTTGGCCAGTCGGCATTGACTCCGGTCGGCGCGTCATTCACTCCATTGAATAGTGGGATTGGCAAACCCGCCGAGATGCCGAAGTTACCCAGTATCTGGAGTCTAAGTTTAACGTCGCCTCCCTCGGCCGCCGCTTGGGCGTCGCAGCCGCCGCCTTGGTTGTCGCCCACACCGCAGCCATTCGCTGTTCCGCAACGGAAATTTTGACCCCGACACCCGGGGTCGAGGATCAATGCGCCGAGGTGATCAGGAGCACTTGTTCCAGTGTCGAGACGCCCTCGCGCGAGCGGTCGAGTCCGACCATGCGGAGCGTGCGCATTCCCTGGCTGATGGCCACTTTGCCCAGCTCGCGCGTGTTGGCGCGGGCAATGATGAGTTTGCGGATTTGGTCGGTGATGGTCATGGCTTCAATGATGGCCATGCGGCCGGCGTAACCGGAATTTTTGCAACGTTCGCAGCCGCGACCGCGGTAAAGTTGCACCCCGCTGAAAATGGCGGGGTCAATCCCGAGGTCTTCAAACATTTTGGGCGGATAAGTCACCGGTTCGCGGCAATGCGAACAAATGCGGCGCATGAGGCGTTGCGCGCAGGAAAGAATGACGGACGAGGAAATCAAAAACGGCGCAATGCCCATGTCATCGAGTCGCGCGATGGCGCCGGGAGCGTCGTTGCAGTGCATGGTGCTCAAGACCTGGTGTCCGGTGAGCGCGGCTTCGATGGCGATTTCGGCGGTCTCGGTGTCGCGAATTTCACCGATCATGATGATGTCCGGGTCCTGGCGCAGAATGGAACGCAGGGCGTTGGCAAAAGTGAGGCCAATTTCCTTTTTGGTCGGCACCTGGTTGATGCCCGGAACCTGGAATTCCACCGGGTCTTCGACGGTGATGATGTTGTAAATGGGGTTGTTCAGTTCGTTGAGCGCGGAGTAAAGGGTCGTGGTTTTGCCCGAACCCGTCGGGCCGGTGACGAGAATCAATCCGTGTGGCGCGTCAATGGCGGCCTTGACTTGCTTGAAGGTGTCGGGATCCAAACCGAGCTTGTCTATGCTCGCGGACAGATTTGTCTTGTCGAGAACGCGCAGGACGACTTTCTCACCGTGAACGGTGGGCATCACGGACACGCGCAGGTCAAAGTCCTTGCCGCTGACGCGCACGCGCATGCGACCGTCCTGCGGCAGGCGGCGTTCGGCAATGTCCAGGCTGCTCATGATTTTGAAGCGCGAGGCCAGTGCCAGTTGCATTTGCTTGGGCGGCGGCGTTGCGTCCATGAGCACGCCGTCCACCCGGTAACGCAGGCGCATGCTTTTCTCAAAAGGCTCCAGGTGAATATCGCTGGCGCGGTCCTTGATGGCCTGGATGATGATGAGATTGGCGAGTTTGATGACCGGCGCTTCTCCGCTGGAAGCGGCGAGCTGGTCAAGGTTGACCTCTTCCATCCCTTCCTTGAGAGCTTCGATAGAATCGGCTTCCGCGTCGGCTTCCTTCTGCTTTTGAGCGTCCTGAATGATATCTTCCATCGAACCGCTCTTGGCGGCATCGAAGGCATTCAACTTGTCAACGATGGCTTTTTCAGACGCGATAAGCGGAGATATTTCGAGCCTGGTGATGCGCTTGACGTCATCAATTGCCAGGACGTTCAGCGGGTCGGCCATCGCGAGGAACAGCCTGTTTTCCAACCGTGAAACGGGAACGACTTTGTAATTGTGCGCCGCGTCGCGCGGCAGCAATTCGACGACTTCCGGCGGAATACTCACCCGCGCAAGATTGATGGGCGGTACATTCAGCACGCGCCCCATGGAAACAGCCAGGTCCTGCTCGCTGACGTAGGATTTGTCGACAATGAGTTTGATGAGGCGTGCCCCCTCCTTTTTTTGCTGTTCAAGCAGTTCCTCGATCTGCCCCGCCGACAACAAGCCGTCCTCGACGAGTGCGTCAGCGATGCGTTCTCCGAATGATTTGACTTTGGCCATGGCTTTAGCGGAACGCGATGCGGAGGTTGGAGATCAGGTCGGCGGGCGGCGCCAAATACCACAGCAGCCGGTGCGTGGTGGCTTCAGCCAGATCCTTCACTGCCTGCTGATTAAACGGATTGGCGGTTGCCACCAAAATGGATTTGCTCATCCGGTCGAACGGCAGCACGCACCAGCGGCGGCAAACTTCCGCCGGAAAGCCTCGCGTCAAGTCAATGTCCACATCGTACTTTTCCAGCGGCAAAAACGCCGTGCGCGACCTGTCGGCCAGCAACTTGAGGGATTTTTCCACGGTAAAAATCTTTTTCTCCGCGAGGGCGTGGATGAACGGTTCGACCACATCCGATGCCGCCGCGGTCAAGTCCACCGTGCGCCAGCACAAATCAAAATCACCCGCGGCGATGATTTTGCTCTCGACGAATATTTTGCGCATCGTCTTGCGGCCATCGTCAATTTCCGTTGTCACCGTGTGCGCCTTTTTGCGAAATCCCGCCGTGTCGGACTGAGACCCCGACACCGACGCCGCCGATTCCACGCCGGCGGATTGCACCGCCACATTGTTCGCCGTGGCCTCAATTTGCTTGAGCGCCCCCTGCACGTCAGCATCATCCGGACGCCGTTGTAAAACTGTCTCGTATTCCAAAATCGCCGATGAAAGCTGCCCCGACTGCATGTAAGCTTGCGCGATGCGCTTGGAGGTGTTGATGACATCCTGTTCGCGACCCATCTTGGTATAGGCTTCCTTGAGAATTTCCAGTGACTGGCAATCGTTAGGCTGCGATTGGGTAATGACTTCGAACATCTCAATCGTCTGTTGCAATTGAGCTTCTTCGCTGGGATTTAATGCCACCGTCTCCATGATTTAATTGTTTGCCAGCCTTAATCAGCAATCCTCGCGCCACTTTAGGCATTCAAAAGCAACAACGCAACCTCCTCTTAAACCACCAGATACACTTGCGGCATTGCTTTCCGCCACCATCTGCGGAATCGTAACGTCATCCGGCAAACCTCCGGAACCGAAAAATGCCGCAACCCGTTCCCATCATGGAACCCGCGACCGGCGAACGCCTCGTGCGTTTCGTCGGCGACCGCATCCGTTTCACGCTCCACGACGGCAGCGGGCGCAACGGCTGGCGCGCCTTGCTCCGCACCAATCTCGGCCGCGCCGCAGCGCTCCGGCGCGAAATCATCGCCGCGCACGCCGGCGGCCCGGTTCACGCCGGCGAATCCTGGCGCGACGTGCCGATGCAACAAAACGGCGATGCCTGGCAGATCGAATTGCCGCTCGCTGAAGCCGGCTTCTTCAAAGCCAAGGCGTATCTGCTCGACCCGAAAGGCTGGCAGCATTGGCCCGATGGCCAGGACGTCGGCATCAGTGTTCATCCCAATTTTGCCCGCACCGCCAATACAATTTATTGTGCCTTCACCCGGCTTTTTGGTGCGACGAAAAATTTGTCATTCCCGCGCGGCAAAAAACTCGAAGTTCAACTCCAGCAGCTCGATGAAAAAAACTTCACCGTCATTCCACCCTCCGGCAGGCTCCGCAATCTGGCCCGCCAGTTGCCGCACATCGTCCAAATGCTTGGTTGCCGCATCATTCATTTGCTGCCGATTCATCCCACGCCCGCAACTTTCGCGCGCTTTGGGCGTTTTGGCAGCCCGTATGCCGCGCTGGACCTGACCGCGATTGATCCGGCACTCGTCGAATTCGACAAACGCACCACCGGGGTGGATCAATTTTGCGAATTCACCCACGCCGCGCACTCGCTCGGTGCACGGGTGTTCCTCGACATTGTCATCAACCACACCGGCTGGGGCGCGGCCTTGCAGGAAAATCATCCCGAATTTTTTCTGCGAAACCCCGACGGCACATTCGCCAGCCCCGGCGCGTGGGGCACAATCTGGGAAGATCTCGTTGAATTGAAACAGGATGATGTCGCGTTGTGGGACAAAATCGCCGACGCGCTTTTAATCTGGTGCCGGCGCGGCGTGGATGGTTTTCGTTGTGACGCCGGCTACAAAATTCCCGTGCCCGCCTGGCAATACATCATCGCCCGCGTGCAGGACGAATTTCCCGAAACCATTTTCCTGCTCGAAGGCCTCGGCGGCTCGTGGGAAGCCACCGAAAATTTGCTCACCGACGGCGGAATGCAATGGGCTTACTCCGAACTTTTCCAAAATTATTCCGGCCGCCAGATCGCCGACTACCTCGACTACGCCAATCGCCAGAGTTCGCGCGTCGGCACCTATGTTCATTACAGCGAGACCCACGATAACGACCGCCTGGCCGCCCGCGGGCGTGCGTGGTCGCTGTTGCGAAACCGTCTTTGCGCACTGACCAGTCCGCGCGGCGGTTTTGGTTTCACCGGGGGTGTCGAATGGCTCGCCACCGAAAGAATCAATGTCCACGGCTGTGCCGGCCTCGCGTGGGACAACCCTGACAACATCGTTTCCGAACTCGCGCAACTCAACCGCCTGCTCGCCGACCACCCGTGTTTTTTCGACGGCGCAAAACTCACACGACTCAGCACGTCCGACTCGCCGGTTTATGCGCTGCTGCGCGAATCCGCCGAAGGCAAAGATTCGGTCCTGGTTCTGGCCAACACAGACGTTGAAAAAGAAAACCTTTTCACACTCGACGCCAAAAGTAGCGCAGGCGTCTCGCCTGCAAAAACACAGGCTGGAAGCCCGCACTACTTTGAATTGCTCGGCCAGCCACCGCCAAAAACCGGCGTCACAAAAGACAAAATCACCTTCACGCTCGCCCCCGGCGCGTGCCTTTGCCTCGCACCCACCGCAGCGCCGCAAGGTTTAAGCGGCGACGCTTACCGTCGCGCCCGCGCGCAAGCCGCCTGGGCGCTCGAAGCCCTGGGTAAAATCGTGCCGGTCGAAACGATTGACGGCCTCGACTGGCGCTGGCTCGCCGGACAAGTCGGGCGTTCGCCGGCCAATTTTCTTGCCGCCACCAGTGAATTTGCCGCGCGCGGCCCAAAATCTTCCCTGGTCGAACTGTTGCGTGACGCGGAACAACAAAAAATATTCCCGCGCGTCATCATTTGGACCTTGCTCGACCGCCGCCGCGTGACGCCGGTTCCGCCCGGCCATTGGCTGCTCATCCAGGACAGCGCCCCCTTCCGGGCCACATTGCAAATGCAAAACGCAGAATGCAGAATGCAGAATGAAAACGGACGCGCGATTCATGTCCAATCCATCGCCGTTGGTGATGGTCAGATCGCCTGTTTTGAGCCGCAGCGTGCTGCCGGCATCCTGCCGGAAGATCAAACAGCTTCTGCCGGCAAGATGCCGGCAGCACGTTCTGTTGACGCCAATTTGATCTTGGAACGCTACGCGACGGCTTCGCCGCGTGTCTCCGCTGCAATCCGCTTTTTGCCGGCCACTCCGCAATCCGCATTCCGCAATCCACATTCCGACGATCTCGTCCTATTGACCAACGGCATCGGCGGCATGGCGCGGCTCTGCGTGGACCTGGGCCGCGTGAATTCCAAATACGATTGCGTGCTCGGTGCAAACCTGAACTCCAGCGTCCCGGTGGATCGTCATGTCTTTGTCAAACGCCTCCGGGCCTGGGTCAATGCCAACGGTTTTCTTTCACCGCTCAACGTGGAAAATCTCGCGTCGTTTGCCGCCGGTCCGCCCGCCGTCTGGCAGTTTGTCGCCAATGCCGGCGACGGGCAGACGGTCGAAATCGAGTTGCGCGCCGAAATGCCCGAAGGGAAAAATACAACGGTGTTTCATTTTGCCCGACCGACGGCCGAACGCGCCTGCGGCAAACAATTGCCCGTCGAAGCCGACGTGCGCCTGACCGTGAGGTTCGACATTGAAGATCGTAATTTCCATCAGGAAACCAAGCACAACGGCGGGGCGGATTATCATTTTTCCACAAACACGCACTCTTTATCCAAACTCCGAACTCCGAACTCCGAACTTCCGAAAACCGGCTTCGCCTTTACGCCTGCGCCGGACCGGCAATTGCGAGTGTTTGCGAACAGCGGCGAATATCATCCGCAGCCGGAGTGGTGCGAAAACATTCCCCACCCGGTCGAGCAAGGCCGCGGACAAACCGGCAGCGGCGACGCCTACAGCCCCGGTTGGTTTGAATTGCCGCTGCCCAAAGGCGCGAGCGTCACGCTCGTCGTGACGGCGGAAATGGATACGGCTTCGTTTGGTGTCCCGTCCCGCCCTTCGCGGGACGGCCCGAACCGGCTAAAGCCGGGACACCCAACTTTCGAGGAACAATTGGCCCAAGCCGCCCGTGCCTTCGTTGTCCGGCGCGACCAGGGCAAGACTGTTATTGCCGGGTATCCCTGGTTTCTGGATTGGGGGCGTGATTCGTTGATTTGTGCGCGGGGACTTCTGGCGGCGGGCATGGCCGCGGAAGTGAAACACGCACTGCTCATGTTTGCCCGATTTGAGGAAAACGGCACGATGCCCAATACGATTCATGGTGACGACGCGTCGAATCGCGATACCTCCGACGCACCGTTATGGTTCGGGGTGGCCTGCGAAGAGACGGCGGCCCGGGACAAAAAAACGGAAGCGGAATTCTATGATACGACCGTCGACCAAAGCGGTCGCACCCTCCGCGACGTGCTTCGCAGTATCGCAGAAAATTACGCACGCGGCACGCCGAACGGCATCCGCATGGACCCCGATTCGGCGCTGATTTGGAGTCCGGGTCATTTCACGTGGATGGACACGAATCATCCCGCCGGCACGCCGCGCGAAGGGTATCCGGTGGAAATTCAAACTCTGTGGATCCGCCTCTTGCGTCAGCTTGAAAAAATCAGCGGTGGTGACGACCGGAAGAAATGGGGCGGGCTGGCCGAACGGGCTGCCACTTCGCTTGAAAAATATTTCTGGCTCGAAAACAGGAGCTGGCCGGCCGACGTGCTGCTGGCCAAACCTGGTGTCACTGCGCGTGACGCCACCCCGGACGACGCGCTGCGCGGCAATTATCTGTTCGCCGTGAGCCTCGGGCTTGTGACCGGCGAACGCGCAAAACGCTGCGTCGAGGCCGCGCAAAAATATCTGGTTGTGCCCGGGGCGTTGCGGTCACTCGCGCCGTTGCCGGTTTCGGTCCCGCTGCCGATTTACGGCAACCATGGCCAGCTTTTGAACAACCCCGTCGAGCCCTATTGGCCGCGTTACGACGGCGACGAGGACACGCGCCGCAAACCCGCGTATCACAACGGCACGGCGTGGACGTGGATGTTTCCGGTTTTTTGCGAGGCGCTGGCCCGCGCATGGGATTTTTCACCGGCAGCGGTGGCGGCGGCAAAGGCATATCTCGGCAGCATGGAACAATTGATGAATGAGGGCTGTCTCGGCCAGGTTCCGGAAATTCTGGATGGCGACGCGCCACACGCCCAACGCGGTTGTGACGCACAGGCGTGGGGCGTGACCGAGGCCTTGCGCGTGTGGAAGCTGCTGTCGGAAAAACCGTAGCGGCGTCTCGGCAGAGCGCTGCAAACTTCCGGGATTTAAAGAGCGCGGTTTTCAGGAAGCTCAAAGCGCCGGTCACGGTTGACCGGAAGTTTGAGGATGTGGCCAAATCCGCCCAAGCCGCCGCCGTCCTCGTCCTCGTTTATTGAATAAGGAAACCAGGAATGCAGGAGAAAAGCCGGTTCATGGTTTCATGGGTTCCTTATTGAATCCAAAGGCGGCGGTGCTGGTGTTGGTGTTTTGATTTGAGTCTCGTGGCCTCGACTCCTGCGAACGCTAAATCGTTGCCAATCGGCGGCGTGTCGGCAAAATAGCCGCGTGAACTTCCGTGAGAAAATCATTGCGTGGGACAAATTGTCAAAGTGGCGGGCGACCCTGCGCGCCAGTGGCAGGAAACTGGTTGTCACCAACGGCTGTTTTGACATTCTGCATCTGGGTCATGTGATCTACCTCGAATCGGCGCGCAATTTCGGTGATGCGCTGCTGGTCGGCGTCAACGGCGACGAAGCCACGCGGCAGTTGAAGGGGCCGGGCCGGCCGGTGAATGCCGCATCCGACCGCGCCGCCGTGCTGGCGGCGCTGGCGAGCGTGGACGGGGTCTGCATTTTTCCTGAAAAAGCGGCAACAAAATTCCTGTCGGCGGCAAGACCTGATATTTACGTCAAAGGCGGCGATTACACCCTGGACACGTTGAATCAGGACGAACGGCGCGCGGTGGAGTCGGCGGGCGGGAAAATTGTGATCATTCCGTTTGTGCCGGGCAAATCCACAACGGCGTTGCTGGAAAAGATTTCCCGGCTGTGAAAATTCTGGTCATCACCATGGCGGGCATCGGCGACACGCTGATTGCCACGCCGCTGATCCACGAGTTGCGCTCGAATTTTCCCGACGCAACGATTGACACGCTGGTGCGGTGGCCCGGCGCGAAGGACCTGCTCGAAAACAATCCCTATCTCAACCGTGTCATCCAGAAGGACCTCGTCCAATCCGGCAAGCCGGCGGCGCTGCGATATCTCTGGTCGCTGCGGCGGGAACACTACGACGTTTCGATCAACACGCATCCGCAAAGCCAGATTCTTTATCGCGTGGCAGCGCGCGTCGTCGGGGCACCGATGCGCATCAGCCACGAATATGAGTGTTTCGGCACGCTGGACCGCTGGCTGGTCAACCGCATCCTGCCGCAAGACTACACGCGGCACTCGATTGAAAACAATTTCGACGTGTTGCCGCTGCTTGGCGCGGCGAAAAAACTGCCGGCCCACGCGCTGGAACTGTTCCTGACGCCGGACGAGGAAAAATGGGCGGACGAATTCCTGGCCAAACACAGCCTGGCCGGGCGGAAAATCCTGGGGGTTCACATCGGTTCCGGCGGCACGAAAAATCTGCGGCTCAAGCGTTGGCCGCTGACCCATTACCTGGAATTGATCCGCCGGCTGAACCAGGAACGCCCGGATATTCATGTGCTGCTGTTTGGCGGGCCGGAGGAAACGAAGGCCCATGGGGAAATGCTGGTACAGGCGAACCGCGAGCTGACGTTCGAGGTTAAAACGCAGAATTTTCGGCAGACGGCGGCGTTGATAAAACGTTGCGGCGCATTTTTGAGCGTGGATACGGCCTTGATGCACCTGGCTGCCGCTGTGAAAGTGCCGAAACAAATCGTCATCGAAGCGCCGACGCTGAACGTGACCAACCATCCTTACGGCAATCCGTTCACACTGGTGAAAAATCCCGTCGTGAACGGGCGCAACCTGGATTACTACCGTTATGACAGTGGCGACATTAAAGGCACGCGCGAAGAATTGCTTGCGTGCATGGAGTCGGTGAAAGTTGAAGACGTCTTTGCCACCGTGACGAGGCTGATTTGAGGCCTCTGAAAAACTCTCTTTCATCGTAGCAGCGGTCGGCAGACCGCCGCATTTCTCCAGCAAATTGAAGCGTTCGGCTCTCTGCCGAGAAGCCGCTACGCGGGACCACGAAAGGCGGGTCGGCGGCTACAGGGAAAAGCCCGCTGCCTTTGCGTCAGTGGCGAACAACTTCACGGTGTCCAGCGACAACTTCTTCAAGTCTGTTCCAGTCATCTTCATCGCCTTGGCCAGAATGTCGTGTGGCACGGTCACGATGGCACAGCCGCAATCGTCCGCCTGGAAAATATTCAGCACCTCGCGCACGCTGGCCCAAAGCAATTCCGCCTGAGGCAGACTGGCCAGGAGTTTTTTGCTCTCCCGCATCTGCGGCATCGGGTCAACGCCGGTGTCCGCAATGCGGCCGGCGAACACGGACACGACCGCCGGCACCTTGGGATTCAGCGCCTGGGCAACCCCGGCCACCTGCTCCCGGGTGAGGATGGCGGTGACGTTGAGTTTCACCCCTTCGAGCGCCAGCTCGCGCACGAGCGGCAGCGAAGATTCATCACGCGTGTTGGTGATGGGAATTTTGACATAAACATTTTTCGCCCATCCCTTGATCTTGAATGCCTGGCGGCGCATCTCGGGGAAATCGTCCGAGAACACCTCGAAAGAAATCGGCTTCTCCGTGATGTGCTGCAAAATGTCGCGGGCGAACGCCTCATAATCATGCACCCCGGCCTTGCGCATCAGTGTGGGATTGGTGGTCATGCCCTGAATGAGCGGATTGGCATTCAACTGGAGCATCCCCGCCTTGTCCGCACCGTCGGCGAAAATTTTTACCTTCAAATCTTTCAGCGCATTCATAATTCAAAGCTGTCCGTAAATTTCAATAATTCTTCAATTCGCGCAAGATAATGTCCGCAGCTTGGGCCAGATTGCCAGCCGAAAAATGGGGTTTTTGCCGAAGTTCCTCCGCATAACCCCGATCAATGAAAATCGTCCGGCACCCGGCGGCATGGCCGCAATCAATGTCCCGCCAGCGGTCGCCCACCATCCAGCTTTGGGGAAGGTCAATGCCCAGTTCACGTGCCGCGCGCAGCAACATGCCCGGCTTCGGCTTCCGGCAATCGCAGTCAGACTGGTCTTTGCCGGAGTGATAACAGACCTCCACCCGGTCAATCGGAAGCCGCCGGCACATTTCGGCGTGAATCGCCTCGACGGTTTCCTGCTGGAGCGTGCCGCGACCCACGTCGGGCTGGTTCGTCACCACCACGAGCAGGAAGCCGGCCTGTTTGAGCCTCGCGCACGCGGCAGAAACATCGGGAAGAATTTCAAACTCATTCAAACTCACCGGCGGATACGGCTTGTGGTCGCGCTCCAAAGCGCGGTTGATGACGCCATCGCGGTCGAGAAAAACGGCTGGAACAAGCTTGTGGGAATTGGCAGGCACGGGTCTGGATAAAATGACTAATGACTAAATCCTAATGACGAAAGAATGACGAATTCCCAATGTCAAATGGGCCGAGCGCAGTTTCATGACTTCCTCCAAATGGCAGCGAAGATGAGATGCAATTCCTTCGCTTCTTGCCAGAGTTTACGGGCTTCGGTCTTTAAATCCGGTTCAGCAGCGGCGATCAGGCGCAACCACAGTTTGGTTTCGCGGGCCTCTTTGCGACAGGTGCCAACCTTGTTCTTAAAATCCTTTTTGGAAACCGCGTCGTCCGCCTCGCAATAATTTGCCCCCACGCTTGTTCCTGCGCAGACCAACTGGGTGATGAGCGGCGTGGTGACGGGGTTTATCGCAATCGCTCGCGCAAAATGAATCACCGCTTCACCGAACTGCGCCGTTCGCTCTTCCAAATCAAAAGCGTGCCCATTACGCGGACTTTGATTGTCGGTGCCCATTTGGATTTGGCGATTATTTAGTCATTACGGTTTAGGTTTTAGTCATTTCGTCGCTTCCCATTTGGTCTGGCCGACTTTGAGTTTGGGATGCGACACGAACAAATGCCAGATCACCGCCTGAAACGCTTCGCTGTGCGGCGTGACGTGAGCCGGGTTGACCGTCGGCACGATGACGCACGCCGTTGCTTCCTTCGCGGTGTAACCGCCGTCGCGTCCAACGATGCCGACAACCGGGGCGCCGACCTGCCGGGCGAGTTGAATTGCGCTGACGAGGTTGGGGCTGACGTTTTTCTCCAGGTTGCCGCCGCCGACGGAAAAAATGAGCAGGCAGTCCTTTGCGTTCAACCGGCTGCCTTTAAGCCACTCGGCGAAAATCGTGGCCCAGCCTTCGTCGTTGGTGCGGGCAGTCAGTTCAGAAACGTTGTCGGTAGGCGCATAAGCCTCGAATCCGCAGATTTTGCGGAAGTCGTTGACAGCGTGGCTGGCGTTGGCCGCGCTGCCGCCGACGCCGAGGATGAACAGCCGTCCGCCGCGCTCGCGCACGCGCGCCAGTTCGGCCACGGATTTTTCGATGGCGTCCGGGTTCAGTTGGGCGACGAGTTGCTGGACTTCGTCGAGGAATTGTTTGGCAAAGCTCATGGTTTGTTGTCAGGTAAATAGAGCACGAATGGCTTGAAAAATGAAGCCCTAATTTCCAAACCCTAATCACCAAAGAATGACCAAATCCGAATGATAAAAAATGCGACGGCTGATTTTGGGATTTCGTCATTGGGAATTCTTTAGTCATTCGGATTTATGGTTTGGTCATTCCGGCTTTTCCGGTTTTGAGCAAGGTTTCAAGCTCACTTAATCCAGCCGGCGAGCCGATCTCGTAAAATCTTTCCCGAACTTCAAAGCCGGCCAATTGCTTTTGACGGACGAGTTTGCTCATGACTTCGGCCAGATCGAACGGCTGGGCGGCGGAATAGGAATCAAACGCTGCCGCTTTGAACAGGCTCAGGCCGTAATCAATGTGCCGCATTTCCGGCGGGCGGTTCTTTTTGTCATAAACCGCGATTTCACCGTCGCGAAAAACGACGTTGCTGGTGTCGTAACGCCCCTCGTTGCGATAGACCGTCATGCAACCGAGCTTGCCGCTATGCCGGAAAAATTCCGCGATGGGGCGGTATTCAACCGGCAAATACGAATCCCCGTAGAGCACGAAAAACTCATCGCCGAGCAACGGCAGCGCGCGTTTGATGGCCCCCCCGGTGCCCAGCAGCTTCGGACCATCCGCCTTCGCTCCCGTCTCCGCTTCGCTTCGACGCGGCAAGTCGCTACGGCGTGACGAGTCGAACGAATAATCGAGCTGCACGCCGAACGCGTTGCCGTCGCCGAAATCGCGTTGAATCATTTCACCGAGATAACCGACGCACAGCACTGCGCGGCGGATCCCACGTGATTGAAGCAAATCGAGCTGGTGCGCCAGAAACGGTTTCCCCGCGACCGGCACGAGCGATTTGGGAATTTTTTCCGTGATGGGCCGCAACCGTGTGGCGAGTCCGCCCGCAAGAATGGCGACGGGAATGTCGAGCGGCGCGCTCACGAGATGACCAGTTTCGTGCCTTCGAAATCGAAACGGAAGCGGACTTCCTTGAGTCCGGCCTGCCGCATGGCGTGGCGGAGCCTGGCCCGGTCGTCGGCGAAAAACATCAGGAAACCGCCGCCACCGGCACCGATGAGCTTGCCGCCGAGGGCGCCGCCGGCCATCGCGAGGTCATACCACTCGTTAATCTTCGGATTGGTCATCCCGTCGCTGCGCTGTTTTTTGCGTTGCCAATGCACATCCATGAGCCGCGCAAACTCGCGCAAATCCCCGGCTTCCAACGCCCGCTGGCTTTGCCGGCCGAGGTCTTTGACGAAGTGCAGATTTTCAATCATCCCCGCGTCGGCCTGTTTCGATTTCTGGTCCTGCTCCTTCAGAATCGCCGAGGCCGAACGCGAATAGCCGGTGAAAAAAAGGAGCAAATTGTCCTGGAGGTTGTCGCGCGTTTCAGCGGAAAGTTTCAGCGGCCATGCCTCGACCTTGCCATCCGGCAGAAATTTGAAACAGGTGATGCCGCCGTAAGCCGCGATGTATTGATCCTGTTTGCCGATGGGCTCCTTGAGCCGTCCCAATTCGATCTCACACGCCTGCTCGGCGAGTTCGGCGGGATGAACGAGATTTTTTTTATGCGCGTGCAAGGCTTTGAGCAGCGAGATCGTAAAGCTGCCGGATGAACCCAGACCCGTGCCGGCCGGAATATCGGCCATGGAGGCCAGTTCAAGTCCGTGGCCGTCCATGCCCAGCAGGGCGAACGCCTCCCGGAAAATCGGGTGCTTCAATTTCGTCGCGTCCGGCACACGCTCCAGCTCGGAATATTTGACGATGAGGTCGGGCACGAACGTTTCATGCACCGTGATGTAAACATATTTGTCAATTGCCGCGGCGATGAGAAATCCGCCGAATTTTTCGTAATACGACGGCAAATCCGTGCCACCACCGCCGAGGGTGACGCGCAAGGGTGAACGCGCAATGATCATTGGCGCAGATGAAAGCCCAAAAATGGAAGTCGGGAAAGCGGAAAACGTTGACCTGGTTTAACCCCAATTGTCTCAACGCGAAGGCACAAGGATTTTCAAACCACGAAACACACGAAACACGCGAAAGGTAGGGCGCGTCACTTCCGCCGTCGCATGGCTATGGCGGGACAGGCCGTGCGCGCCGCGGATTTAATTCCTTTTAGCCACAAAAGAACGCAGAGAACGCAAAGAAAACGTGACGCGAATTTCACGAATTAGCGCGAAAGTTAAGACAGGGCCGGAGGCCCGAAGGAGAATAGCCCGGGGTAAGCGAGTCTTCGGGCGCCACCCCGGGTAAAAGACCCCAATATTTTCCGAGCCCCGGAGGGGCGGCAGGCAAAAACCGCGAATTGCACGGATTGTGCGGTTTCTTCCGACAGGATAAACAGGATTTGCAGGGGATTCTAACTTGGAATCAGGTTGATGGTGTCTGGATGTTCGCGCAAAAACTGGCCAAATTCCGGTGTGATACGCTGGATGACCGGATCAATGGGATAAATGTGGCCGTCCGCCGCCAGAATGGCATTGCGCGGGATCAGGTCGAACACCAGCAAGCCGGCCCGCTCGTCGTAATAAGCCCCATCTGTTAGTTTTTCATAACCTTTGCCCAGCATCAATTCATCCAGTGCGGCCGCTGTTGCCGCGACGCCATTGATGAAGGGTTGGGAAGTGATGATAATGGGCTGGCCGTTATTGGCGACGATGCGCTCCAACCGGATGTCGTCATGGAAAATCAGGTTTTGCAGGTCGAGGCGGTCGAGGTGTTCGGAAGGGGTGGCGCCGCGCGACAGCGAACCGAGGGCGATGCCATAACCCAACTGGCGTTCCAGCAAAGTGGCCTTGAAATAACGCTGGGTGCGCTTGTGAAAATAGACCTGATGCTCGCCGCCACGGCCAAATTCAGGCGGCAGGCGGCGGCCCCGGCCTAGCTTCCAGTTTTCTTGGGCCCACTGGATGAGCCGCCGTTGCTCGACTTCAACACGCTTTGTGCGAGTGGCGTAATCGGAATCATGGTCTGGAGCTGGCGCACCGCCTCCGCGCGTGTAGCAGGCGGCTGATTCAAGCGTCCGGCCAGCGTTGGCCACGCCGGCTTCCCGGTTGTCGTCTGGCGTTGCATTTATGTGTAAAATTATAGCTCAACCGGAGATTCATTGCGAGCGCTTTTTGCTGCGAAATCGGGCCGAAATCAGCTGAAAAACGGCGGCAAATCACGAATGAACGCGCCGGACCACCGTAGCCCCGCAATGCGGGGCGAAGGTGGACGGGCGTCCGTTTTGGTGGGGCGAGGCTCCTGACGAGCCGCTTGCAAAACGCATTGCTGAATTCCCCGGGTCGTCCTACTCTCACGCCTGTCCGAAACCAAAACGGAAAAACCAAAGCGACCAGAACCAAAATTTAACCAAAATCATTTCGCGTAGCTTCGGCTGCTGTCCAATACGAAACCTAGGAATTTCGACCAGAAGACAGCGCTTGAGGTGCGCCCCAGCCGGGGCGCATTGAAAGCGTTCTTCTGTGGGGCCTCCTAGGTGCCTGTATTGGGACGCAAGTAAATGCGTCCCATTTTATTTCAGGCACCAGAGTTCCCACAGAGACAGTCTCAGACAGGGCTGATTCGCACGCGAGCGTTTTAGCCCTTGATGAGTCAATCCGACCAAACGAAGGAAGCATGGTCAATGCACCCTGGCGCGGTCCAACGCCGTGCGCGTGGCGTCAACGCAAAGCAGCAACAGGCATTGGCAAAGCATCCGTTGCAAACAGACCGGAGCGTTTTTGAGAATTCAACGCTCCGGCGCAAGGCGTTCTATGCGGACTCAAGAATTTTAATATTCCAAGCCGAGGTTCGCGAGGCTTTGGGCTGGCTCAAGGAAGTAGGATTGTTCGTTGATTACCGAGGAATGTTGTCGCAAATCGCGGACAGGTGCGCGGGGCTGCTGCTGGATTGTCATGCGGCGACGCGTTTGCGCTTGAGCACGCTCTGGCGGGAAAACCCGCGCATCCTGGAGCAGCAGCTTGAATTTCTCCGGCACACACTGGAGTCGGAGGCGTTCCGGAGCGTGGTGGACGAGGTGTTGCGCAACCCGCATCGGCGGCTGGAGGACGAACGAGAGGAGCGGGAAATTTCGCGACCGTTCAAACCCGGGCGGGATTTTGCCCGACAGGTGGCTGTGGCTGCACGCCGGGTGAAAGTGCCGGACACACACCCGCTGCATAATGTTATTCCATCTTTGCCAGCGTGGATCTCCGTGCCGACGCGCCGCGATTTTCTCGACACGGCGGAAAATCGTTTCGCAAAAATGGTGCTGGTGGAGTTTCGGGATTTTCTGGCGGACGTGGCCGCGCATCTCGTCCACCAATTGGCCGAGAACGAGAAACCGGAGACGCAACGCTTCATGAACGAGGTGACACGGTTGCGCGCCATGCTGGAGACGCAATTGTCGCGCGGCTTTTTTCCGGACGTGTCGCCGCCTACGGTGCTGCCGCTGGGCAGTCCAGTCTTGCAACGCAAGGCGGGCTACCGAGAGTTACTACGATTCTGGCTGCAATTTCACGCCGGAGCGCAACTGGAATGGAAGAGCGGGGCGGAAATTTTCGAAGCCGGGGCACGCAATGTGGCAACACTTTACGAATACTGGCTTTTTTTCCAACTGGAGGAATTATTCCGCCAGCGTTTCAAATGCGACCAGCCATTGCACGCGGTGGTCGTGGACAAAAGCAAGGCACCACCGCAACTGGTTTTGAAACGGGGCGTGGAATTGAAAACGCCTGTGTCTGGCGTCTGGTCACAGACGGCGGGCCGTGATTTGAGGGCGGAATTCCATTTCAACCGCAAGTTCACGCCGCGCTCGGTGCGGGACAAGGCCGGCAGTTGGACTCGCGGCGTGCAGCCGGATTATACCATCAGCATCTGGCCGGCGAGATATTCGAAGGAGGAGGCGGAACAGAACGAGTTGATGGTGCATGTGCATTTCGACGCGAAATATCGTGTGGAGCGGGTGAGTGAATTGCTTGGAGATAGCACCGACGATGACGCTTTTAACAAGGAGACCGAGCAGAAAGAGGAGGCTCGCACCGCGGCGAAATATGCCGACCTTTTGAAGATGCACGCCTATCGTGACGCCGTCCGGCGCACGGCGGGAGCGTATGTGCTTTATCCCGGCAAACCCGGCGACGGCCAGAAGTTTGTAGGGTTTCATGAAGTGCTTCCGGGCTTGGGTGCGTTTGCGATCCGTCCTGACAAAAACGGCAAGGCGGAAGGCTTGAACGCGCTGGCGGATTTTCTCGACCGAGTCATTGAACACCTTGCTAATCGCACCACGGCGCGCGAACGCGTGAGCTACCACGTTTCAGAATCCTACACGCCACAGGAACTGAAAGAGCAGCCCGTGCCGTATGGTTCGCTGGTGCTACCTGAATCAGATGTTTTCGGCGAAGCCTATCGGGCACTGCCACCCGCAGAACATCAAGTCGTCGTCGCCTGGTATGATTCGCCAAAACAACTCGAATGGATAAAGACGAAAGGCATTGCCAACGTCCGGCTCGGTAAGCGCAAAGGGACGTGGCACGTGCCACCGGAAATCTCATCCGCTCGCCATTTACTTCTACGAACCCACAAAGGCGTCGTAGCTCCCGGACTTTGGCGTCTCAAGAAAGCCGGCTATAAAGTCTTTACCGACACCGACCTCTTGAAAACTGAGTATCCTGAAACGACCGGCGGAGAAATTTACGCGGTGTTTGAAGTCGAGGAAGATCCGGCGTGGAGGTTCCAAGATTGGAACGGCGCAAAAATCATGGACGTGATTGAGGCTTACGAATCGTCGGTTCGGTATCGGCTTGTGCCAAACTTGGGGCGGACATCGCCGTATCCTCGTGTGCTACCCCTACGGGAATTGCTGAAGGCGCGTTTGTAGTGATCAGGAGAGGGCGAGTGATTCCTTGCCTCGTCGGGAACATCAGCGTTTATCAGCGTGCATCAGCGGTTCCGGTTTTGCCTTTGCGTAAATTTTCTCAACGACTGCCAGTGCCGTCTTCGCTTCGTTCAATCCGGCGTCGGGCGTTCGTTTCAACTCAACGTCTTTTTCGAACTCAATCATTTCCCTCCGCCACGATTCGTCCGGGCCGGGGAATTCATACAGCTTCGTGTCCGGCGGGCCCATTTCCGGTTTCATCTGGTAGTGATAAAGCTTTTCGACGCCGTAGCTGCCGCCGAGACCTTCGATGTGCAGCTTGGTGTGGCGCCCGTAAATCTCGAAGGAGAACAGATTCTTCCATTCGGTGCAACTGACGTGCAGCCACGCCGTCTGGCCCTTCGCCGTCCGCAAATTCAAAAAGGCATTGTCGTCCACCGGCATGTTCCAGAAATAGGTCGTTGCCTGACCTTCCACCCTGGTGAAAGAACCGAGAAACCAGCCGGCCAGATCAATCAAATGAATCCCCTGGTCAATCAGTTCGCCGCCGCCGGAAAGCTTCGGGTCGGCGCGCCATTCCTTGTCGTAACCGATGCGCCCGCCGTGGCCGTAGCGCGCGCGAATAAACATCAATTCGCCCATCACGCCGGACGCGAAAATCTCCCGCGCTTTGAGGAACGCCGGGTGGTAACGATGGTTGAACCCCACCCGGACACAAACGCCGTGCTTCTCCGCGAGTGAAATTAATTCGTCAATCTGTTTCACGGAAATACCGGCCGGTTTTTCAACGATGACGTGTTTGCCCGCGCGGATGGCGGCGGCGGCAACCCCGGCCAGCGCGGAATTGATGGTCGCCACGATCACTGCATCCACCTGCGGATCGGTGACGGCTGGTTTGAAATCAGCGACGGCGCGTCCGGTTTGCGCAAGTTTTACGAGTTCCCCGGCGCGCGACAAATTCGTGTCACAGGCCACAGCGAGTTTGGAGCCAGCGGGCAAACCGGCCAGCCGTTTTTTTCCAATCAATCCGCATCCAACGATGGCGTAGTTCATATTTTTTGACCACGGATGGACACGGATGGACACGGATGAAAAAACAAATAATCACAGGCAGGGCGCGTCACTTCCGCCGTCGCCCGGCTATGGCGGGACAAGCCGTGCGCGCCGTGCTTTGCCTGTTCACGGACGGCGGGCAGCCGCCGTCGCGCCGTAGTGGCGCTTTGGCGCGCCGCGAAGGCGGAAGGATTGCCCGCCCTACCAATCCATTCGTAATACAATTCTGCAACTTCGCGCACGGACGACAAAGATTTGGACTGCGGTGGCAGAGCGCAGCGGCGACACCGCTTTCCGTGCTGCCGGTTGCTTCCAAAAGCGGCGTGGCGCTTCGCTTCCCGCCGCAGTCCAAAATCTGTGGTTGCGGCGTAAGCCGCGCTAGGTTTATCCGTGTTCATCGGTGGTTTCATTTATCGCCCCAGGTTTTGCCGCGGTCCTTCGGCACAATGCGGCGCAGCGTGTAAATATCGCCGCTCAAATCGCCCTTGAGTTCGTGGAGTTTTTCCCACGGATCCCACTGGGCGCTGATGAGCTTGCCCGTAATCCCATCGCTTTGCGCGCTGGCAAGATAGACCGCGAGGTTCGCGCCAAGTTCAAGCGGCGTGGCGCCTTTATTTTTCCATTGCTTGTTTTTCTCGTAGAACGCCGCGCCGACTTTCTCCGGACCGGCGGCCAGAACCTCGTCTACCAGCCGCGTCGCCAAGGCTCCGGGGGCGATGGCGTTCACGTCCACGCGAAATGTTTTCAATTCCTCCGCCAACGTTTCCATGAGGCGGATCACAGCGGCCTTCGATGCGGCGTAAGCACTGATGTTCGGCAATGGATTCGTCGCGCCACCACCGGAAAGAATGACAATTTTGCCACGGCCGCTTTTTTTGAAATGCGGAATGACCGCGCGGCACGGGAGCAACACGCCGTAAAGATTGATGTCCAGCGCGCGACGCCATTCTTCAAGCGAAACGGATTCCGTCGCGCCCATCGGGCCGTAAATGCCGGCATTCAATACCAGCGCATGCAGCGGGCCGAGTTCACGCAACGCGAACGCGACGAGTTCGTTCACCTGGGTTTCGCTGGAAACGTCGCAAACTTTGGCCAGGACTTTTTGCGAAGTAAATTGTTTTGCCAGTTCGGCGCGCGTGGCGAGCAACTCCTTTTCCCCGCGCGCACAAAGCACGGCGTTCGCGCCTTCGGCCAGGAAACGCCCGGCGATGGCTTTGCCGAGTCCCTGGCTGCCGCCGGTGATGAGCGCATTGATGCCTTTAAGTTTCATATTCAAACGCGACCAACGGAAAGATGTTCGACGGCGGGCAGGTTTTTCAATTCCTTTTCCAAAAAACGGTTGGCGTCCACAAAAATGCGGTGGCGCATGGCCGGGGCAATTTTCGCCCAATCCGCCCCGCGAAACTCAGGCCACTCGGTGCAAACCACAGCGGCATCCACGCCGTTCAGCGCCCCGGTGATTTCGGAAGCAAGCCGCACCCCGGCCAGTTCGGCGGGCAATTGTTTCACCGCCGGATCAAAGGCGCGAACGCCCGCGCCCGCCGCCAGCAGGTCCCGGCACAATTCCACCGCGGCGCTGCGGCGGAGGGTGTCGGTGTTGACGGTATAAGTCAGGCCCAGCACGGCGATGGTTTTGCCCCGCAAGTCGCCGAGACGTGATTGCAACCGCCGCAACATCCAGCCGCGATGCAGATCGTTGCTTTGCTTGACGGCCGGAATGACGGAAATTTTTTCGCCTTTGGCGGCGGCCAGTTTGGTCAGGGTAACCACGTCCCGCGCGAGCGTGCCGCCGGCAAACGGGCCGCCGGGACCGAGATAGGCCTTCGGCCCGATGCGCGGTTCACTTTTCAAACCGGCGGACACCTCCTTGGCGTCCGCGCCGACGTGTTCGCCCAGCCGCGCAATCTCGTTGATGAACGTGACGGAAAGCGCGAGGAACGAATTCAAGGCGTGCTTCACCATCTCGGCCGACTCGGTGCGCATGAACAGAATTTGCGGCGTGAACGGCTTGAACAATTGTTCGAGCAAAGGCTTTTTCGCATCGTTGCGAATGCCGACGACCACGCGTTCGGCCTTTTCAAACGCCTCAATCGCCTTGCCGAGCCGGAGATTTTCCGGCGAATACGCAAAATGAAACTGCGGGAATTCTCCTTCAAGTTTGCGGCAGGTGCCCACCGGCAGTTGCGCGGAAATCAAGACCAGCGCGCCCGACGGCAGAAGCGGCAGCGCGCGGCGGAGATTGCCGAGAACGAAGTCCACATCCGATTCGTCGTTTTCATTGACCGGCGTGTCGTAGCAGAGCCAGAGCACGTCGGCGGTGGCGCAGGCGATTTTGGGGTCGGCGGTGAAGGAAAGTTTTTTTGACGCGAGCCCGGCGGCAAGCAGTTCGTTCAAACCCGGTTCAGACAAGGGCGCCTGGCCCTGATTCAACCGGGCGATGTTCGCCGCGTCGAAGTCGAGTCCGACAACCTGGAAATGCCGCGCGCAGCACGCAGCGGTGACGCAGCCGAGATGCCAGAGGCCGAGGACGGTGACGTTCATGGAGAATGACTAAATCCTAATGACGAATGACCAAATAATGCCAAATGACCAAACCCGGAAATCCCGATGCGCGACTCCGGTTTCTTTTGGTCCTTCGGGCTTGAGAATTCTTTAGTCATTAGGTTTTCAGCGTCGCTGCAGCACCCACTGATTTTGCTGGAGCCATTGGAGCGTGCGGATGACGGATTGCTCAATGGTGAGCGTGGTTTTCCAACCGGTGGCTCGGATTTTTTTGGTGTCGAGAAAAATAAACGGGTTGTCGCCGATCCAACCCTTGTTCCCGCCGCTGTATTCGAGGCGCGGTTTCAACTTCAGCGCGCCGCAGAGGAAACGGATGGAATCGTTGACCTGCACGTATTCATCGGCGCCGAGGTTGTAAATTTCCACGCGGTGCCTGGCTTGTCTGGCGGTGGCGCGATCCACAACGTGCAACATGGCGTTGAGACAGTCTTCAACGTAAAGATAGGATTTGCGCTGGGCACCATCGCCCAAAACTTTCAAGTGGCCGGGGTGGGCGAGCAGTTGTTTGTAAAAATCCAACACGTGACCGTGGGTGTAGCGTTCGCCGAGAATGGAGACAAACCGGAAAATGTAACCTTCAAATCCGTAGCCTTCGCAGTAAGCGTGAATAAATCCTTCACAGGCGAGCTTCGAGGCCGCGTACAGGGAGGTTTGCACCGGAAACGGATGGTTTTCGGGCGTGGGGAAAATTTCCGCCTCGCCATAGACGCTGCCGGTGGAACTGAACGCAATGCCTTTGATGCCGTTGGCGCGCATGGCCTCAAGCACGTTGAAGGTGGCAACCGCATTTTGCTGAAAATCCTTGTGCGGGTGGTCCAGCCCGAACCGGACGTCTGCATTCGCGGCCAGATGAAAAACGAAATCGCATCCCGCCATCGCGCGGATCAACGCGGACAAATCCAGACAATCGCCTTCGATGAGTTTGAATTGGGGATTGGTTGACGCCGATTCCAGAAATTCCCGCTGGCCGCTGGAGAAATTATCCCAGCCGACGACATGTTTACCGCCGGCAAGCAGGCGGTCAACGACACTGCTGCCAATAAAACCGGCGGCCCCGGTGACAAAAACTTTTTCCATGATTGGGCGCGAAGTTTAATGCGTGCTGGCAGGGCTCGCCAGCATTTTTGAAAGGCAATGTCCCCCCAAGGCTACGAATTTGCCGTGGCAACCGGTTTTTCTGCCGGTAAAGCAGGATTGACGGAAGCGCGACGCTCAAGCCACCGGCGGTCAATGGGGTTGTAGAAGGTGCATTCCAGGCAGGTTTCCGGGCGTTTGCCGGAGTAGAACCCCTTGATGACGCTCCAGGCCTGGTCGCTTTTGGAAATTTCTTCGAGTGATTTTTCGCGGATATTGCCGACCACCAAATCGTCAAGGTCACTGCGCGTGAGCCGGCAACCGCAGAGGCGAACTCTGCCGTCGTGACGGACGGCAAAGTTAAAAAGATTTTTGCACGGCACATTCAGCGGCGGCGGCAGTTTGCGCAACCGCATGAAACCGCTCAGATCGGCCGGCTGAATCGTGCCGCCCCAGTTGTCGAAATCCACGGTGAAATTGATGCGAACCTTTTCCGACAGGTAGGGTTTGATATGGTCGGCGAAATCCTTCGAGTGAATTATCTGGCTGGGTTTTTCCGCGTTGCGAAACCGGATGACGATGCGGGCCGGTTCGCCTTTGGCGCGATTGTATTCAAGCAAATTGCGGATGCCGGACATGGCGTCGTCATAATGTTTGACGCCATAGACTTTTTCATACGCTTCCCGGCTCGCACCCTGCGTGCTGATGAAAACGCCGCCGATGCCGAGGTCAATCAAGTGCTTGTAGGTATCGTTGCGGTTTATCAGGATGGCGTTGGTGGTCAAAAAAACGTTTTTGATGCGGGCGCGGTTGACGGCATAATCCACTTTTTCCAACAGGCCCGGGTCCACGAGCGGGTCGCCGACGACCGGCGTAAGGTCGAGGCTGTGGCCACCGACTGCCGCCCATTCATCCACCGCCTTTTTGAAAACGTCGAACGGCATGATGCCAGTCTGGAGGGTTTTATTGGCGACGACTTTGGGATAGGCACAAAAAGAGCATTTGGCGTTGCAAATGTTCGTCACGCCCGTCACCAGCGTCGAGGACGGTTCCAAGTGGCGATGGGTCCAAAGTTCTTCCGGAGAAATCGTGTTTTGGGAAACCCTCCGATAATTGAGACGCCTCCGGAAATTTTGAAAATAAAACGCACCCCAATAAACCACATCGGCGGCCAGACCATTGGTATGCACGGCGTGGTAAATGCGCCAACCCAGTTTTCGCAGCAGGCTTTTCACTATTAAAAAAGCTATAGTCTCCAATCAGGAAGTCAAATCGGTTTGGCGGAAGCCTTAACCTGAGACGCGTAGAATCCGCTTGCGCCCGAAGTCCGCTCCCGCCGAAGCTGTTTGTTCAAGCGCAAAGACGGCGGTCGGGAAAAAATCTCCCGATGCCGCCAAGCCGCCAATTTTTATGAGCACTGTGATTGTAACCGGCGCTGCCGGCTTGATCGGTTCAGAAAGTGTCAAGCGATTTGCCGCGGAGGGCTTCAGGGTGGCCGGCATTGACAATGACCTGCGACGCTGGTTCTTCGGTGACGGCGCCTCCACCCTGGCCAACCGCCGGAAACTCATCGAGTCCATCCCAAATTATCAACATCACGACTTCGACATCCGCGACCGTCAAGCGGTCGAAAACCTGTTCGGCCAGCTTGGCAAGGACATCGCCCTGATCATCCACACCGCCGCCCAGCCTTCCCACGACTGGGCCGCACGCGATCCGCACGCGGATTTCAGCGTCAACGCCACCGGGACGCTCAATTTGCTGGAGGCGACGCGACAATTTTGCCCCGAAGCTGTTTTCATCTTTACCTCCACGAACAAAGTTTATGGCGACACGCCCAATGGCCTGCCGTTGATCGAACTGGAAAAACGCTGGGAAATAAAATCCGGTCACGCCTACGAACCCGGCATCCCGGAAACGATGAGCATTGACCAGACCAAACACTCGTTGTTCGGCGCTTCGAAAGTCGCGGCGGACGTGCTGGTGCAGGAATACGGGCGTTATTTTGGAATGAAGACCGCGTGTTTCCGTGGCGGATGTCTGACTGGACCGGCCCATGCCGGCACGGAATTGCACGGTTTCCTTGCTTACCTGATGCGTTGCACCGTGACCGGCACGCCCTATCGGGTGTTCGGCTACAAAGGCAAGCAGGTGCGTGACAACATCCACAGCCACGATCTGGTTGAAGCCTTCTGGCAATTTTTCCTCACGCCGCGCTCGGGCGAGGTTTACAACATCGGCGGCAGCCGCCATTCAAATTGTTCCCTGCTCGAAGCGATTGACCTGTGCGAACAAATCAGCCGCCGCAAATTGAAATGGACTTACGAGGAAAACAACCGCATCGGCGACCATATCTGGTGGATCAGCGACGTGCGGAAATTTCAAAGCCATTATCCCGCCTGGAAATTTCAATACAACCTGGGGCGGATTCTCGAAGAAATCCATCACGCCTGCCTGGCCAGTTAAATCATGCCTGCCTTTCCAGAAAGCATTTTGATCACCGGCGGCGCGGGCTTTGTCGGCGGCAATCTCGCCGTGTCCCTGAAGCGACGCCACCCTGCAACGCGCGTCATCGCCATGGACAACTTGCACCGGCCCGGTTCCGAATTAAATCTTCCCCGGCTGCGGGAGGCCGGAGTGGAATTCGTCAAGGGAGACATCCGATTCGCCAACGAATTCCCCACCGGACCGTTTGAGGCCTTCATTGAATGCTCGGCCGAACCTTCCGTGCTCGCTGGTTACGCCGACTCGCCGGACTATCTCATGGAAACAAATTTTCTGGGCACTTACCGCTGCCTCGAAAAAGCCCGGCCATGGCAAAGCAATTTTTTGTTTCTTTCCACCAGCCGTGTTTATCCCATTGCCCCGCTGGAAGCGCATCCCTGGCGCGAAAGCAAAACGCGTTTTGAGTGGCTGGACGTCGCGGGAGCGCTGATTTCCTCGCAAGGCGTGCGGGAAGAAAGTGCATCACAAGGTGCCCGCTCGCTTTATGGGCTGACCAAGTTTGCCAGCGAGGGGCTGATTGAGGAATACCGCGCCGGGTTCGGACTTCGAGCCGCCATAAACCGTTGCGGCGTCATTGCCGGCCCGTGGCAAATGGGCAAAGTGGATCAAGGCGTCGTGTCGTTATGGGTGCTCCGCCACTATTTCGGCAAACCACTTTCTTACCTTGGCTACGGCGGCACCGGCAAACAGGTTCGCGATGTCCTGCACGTGGACGACCTCTGCGAATTGGTCGAGGAACAGCTTGCGAACTTCACTGCCTGGGACGGCTGGCTGGGAAATGTCGGTGGCGGACTGAAAAATTCCGCTTCGCTCGGGGAACTGACCGCCATTTGCCGCGAAGTCGTCGGCAAGGAGGTCGCCATTGGCTCGGAGCCGGCCAACCGGCAGGCGGACCTGCGGCTGTTTCTGGCTGATTGCGGCAAACTGTTCGCCCGGACCGCCTGGCGTCCGCGGCGCGATGTGAAGCAAACCGTCGCCGACGTTTTTGCCTGGGTGCGCGCCCACGACAAGGAATTGCGACCGCTGGCATGAGCCGGCCAGGCAAACCAGGTCACGCAAAGCTGGTTTGAATTTGCCGCCGGTTTCGGCCACCCTCTCATCATGCAGTCGAGCTTGGAAAATCTGCCGCGCGTCAGCTTCATCATGCCCACGCTCAACGTGGAGGCGTTGCTGGATAATGTCCTGTCGTCCATCACCCGCCAGACGTATCCACGCGACCACTATGAAATTCTGCTGGCTGACGCGCATTCGACCGACCGCACACGCGACATCGCAAAAAAATATGACGCCATCGTCATTGACGACGATGGCCAGAACATGGAAGAAGGCAAACGCCTTGCGCTTCAGCACGCGACCGGCGAATACATTGTCTTTGTGGACGCTGACAATGAAATCACCCATCCCGATTACATCGAACTGGCCGTGAAGGCGCTCGCGGCAAATCCGCAGGCGCTCGGCGTGGAAAGTTACTATTTGCCTTCGTCGAAAATGAGTTCGTTTTGCGCCTATCTTACGCACCGGCTGCACATCAGCGATCCGATTGCCTGGCTGATGAGCACGAATCCGAAACTCGTGGCGCGCGACGGCGAGGTGGAACGCTGGACCCTGCCGGGTGACTCGCTTTCGTACCCGCTCGGTGCGAACGGATTTGTTTTTCGCCGGGCCGATTTGGAATCGGTGAAGGCCGACGCCCCTTTCCAGGACACGCACGCGGCCCTGCACCTCATGCGCCGGGGCCAGCGCGAATGGCTGCGGATTCGCGGTCGCGGCGTGCATCATTTCTACGTGCAAACGCCTGGCGGCTTCGTGCAAAAACGCCGCCGCGCCACGGTGCATTTTCTCCGCGTCCAGGAGGAGGCAAAAATAAATTGGATGAAAGAAAAACCGCCCGTGCCGCTCTGGCTGGCGGGCGTCTATTGCGTCACGTTCGCCGGCCCAATCTGGCATGCGTTGCTTGGATTGATTCGCGACCGCGACGTGTGCTGGCTTTGGCACGTGCCGGCGAGCCTCGGCAGCGTGCTGGGCGATGCCTGGGGCGTGTGGACTTACAAACGCCGCGGCAAGGACAAGACGCTGATCGCGGAATTGAAGGTGAACCAGACCTTGAAATCCGGCCCGCCGCCGATGGGCAGCGATAAAACCGCGGAATAACCCGATTCTGGCTGGCGCTGATGTGGTATCCATGTTCATCACCTGGCATTTCATTTGTCAGCGCCCGGCGCCAGCGGGCAGGATTTAATGGCACCTAGAAGCACGAACTTGTCCGTCTGTCGCAGGTGCGCTAATTTTCGATTGACTTTTCGATAGAAAAGTTTCTTAATTGATACTGTTCGGTTCCAACCGGCCATGAAACGGAACCCCCTTCGGAAGATGGACATCGGGTTGCAGGCAACTAGGGAGAAAAAAGTGTCTCCATGAAAGCCCGACCGTCCAGCAGGTTGTCTTTCCCTGACTTGTTTTTGAAGTTGGCCGGTGAAACTCCCCGTATTCCTGCGGGACCGGTGGGTTTTATCGCTGGTGATTCTTCCGGACATGGACGCAGTCGTTGGGAACTGGGGAAATTTTTCAAAGGATTTTTGAAAGAATCATGCCCGCTCTTACGAGTCATGACTGGACCGAACCCAAGCAATGGAGGCGGTGAATTCGAGAGAAAATCATATGAAGACTAAAGCATTGGTAAAAATTGCCAGGCCGTTAAACGTCAAAGAACTCCTTGCCGCAGCCTGTGTGCTGCCGTTCCCTGCTGCTCGCCACGCCGGTCGTGGTGGCGGGCTTGAAGCCGGTGAGGAATTTTGCAGGCGCGAATTATCTGAACCTGGCCATCGGGTTGCCATTGCGCAACCAGAAAGTGCTCACCCATCTGCTCCGGGAAATCTACGATCCGGCCAGCGCCAATATCCGTCACTTTCTCAAACTAAAACTATGAAAACCTCCCTCTATTCAACCTCCTCTTGGAAACGTCAAGGTGCAGCCATGTTGGGGATTGCCGCCCTGTTAACGCTGTGCGGACAATCGCCGGTTTACGCGCAGCTCTCGGCATCAGACATAGCCACAATGAAGCAGGAAATAGCGAAACAAAAATACACGTTCACCGTCGATGAAAACCCGGCCACAGAAAGACCTCTTTCACAATTGTGTGGCACCATTCCCTCCTTGGCGCCGAAAAGCGCCAACTCCCTCAGTTCACAACCGATGGTGGCCGAGACAGCCCTTCCATCGTACTGGGATTGGCGGCAGCATAATGGCGTGACCCCCGTGAAAGATCAGGGTAGCTGCGGCAGTTGCTGGGCGTTTTCGACGGTTGGCACCATGGAAGCGATGATTCTGATCGGCAGCGGAACCACCACCGACCTTTCCGAGCAGCAATTGGTATCCTGTAATGCCAACGGCTGGAATTGTGAGAATGGCGGGAATTATGCCTTCGATATGGAGATAAGCCCGGGGGCCATGTTGGAGAGCTGTTTCCCGTATCAAGCGGCGGATGTGCCTTGTCAATCCGGCTGCCCGTTCGTCTATCAACTGAATAGCTGGGGTTATGTGGGCAATTCGTGGAGTGTGCCCTCGACGACTGCCATTAAAAACGCCATTTACACCTATGGTCCGATATCCGTGGAAGTTGCGGTGGACGGCTATTTCGAAGGCTATTCCGGCGGCGTGTTCAATGCCAACACCGCCTCCGCCATCAACCACGCAGTCGTGCTGGTGGGTTGGGATGACTCGAATGGCTGCTGGATCATGAAGAATTCGTGGGGCACCGGCTGGGGTGAAAGCGGATACATGAGAATCGCCTACGGCTGCGATCAAATCGGCTATGGGGCGGCGTATGCGGTGTGGTTGTTGCCGGAGCCGCTAGTGATCACGCCGGCAACGGGCTTCACCTCCACCGGTGGAGTTGGCGGGCCGTTCACCATCACTTCCCAGAGCCTGACATTGACCAACGCCGGGACCAATTCGCTGACTTGGACGCTGGCCAACACGTCGATTTGGCTCAACGCCTCGCCCAGTGGTGGTATCCTGACACCTGGCGGAGTTGCCGCCACTGTGACCGTAAGTCTGAATACCGCCGCCAGCAACCTGCTGGTGGGGACTTACAGCGCGACCCTGTGGTTCACCAATCTGAATAGTGGAGTCGGCCAAGGCCGCCAGTTCACGCTGGCCGTGATCAGCCCGCCAACGATTACCACCCAGCCGGCTGATCAAGCGGTATTGGAGGGGGCGACGGTAACGTTTACCATAGGGGCCACCGGCGGTCTGCCGTTGTTTTACCAGTGGCAGGACAACGGGACCAATCTGACCGATGGCGGGAACATTTCCGGCACCATCACCACCAACCTGACTATCAACAACGTCTCTGCAGCCAATGTGGGAACTTACAGTGTCATTGTGAGCAATGCGGCGGGAGTGGCGACCAGTTCCAACGCTTCCCTGACTATTACACCATCTCCTCCGATCATCATTCTGCAGCCGGTAAATCAAACGGCAGTGGTAGATCAAACGGCAGCATTCACGGTGGCCGCCATCGGCAACACACCATTTTTCTACCAGTGGAGTTTTGATGGAACGAACATTGTTGGGGCAACAAATACGACGTTGACGCTGACGAATGTTCAATTTAATCAGGCGGGTAATTACGCGGTGTTGGTGACCAACATTTTGGGCTCCGTAATTAGTTCGAATGCGATATTGACGGTAATACCTTGTTCGCCCGCACCGTCAGGCTTGGTGGATTGGTGGCCTGGGGAAGGCAATGCCAATGACATTGTGGGTACCAACAACGGGACGTTGGTGGGTGGGGTGAGTTATGCTGCCGGCGAAGTGGGCCAGGCGTTCTCGTTTGACGGGACGAGCGGCTATGTTGCGATCCCGGATTCACCGTCCCTGGACTCATTAATCACGAACATCACCATTGAGTTGTGGATGAAGTCCGGCCAGACGAACGCCAACTCGGATTGGAAGGGGATAGTCACCAAGGGCAATTCAACCGCGTGGCAATTGAAAGCCGAGAGCGGAGCCAAGACCCTTAACTGGTGCTTTGGTACCAGTGTTAACTCTTATCAATTGACTGGCACCCGGAACGTCAACGATGAGCAGTGGCATCATGTGGCAGCCACATACGATGGGACCAACATGTTCATCTATGTGGACGGGACGCTGGATGCATCGCAGGCGGCAACGGGTTTGATTGTTCCGAACAGCGATCTAGTATGCATTGGAGCCAACTCGAAGGCATATGTTCCCAGTTGTGGTTGCCAGGAACCGGGGTACTTCTTCAACGGGTTGATAGACGAGGTTTCCATCTACAACCGGGCGTTGACGGCTTCGGAGATTCAGGCCATCTATGCGGCGGGCAGTGCAGGCAAATGTCCTCCGTCTCCCACACCGCCTTCCATTACAACACAACCAACGAATCAAACGGTGACGGTAGGTGGCACGGCGATTTTCAGCGTCACGGCCACAGGCTCGCCGCCATTGAGTTACCAATGGAATTTTAACGGAACGAACATAGTGGGGGCGACCAACACCACGTTGATGCTGACGAATGTTCAGGCCAGTCAGGCGGGCAACTACCAGGTGCTGGTGACCAATCTGTTCGGGTCGCTTCTCAGTTCCAATGCCGTGCTGACAGTGACGCTGGATCACTTTGCGTGGAATCAAATTCCGTCGCCACGGTTTGCCAATGCGGCCTTCGCCGCGACCATTCAAGCGCGGGACCTGACCAACGGCCTGTTCACCAACTTCGTCGGCACTGTCATTTTGGGAACCACCAATGGCGTTGCCGTCGCCCCATCGGTTTCCGGCAACTTTGTGCAGGGTGTATGGACCGGCGCGGTGGTGATTTCCCAGACGGCTTCGAGCCTCGTGTTGAGGGCCAGCGATGGCCTTGGACACTTCGGCCTCGCCAATCCCATCAATGTCATCAGCCTGCCCAGTCTGGGGATGTGGTGTTCCGGCAACATTGCCTTGTTTATGTGGCCGATCGAATACTCGGGATTCGTGCTGGAGGCGTCGGACAACCTCTCGCCAGCCACCTGGGTGACAGTTCCCTATGTGCCGATCCAGATTGGCGACCAATACCTGCTTCCGCTGGACATGACCGGGACCAATGGCTTCTATCGCCTGTGGTTCCCCGGTCCATGAGCAGAGGCTGTTAAGAACTCAACCATTGCACACGATGGGAAGTTTGCGAGCATTGCTCGAGCAGCGCCAATTCAGTCGCGGGGGCAAAAAAATGACTGCTCGTTTCATTAACCGCTTGACCAAGCGAGTTGTCGAACGCAGACTATTGGACGAATTGGCCGTTTACAATCGTGCGCTTTCCGCTTCAGAAATCCAGACGATTTGCAAGGAAGAGAATCATGGCGAACCATTGCGGCCGCCACAACCTGATTCACATAAAACGAGACCGTTTGAAGGGATTAATCGCGATTTTATTCAACCTTAGCCTGCTTGGCAGGGCGTTTTTAACAAGGCATATTGATAAAGTCATGGCGCAGATCTTTATCGGACACCACCCTGTCAGGGTGCCCCCCAAGCAAGGCAAGGTTGGGTTGAACAAGCACGTTATCTCATGCGAAAATTAATACTCAGACTTACTGGCTCAACAACGATTCGTAAGACAGTCAAATTCATGCGTCTGCATTTGTTGGCCAACTGGTGGTTGCGCCGTTTCCCGGTGGTGAAGACATTGCCCGGGAGTGGCCTTCGCTATCGGGCACGAAGAGTTGAAAGTCTTGGCTTGTCCGTAGAAATGTTTGATAAAGGCACGCTTTACTCAACACCAGACATGCCTGAAGGCATTCGCACTTTTGCAGACCTCGGTTGCAATGTCGGCTATTTTACCTGCTGGCTATGTCATCAATTGAAAAGTACGCAGTTGAAGGGATTGATGGCGGATGCCAATGCCGATGCGGTCGAAGATGCCCGGTGGCACGTTACCACCAATAACCTGCGCAATGTGCATGTGTTGCACGGCTTGGTCGGGACAGGCGGAAAAGGGGGACAGGCAAGTTTTTTTGTGCATACTTCAAATGTGTGTTCAACAGCAACCCCACCGGATATTTCCCTGGGTGAGGCCAACACCTGGACACAAATCCAAGTGCCCTGTATCGGCATTGAAGAAAACTGGCACAAGTATTTGGGCAATGAGCCTTGTGATTTGCTCAAAATAGACATTGAAGGATCAGAAATGGATTTCTTCCGTAATGAAACCATCTTTTTGCGGCGGGTGCAGACGATTCTAATCGAGTGGCACAAATGGCGGGTGAGTCTCGGCGAGATTGAGGGATTCCTCTCCAAAGAAGGTTTTTCCCTAAAGTCAATTCTGCACGAAGATGCCGGATTGGGAACGGCAATCTTTGCGCGAAAATTGGCAGTGTCCTGATTCGAAATTCGTTTGCCTGGCGGTGAACATAAAGTTTGTTTTCAACTCCGGGATGGCGAATTCTTAACAGCAGGTCTTCAAGTTGTCCCGGAGAACACACAAGGTCGTCGACATACAAATGAAGCGCATGGCCGCAGACCGCTCAAAAGATTGGCATCGGACGACTGTGGCAGGCCGGATTTGTTTTTCGCCGGGCCGATTTGGAATCGGTGAAGGCCGACGCCCCTTTCCAGGACACGCACGCGGCCCTGCATCTCATGCGCCGGGGCCGGCGCGAATGGCTGCGGATTCGCGGTCGCGGCGTGCATCATTTCTACGTGCAAACGCCTGGCGGCTTCGTGCAAAAACGCCGCCGCGCCACGGCGCATTTTCTCCGCGTCCAAGAGGAGGCAAAAATAAATTGGATGAAAGAAAAACCGCCCCCGTGCCGCTCTGGCTGGCAGGCGTCTATTGCGTCACGTTCGCCGGCCCAATCTGGCATGTGTTGCTTGGATTGATTCGCGACCGCGACGGGTGCTGGCTTTGGCACGTGCCGGCGAGCCTTGGCAGCGTGCTGGGCGATGCCTGGGGCGTGTGAACCTACAAACGCCGCGGCAAGGACAAGACGCTGATCGCAGAATTGAAAGTGAAGCAGACGCTGAAGCGGAATTGCTTTGGGTTTGCCCTCAACTTTTTGCGCTCAAGGCTGCCAGTTCGGCCTCCATCATCTCGGTGATGATTTGCTCGAAGGTCGTTTCCGGCTGCCAATTGAGCAGGCGCCTGGCTTTGGCCGCATTCCCCACCAGATGGTGCGGATCGGCTGGCCGAGAAAGTTTTGGATCGTGCTTTACATGCCGACGCCAATCCAAATCCGCGATCTGGAAGGCAATTTCCACAACTTCCTGCACGCTGTGAAGCCGGCCGGTGGCAAAGACAAAATCCTCGGCGGGGTCGTGCTGCAACGCCAGCCACATTCCGCGCACGTAGTCGCGGGCGTGCCCCCAATCGCGCTGCGCGCCCAGGTCGCCCAGCACCAGTTCTTTCTGTTTTCCCGATTTGATTGCGGCGGCGGCACGGCAAATTTTCCGTGTTACAAAATTCATGCCGCGGCGCGGTGATTCGTGGTTGAAGAAAATGCCATTGACGGTGAAAAGCCCGAAAGCCTTGCGGTAAACCTGGGACATTTGGGTGCCAAATGCCTTGGCGCAGCCGTAAGGCGTCACTGGTGCGACTGGTGTGGTTTCGTCCTGCGGCGCATGTTCGGGGTCGCCGAAAATTTCGCTGGAACTGGCGTGAAAAAAACGCGGCGGTTTAGGCCCTGTGCGAATCATTTCCAATAAACGGAGCGTGCCGAACCCCGTGACCCGGCAGGTGGCTTCGACTTTTTCAAAACTCTGGCCCACGTGGCTTAGGCTCGCGAGGTGATAAATTTCATCGGGAGCGGACTGTTCCAATGGAACGCGTACGGAATCGGAATCATCGAGGTCGCCGGGATAAAGATACAAACGCTTTTGGAAAATCCGTGAGTCGCGGACCAAATGTTCCAAGTTGGGGACATTAAGGCCATTCCCGCGATAGACCAATCCGTGCACTTCGTAATCCTTTTCGAGGAGCAGTTCCGCGAGATAGGAACCGTCCTGCCCCTCAATGCCGGTGATGAAGGCGCGCTTCACTTGACCTGCTTACCCAATTTTCCGCCCGGCTCCAGCAGATTGGCTTTTCAATAGTTGCACATCGGTATCCACCATGAGGTGCACCAAGTCCGCAAATTTGGTTTTGGGCGTCCAGTCAAGCTTCTTATGAGCTTTGGTGGCGTCGCCAACGAGTTGATCCACTTCGGCGGGACGGTAAAACTGGGGATCAATTTCCACGTGTTTTTCCCAATCCAAACCGACACGGCCAAAAGCCAGTTCCAAAAAATCCTTTACGCTGTGGGTTTCACCCGTGGCCACCACATAATCATCCGGCTCCGACTGCTGGAGCATCAGCCACATGGCTTCGACGTATTCCTTCGCGTAACCCCAGTCGCGCCTGGCCTCCAGGTTGCCCAGGAACAACTTGTCCTGCAACCCGGCCTTGATGCGCGCAATGGCACGTGTAATTTTGCGCGTCACGAAATTCTCGCCGCGCCGGGGTGATTCATGATTGAAAAGGATGCCATTGCTGGCGTGCAGGCCGTAGGATTCGCGGTAGTTGACCGTGATCCAAAAAGCATAGACCTTGGCACAGGCATAGGGACTGCGCGGGTGAAACGGCGTCAATTCATTCTGCGGCATCACCCGCACCTTGCCGAACATCTCGCTGGAAGACGCCTGGTAGAAACGCGGGCGGAGGCCGCTCTCGTGAATCGCCTCCAGCAATCGCGCCACGCCCGTCGCCGTGATATCCGCCGTGTAACCGGGGATGTCGAAGCTGATCCGCACGTCGCTTTGCGCGGCGAGGTTATAGACTTCATCCGGCCAGATTTTATCCAGCAATCGTTTCAGCGAACCGGCGTCACTCAGGTCTCCGTGATGCAGCGACAGACGCCTGGGATCGAAACCAGGCGCCGCATAAACCTGCTCCAACTGCCCGAGATAAGGTGCAGCGGTGCGTCGGATGATGCCGTAAACTTCATAACCTTTGGCCAGGAGCAATTCCGTCAAATAGGAACCATCCTGGCCGGTGATGCCGGTGATCAGAGCTTTCTTCGCCATAAGTGTCAGTCGAGTGTTTCGCAATTCCTGTCGCGCGGCAAGCCCGGAAGAACACAAAAAAATTGACGATCCTCATTCCACCGGCTAGTCTTCGGCGGTTGTGAGTCTTAAGAAACCATACGTTCTGGCCGTGGCGTATCGAATCTACCCGCACCTGTCACGCACGCCACCGCCGGTGTTTGGCGATTCAAAATACAACCTGTCCGACTTGTGCCTGCGCTCCTTCAAAGCCAGCCTGGACGGACTCAGGGTCAAGCTGTGGGTTGTTCTGGATAACTGTCCCAAGGAATACGAAGACTTGTTCACTTCGTTGTGGCCCGGCGATGATTTGGTTTTCGTGCGTTGTCCCGGGATCGGCAACGCGGCGACCTTTGGCCGGCAAATCGAGATTCTGGCCAATCAAAATGATGCTGAATTCGTTTATCTGGCGGAAGATGATTTTTTTTATCTGCCCGGACGTTTTCATCTGATGTTGGACCTGATCCGCAACAACGCAGATGTTGATTTCTGTTCTCCTTATGACCATCCGGACTTCTATAATCACTCTTTCCACCTGCACCCCATGCGCATCAAAGCTGAACAGGGACAAGTCTGGAAAACGGCGAATGGCACTATCTGCACATTCCTGACCCGCAAATCCACGCTGGAGAGGACACGTTCCACCCTGCAGAGTTATGCACGCAAGAATTCTGACGCGGGCATGTGGTTAAGCCTTACCAAACAACACGTGCTCAACCCCTATGACTTGCTGACCCAACCGTTTATTCACCCCTTTCGCGGCTGGAGCCTCGCCTGTGCTTGGTATTTCAACTGGCGACAAATTCTTTTTGGCCAACGGTATTCCCTCTGGATACCCGTTCCCTCACTGGCAACCCACATGGTTGCCGCATTTTTGGCTCCCTATGTGGATTGGAAACAGGAATTCCGGCGAATCTGCGGCACCGCCGGCGAGGCCGCTGCGTCAACTCCGGCAGGCGTATAAGGTGTGGATCTGGGGCAGGACCTCAGGCTTGAAGCCGGCATGGGAAAGAATAGCCGTCAAGGTGTCCACTTCCGCCGGATTGTGGTATTCCATGATAATGGTCTCAATTTTTGCCAACACATCCGGTGCGGCGGCTGAAAGTATGGCCAGTTCGCTGCCTTCGCAGTCCATTTTCAGCAGATCACAGTTTGTAACTCCGCAGGTTTTGAACAGGTCATTCACACCAACGGTATTCACCGAACACGACTGCCCCTTGGTCTGATTGAGACTGCAACCGGAATCATCCCCGGGTGTAAAATAAAGCACGGCCACTCCGGTCTTGTCGGATACGGCACAAGGATGGACGCGGACACGGCGGGCCACTCTGAGGAGCAAATTCTTTTCCGCCTGGGCCAGATTGTTCGGGAATGGTTCGAACGCATGGATTTCGGCTTCGGGATTTATGGTGGCAGCATAAAGCGCGAAAAAGCCAACATTGGCGCCCACATCAATGATGACCTTGGCCCTTCGAATATCATCTTGAACCCGTTGGTAAATTCCAAAAACGAATATTTCCAGAAATATCCACCAGTCGGATGTTCCCGGGCGTAATTCGCAACCAGCCCCGCTTTTCGTGCGCAGCCGGTAGGGCCGGCGGCGAAGCCCCATGCAATCTGCCAGCAGCCAAGGCCATCCGCGCACCTGGAAAACCAATCGCAGGACACTCGCCCTGTGCTGCCAAGCCCCTTTGAACCAGCCAGTTCGCAGTATTTTCATTCAACCCCCCGATTCCAGCGGACGCTTGTTCCGATCACGGCACAACTCTTCAAAAATTTTAATCATTCCGTAGGCCGTCTTATCCCACCTGAAATTCCGGGCGTGTTTTTGATTCTTTTCAATGATTCCATGACGCTGGTCAGAGGGCAACGCCAACATGTGTTGCATGCGGGCAGCCATGTCCGCGGGATTGTAGGGATCAACCAGCCATTCGCCATCCGGCATGAGTTCCGGGAGCGAACTGGCATTCGATACAATCACCGGGCATCCGCACGCCATGGCTTCCACCACCGGAAGTCCGAAACCTTCATAGAAGGACGGGTAGGCCAGGAATTCGGCGTTTCGATAGAGGTTGATCAATTGGTTGTCATCCGCATAACCGAATAAAACGACTTTGTCCCGGACACCCAACCGATCGGCACAAGCAAAAAGTTCCTGCCGTTGCTGTTCGTTAATCACCCCGGCAATCACATATTTCACCTGGCTTTGACCGGCAAACGTCGCGAAGGCTTTCAGCACACCCAGTACGTTCTTTCGCGTGGGATGGGTCGTCACCGAGAAAAAGTATCTGTGGGGGATCAGCCGTTCAGCGGGCGATCCGGCGGCATGGAGGAACTGCTCCGCCACCCCAAGCTGGACCACCCGGATCCGTTCCTCCGGGATGCCGTAAAAACGGATAATGTCCTTCTTGGTGTTGTGTGAATCCGCCGCGATGGCGTCTGCCATCTTCAATGATCGCGCCAATTGCCAGCCAAAGTACCATCGGTGCTTCCAATCGTATTGTTCAGGCATCACACGAAAGGCCAGATCGTGAACCGTCACCACGTATTTGATGCCGGCAAATTTCCGCAACGGGAGAAAATGGGACGGTCCGTGAAAAACATCCAAATTGGCCCGGCGGATCAATCGTTGCACGCGCAGACAATCGAACCAGGCGGCGCCCAACAACCCCCGCGGTGTGCGCGCCACTTGCGTCACGCCCAGCGTGCGGGACCGGTCCGGCTGGAAAAAGACATATTGATTGGCCGGATCCATCTCCAGACACTTGCGATACAAATGCGCCACATAATTGGGCACGCCGGTTCCCTTCTCCAAAATCATTCGTGAATTGACGCCGATTTTCAAGGGAACAGGAAATTGGCCCTGGAAGCGGCGGGGAAATTGAAAACGTGTTCGAGCGTGCCGCCGTCATAAACCAAATCGAATCGTTGTTTGAACTCATTGCCGACAGGTTGATTTGGTTTATGCACGAATTTTTCGCCTTCAAACACCGAAGCCTCGAGCGATGCAATGCTGCGCGCACCCAACGATTTGAACACCGGCTCCGCAAACCTTGTGTCTGGCGCGTCTGGCGAGAAAAGTTCGTCCGGCAATCCAGCCTTGGTCAACACGCGCCGCATTTTGACGGGATCCACATTCAAATCCTGACGGCCAATCATCAGCACGCCGCCAAAAGGCATGCCCCGTTTGAACGGCGCAATCAGGAATTGCACACTATTGTTGTCGGGGCCCATTTCAGTATAACCGTGTCGGCATGACGGATTCCGACGAATATGTCGATTCGGTCTGTTTTGTCGCTACAACCACCACTGTGTACGCCCACGAAGGAAGGTGTGTGGCCAGTGGCGACCAAAATTCTTCAATCTTGGGCAGGTAAAATGCGCTGCCTATGGCCCGCTCAAACCGGAACCCATGGGCTTTCAACACGATCTTGATGGTACGCAAGGTGAAGTCGCGGAAATGCGCCGAACGATAGCGCGCCGCATACATGGGCGGCAGGTCAAAAAACAGCATCATGCCCAGACCTAAAATTGTGCGGATGTTGGGAAAGGTCAGCACCAATTTGCCCCCCGGCTTCAACACGCGGTTGATCTCAAACATCAACCAGTCGGTGTCCACTTGATGTTCAATGGTCTCGCCGCAGAAGATGGCGTCGAACTTGTGCGCCGGATACGGCAGCGGGCCACTCTCAAGGTTGTGGGGGACGGCATGAATCCCGTTTTTAATCGCGCGTTCTACAAGCCCGGGCGCTATGTCCACGCCGTGGATTTCGTGAACCTTCGCCAGGGGCCCCAAGATGTCGCCGCTGGCACAACCCACATCGAGGATCATTCTGCCCGCGGCCATCTCAGAAAAAATTCGCCTTACTATTTGAGCACGCCGACAAGAAACATCGGGAACGTACCCTTCATATCTTGTTCCTTCATTAGGCAACAATTGCAATTCATAACTTTTCATTACAGTCTTTTTGTGTTCTGTTCTTCTTTGCTGTGGTGTGGGATGGTGCTTTGTTTTTTACATGTAGGTCAGTTGGAACATTTATGCAAGCTAATCTTGTTGAAAACGAAGCCGCGAATGGCGCGCCTTGACAACTTTCCATCCCACATCAAAAATTATGATGCTTAATTTCATTTACCAGACGGGCATATTTGCCACAGTGATTCTCGACCCGAATGCAGACTCGGTCATATAATGGTCTTTAACATTTATGAAAAACACCAGACCGGCTTCTCAAAACAAGTTGCAAGCTCTAAAGTTCTCCACTCTTTTGGTGGCGCTTCTGTTCTTGTTGTTTTGGCGAAGCTTTTTGCCCGGCTTTGTTCATTTTTCAAATGACGGGCCGCTTGGACAGCAAAACTCCTCCTGGCTGCGGCTTCCCGCCGCTTTCACCGGAAGCTGGGCTGATTTGAATGACATTGGCAACAATACTGGCGCGTGGCCGCCAGACTTGAACTCGTTGTGCCGTTGGATGCTGGGGGCCGTCGGTTACTCAAAATTCTTTGCGCCCGTCGCTTTGTTTTTTTTGGGATTCAGCGCGTGGTGTTTTTTTAGGCAGTTAAATTTTTCGCCGTTGGCGGCGGCGCTGGGCGCATTGGCTGCCGCCTTGGGTTCCACCTTTTTTGCCACTGCCTGTTGGGGCGTGGGCGGCCAGTTGGATGCTTTCAGCATGGACTTTCTCGCTTTGGCACTGGTGGTATCCATTTCCACAGCTACACCCCGCCTCACACGCATCGTACGTCTGGCTCTGGCAGGCTTGGCTGTTGGTGTCAATGTGATGGAAGCCGCGGACATCGGCGCCATCTTCAGTCTGTTTGTCGCGGCCTTTGTTTTGTTCAAAGCCGTCACCGATGAAAACGGATCGCTTTTGATAAAATTGGGCCGCGGCCTGGGGCGAATCATGATAATCGCTGTATTTGCCGGGTTCATCGCCACGCAAACCATCGTGGGGCTCGTCGGCTCGCAAATCACCGGCATCGCCGGCACCGGACAAGACACGGAAACCAAAGTTCAGCACTGGGACTGGGCCACGCAATGGAGTCTGCCAAAAATTGAAACGCTCGGGCTGTTTATACCCGGCCTGTTCGGTTATCGGATGGATACGCCGAAAGACATGATGGACTTTTTCCAGGACGCCTATAAAGGAGGCAATTATTGGGGCGGTGGCGGACGCGATCCGGCGATTGACCGCTTTTTTGCGAGTGGGAAAGAAGGTTCTCCGCCGCCCGGACTGATGCGATTCAGTGGCGGCAGCAATTATGCCGGGGTGCTGGTGACGCTGGTGGCGTTGTGGGCGATTGCGCAATCGTTGCGACGACAAAATCCGGCCTTCACCAAAACGCAACGGCGGTTCATTTGGTTTTGGTCGGCGATACTGATTGTGTCGCTGCTGCTGGCCTTTGGCCGCTTCGCGCCCTTCTTCAAATTGCTCTATATGCTGCCGTATGTCTCGACGATGCGGAATCCAAGCAAGTTCATGGCGGTTTTTTCGTGGGCGATTGTGATTCTGTTTGCTTACGGCATCCACGGTTTGAGCCGGCGTTATTTGGAAATTTCGGCGGCTAATTCCTCTTCGCCGCTGGCGCAATTCAAAAATTGGTGGATGAAAGCACGCGGCTTCGATCGAAATTGGACGTTGGTCTGTGTCCTGGCGGTCATCGGCAGCGTGCTCGGGTGGCTGATTTATGCCATGGAGAAGCCGGGCCTGGTCCGTTACCTGCAAATGGTGGGGTTTCCCGACGAAGGCACGGCCAAAGACATCGCCGCGTTCAGCCTCGGGCAGGTCGGCTGGTTCATCCTGTTCTTCGTGCTGGCGGTTGGACTTTGCACGCTCATCATTGCGGGAGTTTTTGCGGGGCGACGCGCAAAATTAGGCGGCATTTTGCTCGGCACGCTGCTCGTCATGGATTTGGGCCGGGCGAATTTACCCTATATCATTCACTTGGATTACAAACAAAAGTACGAGATTGGCTCGCTCAACCCCATTGTTGATTTCCTGCGCAACAAACCCTACGAATCTCGCGTTATTGGTTTGGTGTTCCCTGCCCCTTCGCATTTGCCCTTCCTTGACAGCTGGTTCGTCGATCTTTACCGCATTGAATGGGCGCAACACCATTTCCCGTATTACAACATTCAGTCGCTCGATAAAATTCAAATGCCGCGCATGCCGGCGGATTTGGAGGCTTATGAGATGTCTCTGGCGCCCCGTTCTGAAGACGCGGCTTATCTCATGGCCCGGCGTTGGGAATTGACCAATACCCGCTACCTGCTTGGGTACGCGGATTATCTGGATGTTCTCAACGAGCGACTCGACCCGGTGCAACACCGTTTCCGCATCGTTCAACGTTTTGACGTGATGCCCAAGCCCGGCATTGACCAGCCGACGCAATTGGAGCAATTAACCGCCGTCGTCAGCAAAAACGGAGGTTGTGCGCTTTTTGAGTTCACTGGCGCGTTGCCGCGCGCCAAACTTTATTCCAACTGGCAAGTCAACACCAACGACGACGCCACGCTCAAAACGCTGGCGAGCACAAATTTTGATCCGTGGCAGACCGTTTTGATTTCCACGCCGTTGCCGGTCACGCTGGCCGCGAACACCACCAATGAAAATTCCGGAACCGTCGAATTCAAACGTTACGTGCCGGATGACCCCGCGTTCAAGGGGAAGAGAAATGGTCTATGGAAACAATCCGGATACTGCTACGCGCCGAAGGATGTCATGTTCGATGCAAAAACCACCACCTCCTCGGTACTGCTGCTTAATGACAAATTCGATCCGTACTGGCACGTGCTGGTGGATGGCAGGCCGGCGGAACTGTTGCGCTGCAATTTCATCATGCGCGGCGTTTATCTGACGCCCGGCCAGCACACGGTGGAATTTCAGTTCAGCCTGCCGAACAAACCATTGTTTGTGACGCTGGCGGCCATCGGCACCGGTCTGTTGCTTTGCGGCGCCCTTCTGGTTTTGACACGCCGCAACCAGCCAGCCAAGGCTTGACCCTTTTCCGCTGATTTTCATGCGCGTTTCCGTCATCGTCATCACCCGCAATCATTCCGGCTGTCTCGCCGACGTGCTGGCGGCGCTGGCAAAACAGGATCATCCCGATTTTGAAGTCATCATCGTGGACAGCAGTGCGGGCGAGGAAAAAGAAAAGTCCGTGAAGCTCGCGGAACAGTTCCGCGCGAAATACGTTTTTGAACCGCGTCTCGGCCAGTCGCTCGCACGGAATTCCGGGCTGCCCTTTTGCACCGGCGAAATCATCGCCTTCACCGACGACGACTGCCTGCCGGAAAAAAACTGGCTCTCGTCCCTCGTGCAAAATTATTCCAGCCCGGAAATCTGGGGCTGCTCCGGGCGCGTCATCCCGCACCGCAGCGAAACCGCCGCCGATCTCTTCGAGGAAGTCGCCGGGCAGGACCTGGGCGGGAACCGCCGCGTCTTCAAACCAGGAGAAGTCCGTTTCAGCGTCGGGTTGATTTTGCAGAACGTCGGCAAGGTTTTTGCCAAGCACATGAAAGGCAAAGGCCTTGCGCCGTGGTGCGTCGGCCACGGCAGCAGCATGTCATTCCGCAAAACCGCACTCGACCAGCTTGGCGGGTTCGACAACCGCCTCGGCGCGGGCGCTCCGCTCAAGAGCGGCGAGGACATTGACATCAACTATCGCGTCCTGCGATCCGGCCACAGCATCGTCTATGAACCGCGTGCCGTCGTCCGTCACAACCACCATCGCATGACCACCGAGGACGTCCTTAAAACCCGCTACGCTTATAGTTTCGGCGGTGCGGCACTCATGCACGAAAACTCCGGGAATCCGCTCATGTTCTGCATGAAATGCGGACGCCTCCTCCAGCTCTTTATCAAGATCGCGCAATACAAGCTGACCGGGAAAAAAGAACTCGCACGCGTTTTCAGCCAGGATTTGCGCGGCGTCCGTGACGGCATCACCGCCCAAAAGAAAAATCCGCGCGACCCGAAGTTGAAGCCGGAACTATAATCCCGTCGGATGATCCAGAAATTCCCACGGCACCTTGAATTTTTTGGAAAGCTCCGCCGCCAGCGCCTTCACGCCGAACGTTTCCGTCGCGTAATGGCCGCCGTAAAGCACGTTGATGCCCAATTCCTCGGCCAGCGCATAAGTCCAATGCGGACCTTCCCCGGTGATGAACGTGTCCACGCCTTCAGCCACCGCCAGTTTCAAATCGCCGCCCGCGCCACCCGTCACGACCCCGATGCGCTGACAGATTTCGCCGCCGCCCGGAATGATTCGCGGTTTGGCGCCGGTTGCGCGCGCAAGCTTCGCGGCGAGTTTTGCGCGGGAGATTTTGGTGCGCGATTGAAAACCGATGGTTTGGCCGTGACTGACGAAAAAGGGGCGCAGATTTTTCAAGCCGAGCGCGGCGCACAGTTGCGCGTTGTTCCCGAGCCTGGGATGCGCATCGAGCGGCAGGTGCGAACTGTAAACCGCCAGGTTGTTTTCCACCAGCAGCCGGAGCAGTTCATATTTTTTGCCCGTCCACGGATGCGATGGCGACCAGAACAGTCCGTGATGCACAATCATCAAATCCGCCTTGGCGGCAATGGCGAGCTTCACGGTGGCGAGGCTTGCGTCCACCGCCGCCGCGATGCGCGTGACGGCGCCGGAGTTCCCGGCCTGCAGGCCGTTCACCGCGCCGCCGTAATCGCCGGCTTCTTTTGTGCGGAGCAGTTGGTCGCAATGTTTGACGATGGCAGTGAGTGAAATTTTCGGCATGGCACGATGAAACTAAATTTTTCACGAACTGCAAAGCCTGAAGCGTTTCAAAAAAATTTCATTCCGCTTATTGCTTTCTGCGCGGAGGATTTTATAGTTCGTTCGGTTTGAATTCACCGAGATGAGCAATCCAAATGATGCGGCGCAGCCGTGGGACATCGAAGCGGCGCGCACGCTTTACAACATCCAGCGCTGGGGCGCGAAGTATTTCGACATCAACGACGCCGGACATGTCGTGGCGCGGCCCTTGCAGGACACGGGCGTGGCGGTGGATTTGACGGATGTGGCCGAGGAGGCCAGGGCGCGCGGGCTGAAGTTTCCGCTGCTCATCCGGTTTCAGGACATTTTGCGCCACCGCGTCGAATCCATCAACCTGGCGTTTCGTGGCGCGATCACGGAATACAATTACCATGGCCGTTATCGCGGCGTGTTTCCCATCAAGGTCAACCAGCTTCGCGAGGTGGTGGAGGAAATTCTCGACGCGGGCAAGCCGTTTGAGTTCGGCCTCGAAGTGGGCAGCAAACCGGAGTTGTTCGCCGGGCTGGCGCTGCAAAACCAGATGGGCAGCCTCATCATTTGCAACGGTTACAAGGACGCGGAGTTCATCAAGATGGCCCTGCTCGGCATCAAGCTGGGCAAAACGGTCGTCATGGTCGTCGAAAAATTGGAGGAGTTGCGGCAAATCATTTCGATTTCAAAATCGGTCGGCGCCGAACCGCTCATCGGCATCCGCACACGGCTGTTGAGCAAGGGCGCGGGGCGCTGGGCGGGCAGCGGCGGTGAAAATGCGAAGTTTGGCCTGAGCACGGCGGAACTTCTGGAAGCGATGGAGATGTTGAAGGCGGAAAATCTCGGCCATTGTTTCAAGCTGCTGCATTTTCACATCGGTTCGCAGGTGCCGGACATTCTCACAGTGAAAAAGGCGGTGCAGGAGGCCGCGCGGCTTTACGCGAAACTGCACAAGCTGGGCTTCCCGATTTCATATCTTGACGTCGGCGGCGGGCTGGGCGTGGATTACGACGGCAGCCGGTCGGCATTTGACAGCTCGACGAATTATACGCTTCAGGAATATACGAACGACGTGGTTTATTACATCGCCGACGTTTGCAACGCCGAAAGCGTGCCGCACCCGGACATCGTCAGCGAAAGCGGACGCGCCATCGTCGCGCATCACAGTGTGTTGATCGTTGAGGTGTTCGGCACGATTGAAAAAATCCGGCCCGGCGAATTTTTGAAATTTGGCGACCACGAGCACGCACTCGTCCGGGAATTGCTCGACATTAAAAAAAATCTTTGCAAGCTGAACAAACTCGAAGCCTACCACGACGCGCTGGAACGCCGCGAAGACGCGCAGCACATGTTCACGCTCGGCGTGCTGGATCTGCCCGACAAGGCGAAAATCGAGGACCTTTACTGGCAGATCGGCCGCGACGTCGTCGAAAGTTTCAAAGGCCAGGCTTACACGCCGGAGGAAATCCGCCAGCTCGAAGACAGTCTCGGCGACCAGTATCTCTGCAATTTTTCCGTTTTTCAGTCTCTGCTCGATCACTGGGCGCTCGACCAGTTGTTTCCCATCATGCCGATTGCCCGCCTGAACGAACGCCCCACGCGCGAAGGCACACTCGTGGACATCACGTGCGATTCCGACGGGCAGGTGAACAAATTCATTGACCTGCGCGACGTGCGCGACACGCTGCCGCTGCACAAACTCAACACCAACGGCAACGGTTTGCCCGAACCGTATTACATCGGCTTTTTCCTGATGGGCGCGTATCAGGACATCATGGGCGACCTGCACAACTTGTTTGGCCGCGTCAACGAGGTTCACGTTTTTCTCGAACCCGACGAACCGACCGGTTATTACATCGAGGAAATCATCGAAGGCAACACCATCATCCAATCGCTCGCAGCGGTGCAATACGACGAAAATGAATTGAAGCGGCAGATGAAGACGCAAATGGACGAGGCCATCAAATCCGACCGCATGAAACCATCCGAAGCCATGCGCCTGCTCGACGATTACGAACGCGGCTTGAAGGCTTACACTTATTTGTCATTTTAGCCGCCGGAAAAAATTGGCGGAAGGTTGAACCCGGAACCAGCTTGACCGAAACCCGAAATCCAGAAACCGAGGCCCGAAACGAAGCCGAACTGCTCCGTTCACTCGGACGGCTTGCGCGCGGGCTTTCCGCCTTGTTTTGGGGATTGCCCGCGTCGCTGGTCATCTGCGCAGAAACGGCGCGCGCCGAATGGCTCAAACCGCTGGGCATGGTCCCCGCGCTGGCCGGCACCGGCCTGCTGCTCTACGGCCTCTGGCAGATGAGCGATTTCCAAAAACAGGAACGCCCCTGGCTCAACGTCCTCGACCGCGCGAAACTCCTCGGCCTCGTCAATTTCGGCCTGTGCCCGTTTCTTTACTGGCAGAATAAAATGCCGGGACAGCCTTTTTTCAACGCGGCGGTTTTTGTGCTCGTTCTGTCGGCGCTGCTCTTTTTGTTCAATGTGAACGTCGTCCTCAAACAACTCGGCGCGATGCTGCCGGATGAGACGCTCCGCCACGAGACGCTGCTGTTCACCACCCTCAACCGCTGGCTGCTCGTTGGTCTTTTGTTTCTCGGCATGGGCTACGTCGTTTTCCTGCACTCCCCGCGATTGCAGTTGACGCTCGGCGCCTCTTCCTACTGGTTGGATCATCTCAGCTTTTGGGCGCTGACGTTTTTCGCGCTGCTGCCCCTGGCCATGACCATGGCGCTGATCTGGAAAATCAAGCAGGTCATCCTCGACAGCGTTTTCGGCACGCGACATTGAATCTGTAGCGGCGGTCTGTCGCAAAACGACCGCCAGATTAATCGGCGACGCTCATAGAGCGCCGCTACAATTCAAACTTCGTTTCTTGGTTCCTTTGTTGTTTGGTTTTCAGGCTTTTATTATCATCGTCTTCCCTTTCATATGAAATTGCATGTTTTGTCAAAAATGGGCCAACGCACCCCCGAGCCGCCCATCTCATGGCTTATGCACGCGGCGCTTTCGCGGCCCAAACTGATTTCGCTCGCCGCCGGCTTCACCGACAACGCCTCATTGCCCGTGGCCGAAGCGCGCGCCGCGTTGAACCAGGTTTTGCGCTCGCCTAAAACCGGCCAGCCCGCGTTGCAATACGGCATCACGGCCGGCGATCCGGCGCTGCGCAAACTGACGGCAGAACATTTACGGAAATTGGATGCCAAAGCAGTTGGAGTAATGGAGTGTTGGAGTGATGGAATAACGAAGCCAACAACTCAATACTCCACCACTCCAGCACTCCATTCCGGCATTTATTCCCCCGGACGCCTGCTCATCACCAGCGGTTCGCAGCAATTGCTCTACATGACGACGGAAGCGTTGTGCGACGAGGGCGACATCGTGCTCGTTGAAGACCCGACCTATTTTGTTTATTTGAGCATCCTCCAAAGCCGCAGTCTGCGCGCACGCGCCGTGCGACTCGAACGCGATGGCCTCGACCTCGCGCACCTGGAACGCGTTTTGCAATCGCTCCGGCACAACGGCGAATTATGGCGCATCAAAATGATTTACCTCGTCAGCTACTTTCAAAATCCCACCGGCGTCACGACCAGCTTCGAAAAGAAATACGGCATCCTGAAACTGCTGAAAAAATTCGAGCGCGACGCCGGACACCCGCTTTACCTGCTCGAAGACGCGGCCTATCGCGGATTGCGTTTTGCCGGACGGGACGTGCCGTCGGCGCTGGCGGCGGACGGCGCGGCGGACCGTGTGATTTACGCGGGCACGTTCACCAAGCCGTTCGCGACCGGCGCACGTGTCGGTTACGGCGTTTTGCCGGAGCCGGTGTTCACGGCGGTGAAGCACATCAAGGGCAATCACGATTTCGGCACGGCGAATTTGCTGCAAAAGCTTTTCGTCCGCGCCCTGGCGTCGGGAATTTACGAGCAGCAGGTCGCACGGCTGCAAAAGCGTTACGCGCACAAGGCGCGCGTGATGAAGCTGGCGATTAAAAAACATTTTCCGCCAGCCGTCGAATGGCGGGAACCGGAAGGCGGCCTTTATTTTTGGGCGCGGCTGCCGCACGGGCGGTCATCGGGCATGAAATCAAAAGTTTTCTCGACGGCGCTGAAGAACGACGTGCTCTATGTGCCGGGCGAAATTTGTTACGCCGACGACCCGGCGCGGCGCAAACCGGACCACGAAATGCGCATCAGCTTCGGCAACGCGAGCGAGGCGGATATCCGCGAAGGCATCAAGCGGCTGGGCAAGGTGCTGAAGAAATTTGTTTAACACGAAGCGACGCCAGAACTCACAGTGGCGTTAAATCACTTGGCCCTGTTGGAATCTCAACAACTTCAATCTCGTATTCCTTGCATCGTTTTTGCACTGACGATGCGACTGACCGTGCTGCAAGCACAGTTCGGACTTCGGCAACGTGCCTATTATACAGATAGGCAATCAAAGCGCGATACTTCATACATTGAAGTGGCCCTGCCATCTCCTCTTCGTCGCAATCCACTTCAACTTCCACAGTTACATAACGGCCATTTTCATCTTTCAACAAAACATCAACCCTATCGCCAGTTGGAAACTCATCAAATTCACACTTAACAGTGCGAAGTCCCGCTTCGTTCAGAGCTTTTGAAGGCTGTGCAGCAATATATTCTTTGAGTGTTTTATGGAGCGGACCTTCACCACCGCCACCACCGCCAGCTCGCCATTTAGACTTCGGATTAACTTCTGGTTTCTCTTCGGAAGCCAAGAACGCCACACGAATGGCTTCAAAATCTGTTTTGGTCAACTTTTTTACGCCTGATTGCTTATCCCCGAAACCATGAAACACATAGTTTTCTTTTTTGCGGAGAAGCCTCGCAAGCAAACTTGTTTCAACGAAACCATTCCGGTTGATTATTTCAGCGTCTGCCTTGTATCGCCACCAAGACTTTGAGCCATCAGCATAGAATTCACGACCATCTTCCCCAATATCTATTGCTTTAGATTTAATCTCGGCCAGAGCTATGACCCCGCCTCGGCCCCGAATTCGAGGCACGTTCTCTTGTTGTCCATCTGCAGTTTTGACAACAGTAGTTTTTCCAGATTTGGATTCGTAAATAAAAACCAAATCACTGGGTTGCATTCCGCTTAAAACACCCTCCTTACCGTCACGAACCCACACGCCCGGCTCTTCGTCTCTTACTGGGCGTTTGAGAGGAGGCCAGTGTGTTGTAAGCCAGTAGTTCATTAAGACCGTATTTCCTTCGGGTTTAACTTTGCGCCCGAACAAATTTTCTGTCCAGCGCGGATTCAACCCGGCGGCCAGGCCATGCGACGACCGCCAAGGATGTGAACGTGCAGGTGCGGCACGCTCTCGCCGCCATCCTCGCCGTTGTTGATGACCAGCCGGTAGCCGCCCTCGTTCAACCCCAGTTGGCCGGCAATTTCGGCGGCCTTCAGCAGGAGATGCCCGAGCAGCGGCTGGTCTTCCGCCCCGGCATCGGCCAGGCGGGGAATGACTTTTTTGGGAATGACCAAGACATGCTTCGGCGCCTGGGGATTGATGTCGCGAATCGCGAACACCAAATCGTCTTCATAAACAATGGTCGCGGGAATTTCGCGGGTGATGATTTTTTCAAACAGTGTTTTGCTCATAACTTCAAGTTAGATACAGATTGCACGGATTTTCACGAATAAATTTCAACCCCTCACCCGGCCTTCGGCCACCCTCTCCCCGTTTGGCGGGGAGAGGGATGGGGCGAGGGGCGCGTTTATTAAATTCTTTTGCCTGACTAACGGCGGACGCCGCAACGCAGCGCTCGCCCCTCCGGAAATTGTTTATTCCACCACCAATGCGCAATCGCTCTGCTCCGGTTCGGCGGTAAGGCAGCGGCGGAGGTATTCGACGATGTGATCCTGCAATTTTTCGCAACGGACACTCCAGCGTCGCGCGCCGGTGAGTTGCTTGACGCAGCCGCGCAGTCCGCGAAAGCGCAAAACGCGCGGCGCCTGGCGGAGTTGGGCGCGCAGTTCGTCGCGCAGGCGCGGGAAAAAGAAAAGTTCGAGGCTGTCGGCGGATTCGCGCGCAAACAGGCAAAGGTCGGTTTCGACAATTTCCCGCGAGCGGCTTTCCAGCGCGCCGGCGCGGAAGACAAAGCCGAGCTGGCGCAGAACTTTTTCCAATGCGCCAGCGAATTCGCCGATGGTGACCGTTTCGCGTTCCAGTTCGTTTTTGAAATAGTGGAAGACGGACGCGGCGGCGTGGCTCAACACTTCCGGGTCGAGCAAACCCTCGGCGTTGCCGGTGAGTTCGACGGAAATCATTTCCACCGAGCACGGGACGCTTTCGCCGCTGGCCAGTTGGAAGATCAGGCAGCCGGATTGGAGCGCGATCATTGCTTGGCCTCCAGTTTTTTGACTTCGTGTACAAAGTCGGTGGCTTCCTGAAACCGGCGATAGACGCTGGCAAAACGCACGTAGGCGACTTCATCAATGTCGCGCAGGCCGTCCACGACCATTGTGCCGATGAACTCGGCGGGCACTTCGCCCTCGAATTTGCCGGTCACGGCGGCGACGATGTGGTCCACCAAATCTTCCATGGCTTGCGGACTGACGGGGCGCTTCTGACAGGCTTTTTTGATGCCGGATAAAAGTTTTTCGCGTGTAAATTCCTCATGCCGCCCATCCCGCTTGAGCACCATCAAGCCTTCACGTTCGACCTCCTCATAGGTCGTGAAACGATGGCTGCACTTGGAACACTCGCGGCGGCGGCGAATTGTGGCTCCTTCACGCGACGCGCGCGAATCAATGACTTTGTCTTCCTGACAGCCGCACTTGGGGCAACGCATAAGGCCACTTCTAATTGTGGTTACAGATTTGTAACATACCAAGTTTTGGGGTGTCAAGGCGGAGTTGTTGGATAAATGCCGATTGTTAATAACTTTTTTTAACTGAATTTGCCCCAAAACCGCGCTTGCGTTCGCTCGATTTTCAGTTATTTTATGCGGCTCCTGTCTCTTGGGAAGAGACTCAACTTTAATGATTTGATTTATGGCAACAGCAAACGACCTGCGCCGCGGCATGGCGATCAATTATAACGGCGACATTTGCGTGGTGTTGGACATGCAGCACCGCACGCCGGGCAACCTGCGCGCGTTTGTGCAGGCGACCCTCCGCAGCATCCGCTCCGGCAAGTCCTCCGACGTGCGGTTCAGCTCCACCGAGCGCATCGAATCAGTGCCGATGATCACCACCAGAATGGAGTTCAGTTACAAGGACGGCACGGACTACGTTTTTACCGACTCGGAAACCTACGAAACGGTCACGCTCGTGGCGGAATTGGTTGGCGAGGCGAAGAATTATCTCGTGGAAAACAGCCCGGTGACCGTGACGTTCGTCGAGGGAAAAGCCGTGTCCATCGAATTGCCGTCGAGCGTGGCACTGACGGTGTCCGACGCGCCGGAAGGCATTCGCGGCGATTCGTCGAACAACGTGCAAAAGCCGGTGACACTCGAAACGGGCATCACCGTGCAAGTGCCATTGTTCATCAAGACGGGCGAGAAAATCAAAGTGGACACCCGCACCGGCAAATACATGGAGCGCGCGTGACGGGAATGGAGTGATGGGGCGATGGGACGCCGGGACGGTTAAATCAACACTCCCATACCCCACAACTCCAACCCTCCGCTCTTTTCCTGCGTAATTGCTTTTCAACCCGGGCGGTTTCGGCTATTTCTCCCGTATGGCCGAGCGGCTCCAAAAAGGAGAGAAGATTCTTCGGGGCATTGCCGTCTCCGACGGCGTTTGTCGCGGGAAAATCCTCGTGCTTCATCGCACCCACCACATCATCGCCCGGCATGAGATTTCGGCTGACGAAGTGGCCGGGGAGACCGGCCGGTTTGAAAAAGCGCTCGTCCAAACCCGCCAGGAAATCCTGGAGGTGCAGCGCAAGGTCGTGGAAAATCTGGGCGCGAAGGAGGCGGACATTTTTGAAGCGCATTTGCTGATGCTCGAGGACCATGCCTTGGTGGGCGAAGTCATCCGTCTGATTAAAGAAGAGAAGGTCAACGCCGAATACGCTTTTCACACCGTGGCCGAGCGTTATGCCGAGGCGCTCCTCGCGGCCAACGATGAATATCTCCGCGAACGCGCCACCGACATGCGCGACCTGACGTCGCGCGTGCTGGACAAGCTGCTTGAGGTGAAGGACGCTTTTGACCTGCACCACATCGCCGAGCCGTGCATTTTGGTCAGCCACGACCTCAGCCCCTCCACCACCGCGCAATTGAACAAAAATTTCGTGCTGGGCTTTGCCACGGACATCGGCGGCAAAACCTCGCACACCGCCATCATGGCGCGGTCGCTGGGCATTCCCGCCGTCGTCGGATTGCAAACCGCCAGCCAGGAATTGGACAGCGGCGGCTACGCGTTGCTCGATGGCTACAGCGGCACCATCATTGTCAATCCGACCGACCAGACGTTGTTTGAATACGGCCAGTTGGCGAAAATCAAGGCGTCCCTGGATGAAAAACTCCGTGAGATCCGGGGCCAGCCCGCAGTCACGCTCGATGGCAAATCCATCCATCTCTCCGCCAATATCGAGGACCAGAACGACATTGAAGCCGTGATTGCGAACGGCGCGGAGGGCGTGGGCCTGTTCCGCACGGAATTTTTGTTCATCAACCGCGACAGTCTGCCCAGCGAGGAGGAGCAATATAAGGTCTATCGCGAGGTCGCCGCCGCGCTCAAGCCGAACTCGATCATCATCCGCACGCTCGACCTGGGCGGCGACAAATTTGCCTCGCACCTGCAACTGGCGCAGGAAATGAATCCGTTTCTCGGCTGGCGGGCGATCCGGTTTTGCCTGGCGCAGCCGGAATTGTTCCGCGCCCAGCTCCGCGCCATTCTCCGCGCCAGCGCCGAGGGCAACGTGAAAATGATGTATCCCATGATTTCCGGCCTGGACGAATTGAACCAGGCCAACGCCATCGTCGAAAAATGCAAGGACGAATTGCGTGCCGAAGGCAAATCTTTTGACGGGAACATGGACATCGGCGCGATGATTGAAATCCCGTCCGCCGCGTTGATCGCCAACACGCTCGCGCAACGGGCTAAATTTTTCAGCATCGGCAGCAACGATTTGATCCAGTACACGCTGGCGGCCGACCGCACGAATGAACGGGTTTCGCACCTCTACGAACCCACGCACCCGGCCATCCTGCGGCTGATCAAAACGATCGTTGACGCCGCGCATCAGCACGGCATCTGGACCGGCGTGTGCGGTGAAATTGCCGGCGACGCCTTCCTGACCCCGTTGTTGATCGGACTGGGCGTGGATGAATTAAGCGCCGCACCCTCCGTCGTCCCGCAGGTGAAGTATATCATCCGCCGGCTCAAACTGAGCGAAGCCCAGGCCCTGGCGGAATTTGCGCTGCAATGCGAGTCCCCGTCGGAAATTTATCGGCGCTGCCAGGAACTGGCCCGCGTCACCGCCCCAAGCCTGTTTGAAAGTAAAACGTGAAGATCGTCATCCTCGCCGCCGGATACGCCACGCGCCTGTATCCGCTCACCCTCACGCAACCGAAACCGCTCCTGCCCGTCGCGGGCAAGCCGATGGTCGAGCACGTGCTCGACAACCTCACGCCCATCAGCGGCATTGACCGCGTTTACGTCGTCACCAATGCCAGGTTCGCCGCTCATTTCCAGAACTGGTCGGACCATTACCGTGCCACCAAATCCAAGTTTGAATTTACCGTCGTCAACGACGGCTCGACCGACGACACCAACAAACTCGGCGCCATCGGCGACATCCATTACGTCCTCAAAACGCAAAACGTTGATGATGACCTCATCGTCGTCGCCGGCGACAATCTGTTCAGCGAAAAACTCGGCGATTTCGGGAAATTCTGTCGCGGGAAAAACGCGCCGGTGCTCGCACTCTACGACGTGGGCGATTTGGAGCAGATCAAAAAATACAATTCCATTTCCACGGACGCCGCCGGTCGCATCACGTTTTTCGAGGAAAAGCCGAAAAGCCCGACGAGCACGCTCACCGGCATTGCGCTCTATTTTTATCCCAAAGACACCATCCCGCTCATCAAGCAATACATCGCTGAAGGCAACAATCCCGACCAGCCGGGCCGGCTGGTCCAATGGCTTTACCCGCGCACGGCGGTTTATACCTGGCGTGTGCCCGGACTTTGGTTCGACATCGGCTCGAAGGAAACTTTGGAAGAGGCGAATCAAATCTTCGCGAAATTTTCCGACAAGAAATAGCGATTCAGCAAAATTGTTTTCCGCCAGCCGGTTTTGTGTTACAAGCAAACGGTAACCCATGGACTTTTTTGACCGGGAAGCGCACGCGCGGAAACAAACCCGCCGGCTGATCTGGCTTTTTGGATTGGCAGTGCTGGCGGTCGTTGCCCTCACCTACCTCGTTCTGGCCGTCATCATCCAGCTTTTTCTGAAGCCTGTGTTACAGACCAGTCTTTTCAACTATTTCAACGATTTCCCGGTTTCGCCGGTGCCTGATGGATTGATTCATCCGCTCTACGTTCTGGAAAGATTATGGAATCCGCATCTTTTTTGCTGGACCACGGTCGGCACGCTGATTTTGATTGCAGCGGGCTGCCTCTACAAAATCCGGCTGCTCTCCGACGGTGGCCCGGCGGTGGCGGAATTGCTGGGCGGCCGGCGGATTAAATCCAGCACGTCCGACTTGGACGAAAAAAGACTGCGCGATGTCGTCGGGGAAATGGCCGTCGCTTCCGGGATGTCCGTGCCGGAAATTTATGTGCTCGACCTTGAGCGTGGCCTCAACTCGTTTGCCGCCGGCCATACACGCGAAGACGTGGCCATCGGCGTCACGTTCGGCGCGATGAAACTGCTGACGCGCGACGAACTGCAAGGCGTCATCGCGCATGAGTTCAGCCACGTTCTCAACGGCGACACCCGGCTCAACATGAAGCTGATGGGACTGGCGCACGGACTTTTCTGGCCGACGATTGTCGGGCGCATGTTGCTGCGCGGCTCGCCGCAGCCACTGGAAGTTGGCGCGTCCATTTTCGACGAGGACGCAAGGCCCACCTTCCTGCCGACCGCACCCATCGGAATTTTGTTTTTGATCATCGGCGGCATCAGTTCGCCGTTCGTGCGCCTGCTCAAAAGCCTGATTTGCCGCGAGCGCGAATGGCTGGCCGATGCGGCGGCGGTGCAGTTCACGCGCAATCCGGCGGGCATCGCGGGCGCGCTCAAAAAAATCGGCGGGCTTTACCGGGCCGGCCGGCTCGACACGCCTTACGCGGAAACCGCCAGCCATCTGTATTTCGTCAATTCCACTTACGACCCATGGTTCAGCTTCCAATCCACCCACCCGCCGCTGGCAAAACGGATTCTGGCCATTGACCCGACCTTCGACGGCCAGTTCCCGCATATCAAATCGGTGCCGCGGCAAGCGGAGGCAAACCCGCAGGAAGTCAAATATGACCGTTTGTATGAAGAAAACGTCCGGCGCGCGCGGGAGGAAGCCAAAGCCCGCGGAGAATTGTAATGGAAGTCACTTCGCCGTCACAACGACGTAATTCTTTTTGCCTTTGCGCAACAAGATGTGTTTGCCGAAAAGCAAATCACCTGTCGTCACGATGCGGGTGGCACTGGCTTCACGGACATTGTTGATGTTCACGCCGCCACCTTCGATGTCTTTCCGCGCTTGGCCTTTGGACGGACAAAGGCCGGAGTGAACGAGCAGTTCAACCAGCGGCAAACCGGCGCTATCAAGTTTTGATTTCTCAATCTCCTTCGTCGGCACTTCGCCAACGATTTCATTGAAGGTGCTCTCGGCAATGCCTTTCAGTTCGCCGCCGAAAAGAATTTCGCTGGCGCGGATGGCTTCCGTTGTTGCGTTCGGGCCGTGAATCAAATCGGTCACCGCTTTGGCCAAAGCCCGGTGCGCTTCGCGCGCGCCGGGATTTTCCACATGCTTCTTCTCCAACGCTTCAATCTCTTCCTTCGACAAAAACGTGAAGTATTTCAGGTAACGGATGGCGTCCCGGTCGTCGGTGTTGATCCAGAATTGATAGAAGCGATAGACGCTCGTGCGCCTCGGATCGAGCCAAATGGCTCCAGCCTCGGTCTTGCCAAACTTCGTTCCGTCGGCGTTGGTGATGAGCGGCAGGGTCAGGCCGAAGACGATTTTGCCGAGTTTCTTGCGCGTGAGTTCAATCCCGGCGGTGATGTTGCCCCACTGGTCACTGCCGCCGATTTGCAGTTCGCAATTGTGGTCGCGGCCGAGCACGTAAAAATCGAACGCCTGGAGCAGCATGTAGCTGAATTCGGTGTAGCTGATGCCCACCTCGCGGTCCTCCATCCGTGCACGGACACTTTCCTTGGCGACCATCTGGTTGACGGAAAAATGCTTGCCGATGTCACGCAGAAAATCGAGATACGAAACATCCTTCGTCCATGAAGCGTTGTCCACCAGTCGCGCGGGATTGGTCTTCGTGTCAAAATCGAGAAGCTTTTTGAGCTGTTCCTTGACGCGGGAAATGTTGTGCGCGAGGACCTCCGGCGTGAGCAACTGGCGCTCGCTGGTCTTGCCGCTCGGGTCGCCCACCATGCCGGTGGCGCCACCGGCCACGGCAATGGGATGATGGCCGAGCAATTGAAAGCGCCTCAGGGCGAGCAACGGTACCAAGTTGCCCACGTGCAGGCTGTCGGCGGTCGGGTCAAAACCGCAGTAAAGCGTCGCGGGCGAGGCGAGCCGTTTGGCCAGTTCCGCCGCGTCGGTGCAATCGGCCACCAGCCCGCGCCATTTGAGTTCTTCCAGGATGCTCACGTGGACAGATTAAATTGCCAGCGGCCAAATGCCAATTTCCAATTGAACCGGTGGGGCGAGCGCCCGTCGGGTCGAAGTCCAACGAAGACCGATCCGCGCGAGCCGGCTCGTCGGCAGCCTCGCCCCACCAAATTTGCATTTTAACTTTGCGACTTTGCGGCTTTGCGTGAGAATCCGTCCCGATGTCACAGATGCTCAAGTCGTCCGGCTCCATGGCCGCCGCCACGCTCATCAGCCGCCTGCTCGGCATGGTGCGCGAGATGGTTTATGCGAATTTCATGGGTGACACCCGGGTGGCGGGCGCGTTCAAGCTCGCCTTCACCATTCCCAACCTTTTCCGCCGCCTGCTGGGCGAAGGCGCGTTGACGGCGGCGTTCGTCCCCATTTTCAAGGAAAAGGAGAAGACGCGCGGCGAAATCGAGATGTGGCGCGCGGCCAACGCCGTGATTTCCGGCCTCGTCGTCGCGGCGGCAGCGATCATCGGCGTGGTCATGCTCGGCCTCTCGATTGCGCTGGCCGTTCATCAATTCAACGAAAGCACCGAACTCATGCTGCGGCTTTTGCGCGTGATGTTTCCCTACATGCTGCTCGTGTGCCTGGCGGCGGCGTTCATGGGCATGCTCAACGCGCGCGGACATTTTTTCATTCCGGCAATGAGCGCGACGATGCTGAACGTCGTGATGATCGCGTCCGTGCTCTGGCTCGCGCCCAGGATGGGATACGAGTTGCGTGAACAAATTTTCGCGCTGGCCATCGGCGTGCTGGCAGCGGGCGTGGCGCAGGCGGCCTTTCAACTGCCGACGCTCTGGCACGACGGCTTCCGTTACCGGTGGGTTTCGCCGTGGCAAAATGAAACCGTCCGGCTCGTGGTAATCCGGATGATTCCCGCCACCCTCGGCGTCGCCGCCTTTCAAATCAACGTGTTGCTGACGCAGACCGTCGCCTTTTACGTGGACCCGCAGATCAACGCCTCCTTCGACTATGCCGTGCGGCTCATGGAACTGCCGCAGGGCATGTTCGGCATTTCGCTGGCAACTTTTCTGCTGCCGACCCTGGCGGGGCTGGCGGCGGAGAAAAACTTCGGCGAATTCCGCGCCACCCTGCGTCATGGTCTCGGCACGCTGCTGCTGGCCAATCTGATCGCCGCCGTCCTGCTGGTCGTGCTGGCCGAACCGATCATACGGCTGCTGTTCGAGCATGGCAAATTCACCGCCGCCTCTACGGAACGCGCGACCCTGGCGCTGCAGTGCCTCGCGCCGGGGCTGGTGGCTTTTTCAACGGTCAATATTCTGGTCCGGGCGTTTTTCGCGCTCGGCGACACCAAAACGCCGATGCAAATCAGCATCGTCTGCCTGGTTCTGAATCTGGGTTTGGCCGTGCTGTTCATTGGTCCGCTGCGGCAGGGCGGCCTGGGCATCGCCAACACCATCACCTCCATCGGCAATGCCAGCCTGCTGCTCTATGCGCTGCGGAAAAAGCTGGGGAAACTGGAAATGGAACCGCTGCGCGCCACGTTTCTGCCGTTGGCTGTCGCCGGTATTCTGGCCGGGCTGGTGGCATGGTCGGGCTGGTGGTCGTGGGAAAATTTTCTCGGCCACAGGACCGTCGCACTGAAAATCGGCGAGGTGTTCGCGCCGGCGATTTTGGCGGGATTGATTTATGGAATCGTCGCGCTGGCGTTCAAAATTCCGGCGGCAAAGGAAATGGCGGAATTCGCACTGGCGCGATTCAAAACACGGAACTGAACGGAAGCAAACGAAGGAAACAAAGAATTTTGATTTTGCAGCGGCTGACCTTTTGGAAATCCCTTGGTTTCCTTCGTTGCCTTCTGTTCAAATCTCCACCATGGCGGTCCAGCAGTTTTGTCCGAACTTCAATTTAAATTTCTCCGCGAGCGATTCGGCGGCAGCCATGTTTTCGGCGATGGCAAAGGTTGTCGAGCCGCTGCCGGACATCAGTGCAGCCAGCGCGCCGTGCGCACGGAGAAATTCCTGGAACAGCGCGAGCACCGGATATTTTTCCAGCGTCGGGGCTTCGAGCGAATTGTAAAATTCCGCACTCGCAACGCGCCAATCGCCGGTTTGAAGTTTTGAAATCAGTTTTTGCGCGCGGCCCGGCCGGCCGTTCAACGCCTCCGGAAAACGCGCGAGATTCTGATAAGCCCACGCCGTCGCGATGCCAAAACCGGGATGAATCAACAGGAATACCTTGTCACGCAACGCGTGGAAAAAATCGAGCGGTTGGATTTTTTCGCCGCGACCGGTGGCGAGCACAGGCTTGTTTTGGAGGAAAAACGGCACGTCCGAGCCGAGTGACGCGGCCAGTTCGCCGAGCTTCGCGGCTGAAAGCGGCTGGCCGAAAAGTTCGTTCAGCGCGAGCAGCGTCGTCGCAGCATTGCCGCTGCCGCCGCCCAAACCGGCGGCCAGTGGAATTTTTTTCTCCAAATGAATGCGCACGCCATCGCTGATTTTCGCGGTTTGCAAAAACCCGGTGGCCGCGCGATGAACCAGATTGCGCGAATCCACCGGCAGGGCTGCGTCGCTGCATGAAAGTTCGACCGCGCCGCCGCGGCGTTCAAACGTCAGCCGGTCGCAAAGGTTGACCGGCTGCATGACGGTTTCGAGTTCGTGAAATCCGTCCGGCCGTTTGCCAAGGATGTTCAGCAGCAGGTTGACTTTGCAGGGCGAATTCTTTTCGAGCGGCATGGTCTTCACGAAAACAAAACGCGCCAACGGAAAACTGTTGGCGCGTCCGGCAAAATGGATTGGGTCATCAGTTCAGTTGTCGAACACGCGGAACCGGCTGCCGGGGATGAACGGCGCGACGTCGCCGCCGCTGAAACCAGTGTAGGTGTCCGTATCGAACGTCGATTCCGAAATCAGGCCCGGCTTGTAGCTTTCAGGATAAACGGGCCTAGGACTCAGATAACTGGTCCAAATCGGATGATACGGCGGGAAGGGCGCGGTGATGATTTCATAAATGCCCAGGCCCGTGCGCGCCAGTGTGCGATTCAAGCCGCTAACAGCACCGGCGGTGTAGCCGGCGCTGGGCGATTCAAAAACGGCCGTTTGCTCGATGGAGCGGCGCATTTCGCCCAAGCGGGTGATTTCAAGAGTGTTACTCACGCCGCGGCCGAGTTTTTGTTCCGGCCCGGCGCAGCCAGAGGTGAACAAAGCGGCCAAGCCGGCCAAAGCGAGAAGGGACATCACGTTTCGCATACGTTTTTTTAAGTTGACGAGTTGAGTTGAGCTTACGCCGAAATCGCCGGATGTAAAGCGCGTTTTACGATTCGCGCGCGGCGCGTTTCCGTTCCCGCCGATCCCAATACCACGCAATCCAGACGGTGATTTCGTAGAGAACCTGCAGCGGGAAGAACATGACGATTTGCGTTAGCGGTTCCGGGGTGGTCAGCACCGCGCCAAGGATCAGGTTGATGACGATCACATAACGGCGCGCCCGGGAGAGCATGTGGTAGTCGAGAATGCCGATTTTCACGAGCGTCAGAATCACCACCGGCAGCTCAAAGCCCAGCCCCATGCCCAGCAGGAACCGGCAGACGAAACTGATGTAGTCCTCCGCCCGCCACTGAAAGGCGCCGAAACCGAGCCAGTGGGAATACATCTGCGCCGCGGCCAGCGCCAACGGCATCAAGGCGAAGTAGCAAAATGCCACGCCGAGGAGAAACAATCCGCCGCCGAAAGCCAGTCCGCGATAAATGTATTTGCGCTCGCGCAGTTTCAGCGCCGGAAAGACGAACGTGGCGACGAAATAAAAAATGAACGGCGACGCCAGTACCGTGCCGCCGTAAATTGCCACCTGGAAGGCGACCACAAATCCGCCCGCCGGGCTGAGGTTGATCAGATCAATCTTCAACCGTTGCGCGTCGGCAACGGCACCGGGATCGGAATTGGCGCGCCAGCCGAGCACCTGGTTCGTGCCGATGACCAGCGGCCCGACTTGAACGGATACGAAACGGTTCGTGCCGAGGTTCAGTGATTTTTGTTGTTCGGCGGTGAGTTGAAACGCGCCGAGCCGGTTCGTGCCGAAGCTGACGGCGACGATTTGATTCGTGCCGGGCCAGCTAACGCCGGCGCGTGTCAACGGCCATTTGACGATCTGAACGACGTAATTGCCCGCGAGCAGACAGAGCAATACCGCCACGCCCAGCGCCACCAGGCTCTTGATGAGCACCCAGCGAAGATCTTCGAGGTGTTCGAGAAAGGTCTTGACCGGGCCGCCTTCGGCCTCGTTGGGGCGCTCCGATGCTGGGTCGCCGGCCATGCCAGAAACGTCCCGCCGTCAGGCCTTGGGCGGGTTGGAGGATTGGGAAACGGTTGGCGCGGATGCCGGCGGGCTGGCGGCGGGCGATTTGCCCGGCGGTGCCGGCGTTTCCGTTGGCGCATTTTGAATCTCGTCCGTCACTTCGCGCGATGCTTTCTTGAATTCCTTGATGCCCTGGCCCAAACCGCGGGCAAATTCAGGAATTTTCTTGGAGCCGAACAAAATCAAAAAGGCCACCAAGATGATAATCAGTTCCGTGCCGCCAATCGCCCATGCGAACAAGGTATTCATAAATTTTGTCGAGCCTCACAAAGCCTACGCCTGCCTTGGCCGATAGTAAAGCTGCAAATGCAGGGTCGGCGGTCCCGGCCGATTTCTGCGCTGGAGACGGCGCACCCTGATAAAAAGGGCTGCAGCAAATGCGGCCCCTGAATAGCTTCAAATGTTTCCTGCCAAAATCAGGATCCGCTCCTGGGATGGAGCAGGACAAATTCGCCGCGGCGGTTTTTCGACCAGGCGGACTCGTCATGGCCCGGGTCAACCGGCTTGTCTTTGCCGTAGCTGATGGTCCGGATGCGCGAGGGGTCCACGCCGATCTTGGCCAGCGCCTGGCGCAACGCCAGCGCGCGGCGTTCGCCGAGCGAGCGGTTGTATTCCTCCGTGCCACGCTCGTCACAATGACCTTCGATGAGCAGCTTGGTGCTTGCATCCCGGCCCAAGGCATCGGCCACGGCTTGAACGTTCGCCTTCTCGCTCTTCTTCACGACGGCGCTGTCGTAGGCAAAATGCACCGTGTAAGCGGCCAGCGCAGCGGGATCCTTAATCATGCCCTCAAATTCATCCAGGCTTGCTGTTTGTCCACCGCCACTTGGAACCGTGTCGCCCGGAGGCAAAGTGCCGCCAGCACCTGGTTCACCGACCATCGGGGATTGACCGGGTATCGGCGTGACTTTGACGGGTCGGTGGTTTCTACAGCCGGTGTTCGCCAGTGTGATGGCCAGCGCGAATGCCAACAGGCAAGTCAGTTTCATCATTTTCATGTTTTTTCCTTTAGTTAAAAGTTTGTTAAAAAAATTAAGTCATCTCGCCCAAGCCGGTTGAGAATCGCTGCCTGAAATCCGGGTAATATCCTTGACTTGTTTCGTGAATACGTCAAGCACAGATAACATGTAACGACCGCCCACCCGCCGCGTGAAAATCAGCGTCCGCGAATTCGGTGACCACGACGAGTCTTCACCCGCCACGAGCACCGTGGGCGTGCCGCCGTCCGCAGGCAAGACGCAAATGTCGAACTCGCTCATCTGCGACGTGAACGTGATCCACTTGCCGTCGGGCGACCAGTCGGGTTCAGTCGGGTTCGGCGCGCCGGGGGTCGGAATCCGCTGCATCGCCCCGCCGCCCGCCGGCACTTTCGCCAGCACGCGCCGATCGGCGATTTTCGTTGCGAAACAAATCCATTGTCCGTCCGGCGACCAGCACGGCGACGAATCCTCGCTGCTCGTCGTCAATCGTTTCAAATCCGTGCCGTCAGCATTGCAGACCCAAACATTCGGGCTGCCGCTCTTGCTCAAAATCATCGCCACCTTCGAGCCGTCCGGCGAGACCGCCGCGCTCGTGTTCAGGCCGGAATAACCCGCGACGACGCGGCGCTGGCCGGTGCTGAGGTTGTGATAAAAAATGTCCGGGTTGCCGCGCTTATACGATGTGTAATAAATCGCCAGCCGGCCCGGCACCCATGCCGGCGCGGCAACGATGGTATCGTCGTGCGTGATGGATTGCGGGTTGTAGCCGTCGAAATCAGCCACATAAATTTCGCCGTTGCCCGTGCTGGCTTGGGCCTTGAAGGCGATTTTTGTCTGCGCGATGCCATTTTTTCGCGTAATGGCCTGCACGATGTCGTCGGCGAACGCATGTGCCTGCCGCCGCAACGACGCGCCGGTGTAGCTGCGCGAGAGAATCGTGCTCTTGGCGAAACGATCCACGACGCGGCCTTGAACGCTGCCCGCACTGGTGCCGCTGATTTGATATTGCGCGGCATCCGGGGCGACAAAGCTGAAGCCCTGGACATAAAGGTCGAATTTCAAAACGTCGGCGACTTCGCCGTTGAACCCTTCAAGCGAAACGGGAATCGGCTTGGTCGAACCCAAAACGGTAAGCTCCGGTCGAATGGTGATTTCATTCTGGCCGTGTGCGCCGGCGGCGGCAAAAAGGAGAATCGTGAGGCCAATGTTCAGCAGCGGCGGGTAATATTTTTTCATCCGAGTAATCGTTTGACTTGGGGGTTGAAGTTGATGATGTAAGTCCGTTCTTTTTCCGTCGCGCCTTCCGGGAACGGCGCGATGAATTTGACGCGTTCCAGAGTGCGCTGGACCGAGGCGTCCAGGCCGGCATCACCTGATGGGGTAACGATCCGCGCGGAAATAACTGTGCCATCGTTGGCAATGGTAACGCTAACTTTCGTATTCGCGTCGTCGGCGACTTCATTGGGCAGTATCCAGGCCTGCTCGTAAACACTCTTCACCACGGTGGCATAATTCGCATAGGCCACGCTGCTGTTGCCAGGCATGTCAATTGTCGTGCCCGGGGTTAAATTGTTTTTCAAATTCCGAAGGGCGCTTCGGCTCGCCTGGGCCAGCCGCTGCTGTTGCTGCGAATTGTCGACCGTCGGGGAATTTTTTGGCGCGGCACGCGTCACGAGTTGTGTGCTGATTTGAACCTTGCGCGGCTCGGTTTTGGAAGTTTTTTCAACCGGCTTCAAACTGTCGGGCGACAGTTTGTCCGGCGGTTTGACCGGCTCGGTCTTTTCCACTTTCTGCGGAGGCGGTTGCGGCAGAGCAACCGGCGCCGGTGGCGGCGGGGTGGCGTTGGCGACGCCGCTGTTGAACGCCGCGTCAATCAAATTGGCCGGAATCACATCAAGCACCGGCAGGTCGTCCGCCTTCGGCTTTGAATAAAAAAAAGCCGGGCCGACGAATAAAATCACGATCAGCAGCAGGTGAACGCCCGCGGTCGCAATGACGCATTTTTTTTGCAGACGGTTCATCTGGTCGGTTCGGTGCGCAGCGAATAGCGCGTAATGCCGCTGCGCTGGCAGCCATCAATCAACATGGCAACGTTTTTGTAAGGCCCGTCCTGATCGGCGCGAATGTAAACAATGAGGTTCGGGTTCGAGCGGAATTCCGCCGCCAGCCGCGCGGTCAACTGCCCAAGGCTCATGTGCTGTTTGTCGAGCACGTAGACCCCCGTCGTGCTGACTTCGACGGTGCGGATGTTGCGCTTCTCAATCCTTGTGTCCGGTCGGCCGCCGGCCGGCAACTTGAGGTTGATGCTTTGCTCGAGCAGCGGCGTGGTGATGACGAAGATGATGAGCAGCACAAACGCGAGGTCGAGCAGCGGCGTGATGTTGATTTCGCTCAACGTCACGAGGTAACTGCGTTGGGAAAATCTGCGCATGGCTGTAAAAATTATTCGTCTTCCAAAAATTCTGTTTCCATCCGGGAAACGAGTTCCTGCGCAAAATTGTCGAGGTTGACGGTAAACACGCGCAGATTATGCACGAGCCAATTGTAGCCGAACATCGAGGGAATCGCCACCAGCAGTCCGGCGACCGTCGTGATGAGCGCCGCCGAGACGCCGGGCGCCATCGCCGCCATCGTCGCCGCGCCTTGCTGCGCGATGCCGGCGAACGTGCTCATCACGCCCCAAACCGTGCCGAGCAATCCCATGAACGGCGCGCCGCTGACCGCGATGGCAAGCAGAATCAAACCGGATTCCAGTTTCAAGGATTCCTGGGCGACGATGTTTTCAAGCGCGCGTTTGACATGCTCCATGTTTTTGAGCGTGACCTGCTGTTTGCTGCGTTCGCCGCCCGGCCCGCGCAACCGCGCGTCGAGTTGCACGCAGCCGGCCCGATAAACCTCATAAAGCGGACAGCCTTCGACCTGCAACTTGCGGTCAAAAAGTTCGAGCACGGATTTTTGCGCGCGGAATTCCTCGTTGAAATAATGGTTCAACCGGCGGGCGCGCCGGACCTGGATGGCCTTGGAAACCATCACCGACCACGCAAGGATGGAAAAAAGAATGAGACAGACAATGATCGCCTTGGCTTCCGGCGTTGCCTGTGTCCAAACGTAGATGAGTTCCGCTTGATTGGAAGCGGCTCCCACGACAGCAAACGATAATCCGCTCATAAAACAACTTTACTTGGTCGTGAGGAACCGATGTGGCGTCCAAGCGGCAGGGGGTCGAGCAATTTCCTGCCTCCCCAATTTCTACCCGCCGCGCCGGAAATTGCAACGTCTTTTTGCGGAAAAATATACTTTGTCTCCGCACCTGCCCCACAGCAAAATCGCGTAAAAGAAACCCATGTCCCGCCTGCGTGGCCGAAGCCAGAATCGCGAAAACCAGGAATCCTGCCCGGAAGGCACCGGTGCGGCTTTCCAACACCAGCACTTCGGCGCGGCGAAGGCCCGTCCGCGTCTCATTGGTCTGTTGCTCGCGCTCGTCACGCTGCTGGTTTATT
>JBAVOO010000071.1:0-5981 GCA_049692125.1 Verrucomicrobiia bacterium | reverse complement strand
CGCCCGCAGGAAGCTGGTCAAAGGAAACCAAATGTGTAACCTCTAACCAAAATAGTGTTACCGATGTATTGACCCACGAGTGTTACCGATGTTCTGACTGCGCCGACTGCTTATCATTTTTAGATTTAAGTCATGCAACTTTACATATCATTGACTTTTACGGATCTGATTTCAGTTTTTCAAAACTAAATAATATTGAGGCAGCATTCGCATGTTTCATTAGGGCAAATTTGCACAATGCAGACCTAACAGCGGCACACATCCATCGTGCCAATGTTCAGGGTGCCAATCTTGATGGGACTAATTTTAGAGCTGCCAATCTCAGTGGAATTAATTTTGAAGATGCCAACTTAGGCAAAGCAGACAAAGCTAACTTCAGAGGGGCGCGACTCGATAGCCGTAGTGAAAAGCTGATTCGAAAGCTTCGGCGTAAGGCTGCAAAGGAAGACAATGAAAAGCAGAAGTGATTGATTTTCTTTCTAGTTCAGTTCAATCATTTTCAAGAACTCCGCCTCGTCCAAAATCTTCACACCCAACTCCTGCGCCTTGTCCAATTTGGAACCGGTGTCGTCGCCAGCCAGCACGTAATCCGTTTTCTTGCTCACGCTGCCGCTCACCTTGCCGCCGAGGGATTCGATTTTTGCCTTGGCTTCCTCGCGCGTCAGCGTCGGCAACGTGCCGGTGAGCACGAACGTTTTGCCGGCAAACGGACCTGCTGGCGCTGCCGGCCGATAAAGTTCGGATTTGAAATTCAAACCGGCTGCGCGCAATCGCTCGATGAGTTTTTGATTCCGGGCGTCGCTGTGCCAATTCACGAGGCTTTGCGCGATGACTTCGCCGATGTCTTCGGCCTCGGTCAATTGCTCCGCGCTCGCGGCAAAAATGTCATCGAGCGTCGGGAAATGCCGCGCGAGTGATTTGGCCACGCCGGCGCCGACGTGCAGAATGCCGAGGCCGAACAGCAGCCGCCACAGGTCACGCGCTTTGCTGGCGGCAAGGGCATCGAGAAAATTCTTCGCGGACTTCTCGCCCATGCGTTCCAGTGCAACGACGGCTTCGAGTTTCAATTCGTAAAGGTCAGCCACATCGCGCACAAGATTGTTTTTGACAAGCAGCGCCGCGAGCACTTCGCCACCGCCTTCGACGTCCATCGCACCGCGCGAGCACCAGTGCTCAAGCCGTCCGCGGACCTGTGCCGGGCAATCGGGATTCACACAACGCCAGATGGCGCCTTCCTCTTCGTCACCGCCGATTTCTTTGGCGACTTTCGAATTGCATTCGGGACAAGTCTTCGGAAACGTAAATTTTTTCTCGTCGCCGGTGCGTTTTTTCAAAACCACGCTCACGACGGCAGGAATCACTTCGCCGGCCTTCTCGATGACGACGGTGTCGCCGATGCGGATGTCCTTTTCACGGATGTAATCCTCGTTGTGCAGCGTGGCGCGGCTGATGGTGCTGCCGGCTAGGAAGACGGGTTCGAGCTCGGCCACGGGCGTGAGTGCACCGGTGCGGCCGACCTGGATGACGATGTCACGGAGTTTCGTCTTGGCCTGCTCGGCAGCGTATTTGTAGGCAATCGCCCAGCGCGGCGCTTTGGCTGTCGCACCGGCATGGCGTTGTTGTTCGAAGGAGTTCAACTTAATCACCGCACCGTCGATTTCAAATTCAAACTTATTTCGACCAATTCTTAACTTTTCCAAGGCCAACAAAACTGCTTGCTCCGAACGGCAAAGCCATTTCCATTTCTTATCGGCAGTCTTGAATCCAAAACCGCGCAACCAATCAAGTACCCAAAATTGATTTTCAGGCAAGCCTACCCCTTGAACTCGCGCGACGGCGTACGCGAAAAAAGAAAGGGGGCGTTTGCTTACTTCTTTTGGAGCTAACAATTTCAGTGATCCAGCCGCCGCATTTCGAGCGTTGGCAAATGCTTCTTCGCCATTCTCAACTCGTTTCTTATTAAGTTGTTCAAATTTATTTTTGGCAATGCATATCTCACCGCGCACTTCGAGAAAGTTTGGTGTTCCCTCATCAAAATTGCTGCCTGTCTCAAATAGCTCTTCTTGAGTTGATTTGTGTCGACGGGGAAGATGCTCATAACTGCCCAAGCGAAGTGGTATGGTCCGAACAGTTCTTAAGTTTGCTGTTATGTCATCACCGGTTGTTCCGTCGCCGCGGGTGGCACCTCGAGTAAACAAACCATTTTCATATTGAAGAGTAACAGCTAGCCCATCCACTTTTGGCTCGACACTCCATTCCAAAAGTTCATTAGGCAATAATTTTTGGACTCTCTTAACAAAGGCTCGCACTTCGTCTGGTGAGTAAGTGTTGTCCAAACTCATCATCGGGACTTCGTGCTGAACTTGTTGGAATTTCTCCAGCGGCTCACCGCCAACTCTTTGACTTGGCGAATCGGGCGTGACGAGTTCGGGAAATTCTTTTTCGAGGTCGAGCAGTTCGTGATAAACCCGGTCGTATTCCTGGTCGCTGATCACCGGCCTGGCATCGACATAGTAGGCGCGGTCGTGCTTGCGGATTTCCTCCACGAGCCGGGCGTGACGGGTTTTGGGTTGCTCGCGCTTCATCACGGGAATTGTGTAGCGGCGCAGCGATGAAAGGACAGTTTTTTATGAGGCCGCCGGCGGCCATTTTTCAGGCCGAAGCAAGCGCCTTCCGCGATCTCATCCCATCCCGAAGCCTTCAGGCCACGAGGAAACAGATGAATCCCGCGACGCAGAGGAGAAAGAAGATAATGACTGCCCCATCAATCGGGCCAAACCGGGCCTCTTCCGAGTGGTTGGCCGGGACGAGCACGGTATTAAAAATATGGCTCTTCCTGCTCACGTTGTAAGCAATCTTGGTCATGCCCTGCAGTCGAGCATGGGCCGGGCCACCGGATGCCGGTGGAGGATGAACAAAAAGATGACGCGGAAAAGGCGCGCAAGACAGGATTTGTCCTGGGATTTGACAGCAAAAAAACGCGCCGGGGCGCCCGGTGTCAAGCGGGCTGTCCCAAAAACCGGCGGAGGCGGTTGAGCATCACTGCGGCGAAGCGTTCGTAAGGCGCGAGCGCCCGGCCGTACATTTTCATTTCGTCAATCGCCTCCAGCGTCATGCCAAAATCCAGGTCGTGAAACGCGCGGCCACGCTTGACGCGCCGCAACCAGCGGGTCAGATCGGTGACTTCCTCGATTTCATCCTTCTGGCCGGGATAAAACAAGACCCGCCATTCGTCGCGGCTGAAAAACCCGTCGGCCTCGCGCCGGTTTGCAAACCATGAATCGCATAGCAGCATGCAGACGGACTTGCCCGGACGCCCGCCGAGTCGGTAAAAAACGATGGGTGCGTTCGTTTCGCCAAAATGCTCGAACGCAATGTCGAGCGCATCCCCGGGCGGCGGCGTGAACCGGGTTTGAAAACCGAAATGGAATCCGCCCTGCCCGGCGTGCGATTTTTCAACGCAAAGATTTTCCGCAAAAATCCAGATGATGTCCGTTGCGAAACCGCGTTTGGCGAGCAGCTTTTTCCAGGCGTCGAGCGCTTCTGCCAATGATGGGCGTGTGAACGGCACTTCCAATTTCATGCCGGGATTCTAACCGGTATTTTTCCGAAACCAATCTATAAATAATTTGATGCCCGGCTCGATTTTGACCTGCGGATTATAGCCCAACCGGGCGCGCGCCTTCGTAAGGTCGGCGAACGTGACCGGCACGTCGCCGGGCTGCAGCGGCTGGCGGTCAATGACGGCCTTTTTGCCGAGCGCGGCTTCGAGCAGTTCGATGACGCGGTTCAGCTTCACGGTTTGTGATTCGCCGAGGTTGAAAATTTCAAAGCCGAATTCCTTTTGCGTGCAGGCGATGATGCCGTCGAGCGTGTCGGTGACGTAGGTGTAATCGCGCGCCATGCTGCCATCGCCAAAGACCGGAATCGGTCTGCCGGCGTGAATGAGCGTCGCAAACTTGCGGATGGCCAGGTCGGGCCGCTGGCGCGGACCGTAAACCGTGAACAGGCGAAGCACCGCCACGTCCATGCCGTAAACGTGATGATAAACGTGGCCGAGCGACTCGCACGCAAGCTTGCTGGCGGCATAGGGCGAGATGGCGGAAAAAATCGGGTCGCTCTCGCTGAACGGCACTTTGGAGTTCACGCCATAGACGGACGACGACGAGGCGATGATGATTTTTTTGACGCGATGGTTCCGCGCGGCTTCGAGGACGTTGACCGTGCCCTCGACGTTGACGCGCTGGTAAAGCGCCGGTTCTTCGAGACTGGGCCGCACACCGGCGCGCGCGGCCAGATGGATGACCTGGTCGAACTTCACGCTGTCGAACAGGGCGTCGAGCGCGGCGCGGTCGGTCAGATCGCCGTGGACGAATTCAAACGGTTTGGCGAGCGACTGGATGTCGCAAAGGTTCCGGCGTTTGAGTTGCGGGTCGTAGAAATTATTGAGGTCATCGAACGTCCAGACCGCGTGGCCGGCGTGCAGGAGACGTTCGCAAACATGCGAACCGATGAAACCCGCGCCGCCGGTAACCAGGAAATTCATGGCCCAACGCTAACAACCGGAGCGTGAACTGTCGAGTACGCAGGAAATTTGGTAGGGCGCGCAGTCCCCTGCGCGCCGCTCGGGCGAATGCCAGCCAACCACGGCGCGCAGGGGACTGCGCGCCCTACACTCACAACCCGTTCAACACGTCAATCAATTGCCGCAGGCGGCCGTAATCGCGGCGGTTGAAGCCGAAGGCGATTCGCGCCAAATCCAGGCTGTCCCGGCCTTCAACTTCTTCCGGCGTCGGTTTGATGCGTTTGATGGGTTCGCCATTGATGATGTCGGCAAAGTCTTCGTTCATCGCGGCCAGGGCGGAATCCGACGGCGCGTTTTTGAGCCGGAGGATGAACAAATCCTTCACGAAGCGGGTGGATTGGAAATTCCGGTAAAAGCGCGTGATGATTTTCACCGCTTCGTTGGTGTCGTCGGTGATCCGGTAAAGATTCAAATCGTCGGGCGAAATCAACTGGTTGCGGAGCAGGTGTTCGCGGATGTTTTTGTCCCACGTCTTCCAATACGTGCCGCCGGGGGAATCCACAAGCACCAGCGGCATGAGCTGGCTTTTGCCGGTTTGCATGAGCGTGAGCGCCTCGTATCCCTCGTCGAGCGTGCCGAAGCCGCCGGGGAAAAGCACGATGGCGTCCGAATGGCGGATGAAAATCAATTTGCGCGTGAAAAAGTATTTGAACGTCACCAGTTTTTTGTCCTCGCGAATGACCGGATTCGCGCTTTGTTCCCACGGCAACCGGATGTTCACCCCGAAACTGTTGGCGGTCCCGGCGCCTTCGTGCCCGGCCTGCATGATGCCCGGTCCGGCGCCGGTGATGACCATGAAGCCGGCTTTCACAATCTTGCGCCCGAAATCCACGGCCTGTTGATATTCCACCTTGTCCGATTGCGTCCGGGCCGAGCCGAAAATGGTGACCTTGCGGATGTGCGCATACGGCGCGAAGAGGCGGAAGGCGTAGCGCAATTCGCGCAGAGCGGTCTGGATCACCCGCACGTCGCCGGTCTCCTTCACATCAGCCAGCAGCTTGAGCGCATTTTCGACGATGTCGGCGACCTCGTTTTCGTTGTGGCCACCGCCTTTGAAGGCGATGAGTTCCTGGATGCGGCGTTGCAATTCCAAATCGGCGGTGGATCTGGCCGCCTTGTTCCCTTTAATCATGCGGGCAGAATAACTTTGCGCCGGGTAAAAGCAACCGTCCGCTTTGGGTACAACTTCGCACTGTTCTTGATCGCGAAGTCTGGGCCGGGAGCACCGGGCGACTGGAAAGTCGCCCGAACCCGCGGACAGGAATGTCCGCGCTAAGTGAGCCAATTGCAAAACTCGCGGAGCAGACGGGGTGAGGGCCAAGTAAACGAAGCGCGGCAATCGTTTTTTACGCTTGCGGGACTCTTCGGGAGCGCCAAGAGCGATTTTTGGCGCGCT
>JBAVOO010000070.1:0-68573 GCA_049692125.1 Verrucomicrobiia bacterium | reverse complement strand
GAACCCGCCGCGCAGCGCCGGGAGATAGGCCAGGAAGACAAGGAGAATGATCAAGCCGCCCTGCCAGACCGGCAGCATTCGCCTACGAATGAACATTGGCCCGGGAAAGGTCTTTTGTGACACACGGTTTTTTACCCGCAAAAGCCCGGCCAGACAAGTCCCGCATTGCGCGATGGAGAATGAAGGGCGAGGAGAAACGGGCTTTGGCTAAATCTGTGATATTCAGCGGAACTTATTGCGCCGTTGGGGCGGGGTCATGATAAGGCTTGCCGGCCCGATAGAGCTCAAGCCGTTGCCGGTTTTCCCCGGCCAGTTTTTTTGACCCGGCTGTGGTTGCGAGCTGCTCCGCCTTTTCCGCCGTGGCCACCGCCTCCGGGAAACGGCCGGCCTCGGCATAAGCGGCGGCCAGCGTCCCGATGAACAAGGATTGGCCATAATGAGTCAACTCACACGCGCGTTCGGCCAAACGGACCGCCTCGGCCCCATTGCGAAGCTCGTCATCGGGACTGGCAGCCAAGGCCCACGCCAGATTGTTCAGCGCCCCGGCCAGGTTGGGATTTAATCTCAGCGCCTCCCGGTATTGGGCAACCGCTTCCCGGGTGCGACCCAATTGGCCAAGGGCCATGCCTAAATGATAGAATGTTTCGGGGCGGTTTGAATTGATCTGGATGGCCTTGTAATAATTCTCGATCGCTTCACCAAACCGGCCCTTGGCGGCGAGGGAAAAACCCAGATTGTTCAGCGCGTCGGCGGAATTCGGGTCTATCTGGATGGCCTTGCGAAAGTTTTTGATCGCTTCATCTAACCGGCCCTTGGCGGCGAGGGCGACACCCAGGTTGTTCAGTGCATCGGCGTAATTCGGATTGATCTGGATGGCCTTGTAATAGTTCTCGATCGCTTCATCAAACCGGCCCTTGGTGGCGAGGGCGACACCCAGGTTGTTCAGTGCATCGGCGTAATTCGGATTGATCTGGATGGCCTTGTAATAGTTCTCGATCGCTTCATCAACCCGGCCCTTGGCGGCGAGGGCGGCACCCAGATTGTCCAGCGCCTCGAAGGAATTCGGATTGATCTGGAGGGCCTTACGAAAGTTCTCAATCGCTTCATCAAACCGGCCCTTGGCGGCGAGGGCGGCACCCAGGTTGTTCAGTGCTTCGGCGTAATTCGGATTGATCTGGAGGGCCTTGCGAAAGTTCTCAATCGCTTCATCAACCCGGCCCTTGGCGGTGAAGGCGTTACCCAGGTTGTTCAGTGCTTCGAAGGAATTCGGATTGATTTGGATGGCCTTATGGTAGTGTTCCATTGCCTCTTCAATGCGCCCCTGGTTGTTAAGCAAAAGACCCAGATTGTTGTGGGCCAACCAGCAATCCGGGTTTTTGGCCAGCGTCTTCCGCCAGAGGGTTTCCATGTCGGCAAACGTCCCGCATTGCTGCCAGGTCAACGCGCCCAGCACCAGCAGCAGCATCCCGCAGAACACCGGTTCCAGGAACGGTCTCCTTTTTTTGAAAAGGTCGGGAGCCGTGGTGATTACGGCCGCCGCCAGCGCGAGGGGACCGAGGCTGGCCAGATACTGAAAATGATCACCCACGAATGAATAGCGGAAGAAATAAACATTGAAAAAGCCAAGCACTGGAAACAGCGAAACCACAAAACAGGCAAACGCAAAAAATACCGGCCCGGTTCGGCCGCGGCGATTCAGCCATAAAAGAAACAAGGTGACGCCCAGCGCCAGAACCGGCAGATAGGCGGTTGGGCGCGAGGCGTCAATTTCCCACCGCGGATAGATGAAAATCAACGGGTGCGGCCAGAGCAATTTGCCGAGATAAAACCAGACGGCTTTCCCGGCGATCACGAGCCGCTCGGGCCGGCTCTGCGACCATTCCGGCCCCACCGCCCCGGAATGAAACTGTTGTTCCCAGATCGTCCAGCCGCTGGCCGCCGCTGAGATTATGAAAAATGGCACCAGTCGGAAAATATTTCGCCAGCGCCAACGGCCATCACTCCACCACCACACCAAGCCGAGCACCACCGGCAACATCACGGTGGATGCCTTGCTCAAAATCGCCAGCGTAGCGCAAAGCAAAGCGAGCGCGTAGTCCCATTCCGTTCCTTTCCGGCCGGCGAAGGTGCCGGCGGTCCGCCATTTCAGAAAAAACCAGATGGCCAGCAGGTAGAACAAACAGGATTGGGTGTTCTTCAATTCCGTGATCCAGGCCACCGACTCCGTCTGCACCGGGTGCAATCCCCAAAGCGCGGCTCCAAACCACGCGCCGCGCACCTTCAAGCACCGCAAAACGAGCCACAGCAAAACCACACACGCCGCGTGCAGGGCGATATTCACCAGGTGATACGGCAATGGATTTAAACCCCAGATCGCGTGCTGCACCCAAAAACTGCTCAGCACCAGTGGATAATAAGTTGCCGCGCTACTCGTCCAGATTTCCCTGAACCCGAGCGGGCCTACAATGCAGGGATTCGCCGTCAGATGAGCATCATCATCCCAGATGAACCCGCCGCGCAGCGCCGGCAGATAGGCCAGGAAGACCAACAAAACGATCAGGGCGCCGGGGATGGCCAGTCGCGCCCATGGCTTCATTGATAATCGCCCTGAAAAGTTTTGACGTGACACTCCGGTGTTATAATCGGAAAGGCGTTGCGGAGACAAGTCTCGTGGCAGGGGGAATTTGCCATGGCGTATGCTGTCCTCAGTGCACTGTCGGCTGAGACAGCCGACACCACAATTCAGACCGCCCCCCGGCAGTGGGTCAGTTTGATTTTTCCGTTGGCAGGGCCGCGAACCTGCCCCGACATCGGATGTCGGAGTTCCACCGCCTTGGTCCCGTTGCGAATGGATGCCTCCGGACAGGTCGCCAGCAGCCAGGCCAGATTGTTTTGTGATTGGCTGATTGCCATGTTCAGAGCTGAAAATTAAACAGGCGCTGGTAAACTTACCAGCGCCTGTCGCGAAGAAAATAACAACGCCGATTAACGGCGCACCCGGCGCGCTAAAACCAAACCGAGCATGCCCAACCCAGCCAGTGCAAAAGTGGAAGGTTCAGGAGTCGGCGTAATTTGATCCGTGACTACAACGTCGGTTATGGTGCCGTTTATAAGAGCACTTTTACCGTAGAAGCCAAAATCAAGTTCGTCGAAAGTATTGTAAGTGCCAGAGGCATCTAAAAAGGTCCAAGTCGCCGCACTATCCACTATTGTAGCACCTTTATTGATTTGGGCAGTGACGGTGTCCTGGCCGACGGCACTTTTTGTCACGGTGAAGGTCAAAGTGTAAGCCGTGCTATTGGCTAAATTGCCATTGGCCGTGTTTGCAATGGGGCTGCCTATTTCAGTGTAACTGCCACCCGTCATTGATGAGTAGTAACCCAACTCGTTGGCATCAGTGGCACCACCTGTCCGGCTATAGAACTTCGTTGATGAGCCAGCCGAAGTGTTTAATCCCATATCCCCAAAATAACCGGTGTAAGCTGCGGTGGCACCGCCGGTGGCCGTGCCTGTTAGAGTTCCACTCGCCGTTGTTCCATTGTCATTGTAGAGGCCCGCCAGCAGGTAGCCGTTATTCCCGGCTATATTGGCAGAGGTAAAATCAACGGTGAGAGTGATGTAGTCTCCCACAGCGTTGAGTGTGATTGGCGTGGATGAGAATTGCCCAAATTCCTGGTCCGTTTTGCCAGTGCCGGCACTCACGTTTAGCTCCAAACCCGTACCGTTTACAAGAGTTGCAGACGCGTTGGCGGTGTTATTCATGTTATACCAAGGCGGAGATGAAAGACTGGGGTCTCCTGCAAAATTGTCACTGAACACAGTCCCGGGACTTGGGTTATAAACAGGCTGGGCCATAATGGCCAACGGCGCGCCAAAGCTTAAGGCAATCAAAAACAAGCGTTTCATAGTATTACAACTTTCTGTTAGGGTTCTCTGAATTGTTACTTTTACTGGCTGACTCAACTCTAACCTGTTTCCTGGGTTTGTCATCATCTTTTTTGTGCAAACGAATTTGAAATTTGGGCACTGGAAGCGGTTGAGAGTTGCAGATAGTTGAGGGTTGAGGGCTGGTTTTAACCTGAAAACCGAAGTTGAAATGGGGAGCGCGCCCGCCGGGCGTGCTCCCCAACTTCTGGGAATGGTCGGCATGTGGGTGGGGCCGCGCTGCTGCGCGGCCTCGGACGACCAGCAGGTCGTCCCTACCGATCATTGGGGTTCCAGCCGTCCGCGCCGCCGAGGACCTTTCCCGGCGTAATGGCCGCGGCTTCGGCCTTCGTCAATTGCTTTGCCCAGTCCACGCGCTGCTTTGGGCTGCCGCCGGAACCGGCGCTGTTGAACTCGGCGTAACGCGCGGTCAGGTGCGTCTCGGGTTTTTTCCAATCGTTCCAGCCTGCTGGCTGGACGACTTCGGACATTTCCGTGTTCAGGAAGATCGTGCTCGCGTAAATCCGCCAAGGCCGGCCGAGAAAGGTGCGCGTTTCCGGTTTGTCACCGGTGATTTTGCACTTTGAGAATACAAATCCAAACGGCTGGTCAACCGGGGTGGAAGCGGCAGTGATGTAGCCATCGCCCAGACATTGAATGCGGCATTTCTCGAACCACGCCGTCGCCGCGCCGAAAATGAAATCCACGTGACCGGCAATGGTGCAATTCTCAAAATACTGCCGGCCGCGGTTCAACAGAATCGTGTCCTGCCACCCGAGAAAACGGCAGTTGTGGAACACCGCGCGGTCGCCGTCCACGCGCATGGCCAGCGCCTGCCCGACCGCGCCCGCGGAATTTTCAAACGTGATGTTTTCCGCCGTGAAATCGTCCGCGTCAATTGTCGTCGAGGGCGTGTGAAAAGTGCCGATGGGTTTGCCGTCGAAATTGGTGAGGCCGGCATGCAAATCATAGGTGATCACCGTGGTTGCCGGATTATCACCAATCAAGTTGAAGAAACGCTTCTCGCGCTGGACATAAATCAGCTCCTTGTAGGTGCCTGGTTTGAGGTGGATGACCACCGGATTGGTGCGATTGCCGGAAGGCACGGACATGACGGCTTCCTGCACCGTTTTGAACCGGCCGCTGCCGTCGGCGGCAACGACGAGGTTGATTGGTTTGACCGCTGATTTGCCTGGCGCGGCCGACCGGCAACCCGGGATCAGGACAAGTAAAATCAACGCGCACAGTCCGGCCGGCGGTGTAATTCCAGCAAAGCGAATGATTCGTTTCATGTCAGATTGGAACTCTTTCTAATTACTTCGCGCCGGGTGGACTTTCAACCGATGGTCCGGCGCAGGTTAAAAACCTGACAATCACGCCGCGCATTGGCAAGCGCGAATTGCCGCAAAGCCGCCGCCAGAAATTTAATTTCCCGCTTTGAAGTCGCCGCGCCGAATGGTTACGCTGCGGCCATGTCACGCAAGCTGCCACCGGATTCGAACAAGGGTTTTGCCGACGTCATCGGGGTCGCGCTGCTGGCGGCCGCGTTGCTGCTGCTGGTCGCGCAGCTTTCGTTCGACCGTTACGACCTTTCGTTCTTCAAAGACCCGCCCATCAAGCCGGTGCATAATTGGATCGGGACCGTCGGCGCTTATCTGGCGTGGGGTTCGTTTCTTCCCTTTGGCGTGGTGGGATACCTTTTGCCGGTGTTGTTTGCGGCGTTTGGGGTGGCGTACCTGTTGAATGTTCTGGGTTACCTGCGCGAGCGTTTGCGCTGGTCGGTGCTGTGGTCGGCGGTGCTGGTGATTTCGCTCGCCGGCCTGCTTTACCTGTTGGACAGCGCGGGCTGGCTGGGAAACCTCCGCGAGGCCATCGGCTCGCAAAGCGCCGGTGGCTGGCTGGGATTCGTGACTTACGGGCAGACGCCGCGTTACGAATACGGCTTTTGCCTCCTCGGCAAAGTCGGCGCCATCATTGTTTATGCGACCCTGTGCCTCATCAGCCTGTTGTTCCTGACCAATTTTCAACTCGGCGAATGGATTCGCCGTCTGCTTCGAAAAGAACCCGCCGCCGCCGAACCCAAATCCGCCGATGAAACCGCACTCGAACGCCGCGCGCGTGACCTCGAGAAGCAGGCCAAAAAATTGCAGGAAGAAGTCCAGCGTTCCGGTCTGGGCGCGGATTTGCTGCCGGTGCCGGAGCCGACCGTTCGCGATTTGAGCGTGCCGCAGGCCAAACCGGCGCCCGCTCGCGGGCGCAAAACCACCTTGCCCGAACCGGCCAAAGAGACTGGTGCCGCAGGTCCCGCCAAACAGGAAGAACCACCTCCACCACGCGAAGCTGTTGCTGCCGCCACGACAGAAGCCGTGCTGGGCGGAAAGTCCGAAGCCGCGGGAAAACCAGTTGAAGCCAAAACCGAAACGGGGGTTGCCGAAAAAACCGAGGTGGAAAAGTCCGATGGTGAAAAAACCGAGCCGGTCGTTCACGTCGCCGATGGTTCCGCGCCGCCTGCTGCCAAACCGAAAGCGCCGAAAAAACGGAAGCCGCTCACCGTCGCCGCGACGCCCATCATCGGCAATTATCAGTTGCCACCGCTGGATTTTCTCCAGTACCCGGACCTGACCGTAAAGCCCACGGAGTCCAAGGAGGAATTGATGGCCAATGCGCGGCTGATGCAGCAGACGCTCGCCCAGTTCGAGATCGAAGTTTCGCTCGGCGACATCACCAAAGGCCCGACCATCACGCGTTACGAATTTCATCCGGCGCCGGGCGTGAAGCTTGAAAAAATCACCGCCCTCTCAAACAACATCGCGGCCGCGGTCAAAGCCGAGCGCATTCACATCCTCGCCCCCGTTCCCGGCAAAAGCTCCGTCGGCGTCGAAGTGCCCAACCCGGTCAAGTCCAAGGTCATCGTGCGCGACATGTTCGAGTCCGAGGAATGGCGCAACAGCAAGGCCAAGATTCCCATTGCGCTGGGCAAGGACGTTTATGGCCATCCCATCGTGGCCGACCTCGACGAAATGCCGCATCTGCTCATCGCCGGCAGCACGGGTTCCGGCAAATCCGTTTGCATCAACGCCATCATCACGTCGTTGCTTTACCGCTTCTCGCCGGACCAGCTCCGGTTCGTGATGATTGATCCCAAGGTCGTCGAGCTTCAGCATTACAACGCGCTGCCGCACCTGGTCGTGCCCGTCGTGACCGACCCGAAGAAAGTCATCCTCGCGCTGCGCTGGGTCGTGAATGAAATGGAAAAGCGCTACCAGATTTTCGCGCGCGTCGGCGTCCGCAACATCAACTCGTTCAATTCGCGCCCGAAAAACAAGCCGCTGCCGGAGACCGAACCCGAATTGCCGCTCACTGCCAAACGGGAAAAGGTCGAGCCAGGCGCGGAAGGATTCGCCGTCGAAGTGGACGAGGAAATCGTCGTGCCGCGCGAGGAGGACATCGTCATTCCCGAAAGGCTGAGCTACATCGTCGTCATCATTGACGAACTGGCGGACCTGATGCTCGTGGCGCCCGCCGACGTGGAAATGGCCATCGCGCGCATCACGCAGATGGCGCGCGCGGCGGGCATCCATTGCATCGTCGCCACCCAGCGGCCGAGCGTGGACGTCATCACCGGTGTCATCAAGGCAAACATCACCGCGCGCATCGCGTTTCAGTGCGCGTCGCGGGTGGACTCGCGTACGATTCTCGACGCGATGGGCGCGGACAAATTGCTCGGCAAAGGCGACATGCTGTATCTGCCGCCCGGCTCGGCGAAATTGATTCGCGCGCAAGGCGCCTTGATCACCGACCAGGAAATCAACAGCATCGTCGGGTTCATCGCCAAGCAGGGCAAACCGAACTACGACTTGGAAATTCACCGGCAACTCTCCCAGCCCACGAGCAGTTTTGAAAACGAAACCGGCATAGACGAGGACGAGGAACTCATCCAGCAGTGCATCGAAGTCATCCGCAGCGAACAAAAGGCGAGCGTGTCGCTCATGCAACGGCGTCTGCGCCTCGGCTACACGCGCGCCGCGCGCATCATGGACGAACTGGAAAGCCGCGGCATCGTCGGCCCCAGCAAAGGCGCCGAGCCGCGGGACATTTTGATTGATCTGGACGGCGGCGGAGCCGATGGCGGCGGGCAACAGGCGGTTTAAGCCACAGATTTTCACAGATGAAACACAGATTGAAAAATTATCTGTGCCAATCTGTGTTCATCTGTGGCTGATTTTTTCATAGCATTTCTGCATGAAACAATTTCTGGTGACGGTGCCGCGCAACCTCATTGGCTGCTTCAACGGTCGGAGGCTCGTCTGGCATGTCATTGCCATCGTTCTCACTTTCATCCTCGTCACGTCCGGCTTCGACTGGCAGTATTACCTTGCCACACACAATCCAGCGTTTCGTTCCTGGATGTTTCCCGCTGTTATCATTGGTGGGCTGCTGCCCATTTACCTGCCACTGTTCCTGCTTCTAGTCGGCTACATTATCGAAAATGCCAGGACCACCTTGACCGGCTGGGCCATCGGCCAGGCAGAACTCCTCGGCGCGTTCATCGCTGCCGCCTACAAAGCGGTTACGGGTCGCGTCCATCCTGCCCGCTTTATTGATGGCGACATAAGTCATGTCTTCCGTTTCGGCTGGCTGCGCGGTGGGGTCTTCTGGGGCTGGCCGTCGTCGCACACCACCATCGCCTTCGCCATGGCCGTGACGGTGTTCATGCTCTGTCCGAAACAACGGTGGCTGGGTTTGGTGGCGATCCTCTACGCTTTCTATGTTGGCATTGGCGTCTCCATGACCATTCATTGGTTCTCGGACTTTGTGGCCGGAGCGGTCATTGGCTCGGTCATCGGAGCCGTGGTCGGGAAAAGTTTTGTCCGCCAATCCGTTTGAGCCACAGATTTTCACAGATGAAACACGGATTAAAAATCATCTGTGCCAATCTGTGTTCATCTGTGGCTAGTTTTTCCAGACCCAATCGCCTTTGGCGTAATCAATTGCGCCGTTTGTCGCCTGCGGTGAGCTTAATCCGCCGTCATCCGTCTCATTCCAGCCGACGGAATAGAGCAAAAACTTGCTATCACTTGTGCGGCGATAGTGCAGCGGCTGGCTTGCCGAGCCGGAGCCTTGCGAAGGCTGGCCGCCGATGATGTCGTGCGGGAGTTTCTCGATGAATTGCGGCACAAGCGCGTCGAGCGTTTCAGGATATTTGCCGTGCGCGAGGTGGTAATGCTCCAGCGCACAGACCACTTGCGCTTCATTTACCAGTGTTTGATTGTAGGCGAGCGTTTGCGTTGCTTTGGCTGTATTGGGAATTGCAATCGCCGCCAAAAGCTTGAATGGCGATTTGTGATCGAGAAATTGATTCAGGTTGTGAGTAACCTCGTCGAATATCCGAGATGAAAGGGTGTCATGTTCCAGATCAAAACCGTCCAAAGATTTCGACTCGATCATGGCGCAATTGACCAGGTTTTGATACCACCATCCGCGGGGAGCGAGGTTCAGAAACAGATACATCGGATTTTTGAGCAGCCACCAACATGCGCCAGCCTTGGTTTTGGCGGAAGAAGACGGCCCGCCGTAAATCAAGTCAACGAGTTTAAACAAGCCGGCGAGTTTATACGCTGGATGTGTTTCGAAAGTATGGGTTGAACCGACAAGTTCCATCTTAAATGCGGCGGCCACGGTTGGTGACAGATTGATTTTTTTGAGTTGTTCCTGGAGTGCGGCCATTTGCGGTTCTTGCCAACCGTGTAACTTGAAACCGTCGGCGATCGTTGAAACGTAAAGTCCGGTTATGGCCACATTGATCATCGCTTCAACCAAGGTGATTGGCTTGCCGGTTGGCGGGCGTTCCAGAATCCGGCACATATCGTGCATCAGCGTCAATTCTCGCAATGCCTTGTCCGGCTGGCCGAGCAGCAAATAACATTGCGTCCGTTGTGCCAGTGTTTGGGCGACACTTCGCATGGTAACGAAATTTGGAATCGGCTCGAAAAACGGTTGTGAATAGTCGCCGGGGATAATTGCATAAGGCCGCTTCAATGCCTCGCGAATTTCATCAAAGGCCGGGACAAACTGGTCGCTCCATTTTAAATAATCTGCTGCCGCCGTAACACGCACGCCGGTCAGCAACACCCGAAAAATTCCCTTGTCGCCGGTGGCTTCGACTCGCAAATGGCCGATGTTGGTGATGGAGTCCGCGGAAATGAGGTTTTCCAGATCGGCAACCGACGGCGGCGTGTCTGCCTGTAAAAAAATCCGCGTCGGGGAAAGGTTGCTCAACTGAAATTCGGAAAATTGAAAACCCGCCGCGCCGTGGATGCTCCGGCCAATGGTTTTTTCGAGCAGGCCGCGAACCTGTCCGCGCGCCTCGGGGTCATTGAGCTTGGCGATGAAACTGGTCCGTACAAATTCAGGTGTCCCGCCAGCGGGCGGCAGAACGGTTAGTTCGGCCACGACCAGCGGATTGGTCCTGGCGGTGTCAAAGACCGGAAAGGAATTCGAGCCGAGCGGCGGCAGGCGGAGCCACGACAATTGCGCCGCCGCGTCGCTTTGCTCTGGGGTCTGGGCTTTGTGAAACCGCAACAAAATGTTGGAACTGGCTGTAAAAAAATTCTGGTCGTCCGGCACGGGCGGGGGAATGAATTTGTCCCAGTCCAACACCATGCCCTTGGCTTCCAGTTCGCGTTTGCAATTTTCCCACGCGCGCTTGCCACGCCAGTCCTCTTCGGCGTAGAAAATGGCAATCAATGTGGCGAGGACGGCTAGACCAATCAGCGTGCGGCGCAAATTGCGCCAGCAACATAGCCAATGGACAAACAGCCATAAGCAAAACGGAATAGTTGCGCCAACAACCCCACAGATAAAAAACCTCAAAATAAAAACTCTTAACGGAAATATGTGCTCATCATGCGGATGCTTTACAATATACGCCACCAATCCGGCCGTTTGTACAAGGACGATCAAGGTGAAAAGTATCAGCCAGATCAAAAGCGCGAGCGGAATCCGCCGGCCCGATTTGCTTTTTGGTGTTTCGTTCATATTCAATTCGTTTGGTAGGAGTCGAGGTGACGAGACTCTAAATTTGATTTGAGACTCCTCACGTCGTCTCCTACGGATTTACACTGCCATTGCCTCCGCGTTTTCCGTCCGGGGCTTGGGCAAAAATATTTTCCGCTGCTCCGCGTCGCCCGGCGCTGACGGCCCGATCAACTCCGCCAGCAACCGTTCCTGTTGCCGCCAGGCAATGATTGCTTCCGGCGAGGGCGGCGGTAATTTTCGCGCGGCCAGTTCCGATTTGTCCCGCTGCGAAACATTGAAGATGAATAGCGCAATCCATACCGCCGCCAGGGCCGTCCACGTCCTGCGGCACGGCCAGACCAGCTTCAGAAACGAAAGCCGGATGGCGTTTGCCAGGGTGGCCGCGAATGTCAATTCGTGGACAGTTTGTTTCCGCCGATTGACATCGGCGGCTGCTTGAATGGCTTTCTCCCAGCGGATTTGGGTCTCCGGGGTTGGTTTGATGTGCGCAAAGTTCCTTTCCCAGTCAGCCAGCGGCTTGGCCAGCGACACCATTTCGTCGTGATATTTCCGGCAATCCACACAGTCCGCCAGATGTGCCCGGATTTCGCTCATTTCCCGTTCCGCCAGCGCGCCGCCAGCCAGGAAACAAAGGCTTTCGCGGTGGCGTCGGCAGGGGTTCCCAAACCATTTCATATTCATTTATCCTCTCCCGGGTCGGGAAGGTTCATTTTCATTTTGCGTAATTTTTCCAGGGCGTGATACAGCCGTGATTTCACCGTGCCCACCGAACAGCCAAGCACCGCTGCCATGTCCGGCAGCGAGGCGTCTTCAAAGAACCGCAGCAAAACAACCTGCCGGTGTTTTGGCGGCAGCTCCTCGACACATCGGCGCAGCTCAATGAACAATTCATGCTGGGTCGCCACTTCGGCGGGTGAAATTTCGGTTGCGGCAATATTGTCATGCCGGTCGTGCAGTTCCTCCGTTTCGGAAAACGGCAGCCCGGCCAGCGAAACCGGCCGGGAACGGGCGCGACGGACGGATTTCTGGTGCCGATGCAGCAGTATGGCATAGAGCCAGGTGGAAAACCGGCAGGTTTCGTTGTAACGCGGCAGACTTTTCCAGGCTTCGACCAGGGTTTCGGAAACAAGATCTTCCGCGGTGCTCACGTCGCCGGCCAGGGCCGTGGCCTGTCGCAGGAGGCGGGTTTGCAACGATTCGATTAAAAGGCAGAACGCCCGCGTCTCTCCTGCGCGTGCGCGGGAGAGAAGTTCCGGTGCGGCTGACGTCTCGACGTGGTCGTCCGTAATGACCATCTGTCTATCAATCCCCGCCACGCACAGAAAGGTTCAAAAATAAAATTGTTTCAACCCCAGGCACGCAGGTGCGAAGCAAAGGGAATTTCCATTTTGCAGGAGTCGAGGTAACGAGACGCTAATTTCCTGGTGGAATTCGGACTTTATCCGGAAAAGCAGAGACTCCTTGCGTCGTCTCCTACAATTCACTTCGCCGGATATCGCCAGACCCAATCGCCTTTTTCCCGGTCAACGGAACCGCTTTTTGTAAAGGCAACTTGCCCGCCGTCATCCGTTTCATTCCAGCCGACGGAATAAAGCAGGAATTTCCCGCCTGCCGCGCCGGAGCCTTGCGAAGGCGGGTCATCCGTGCGGCGATAATGCAGCGGCTGGCCGTTGATGATGTCGTGCGGAAGTTTTTCAATGAATTGCGGCACGAGGGCGTCAAGCATTTCGGGATATTTTCCGTTCGCGAGACGATAACGCTCCAGCGCGCAGGCAACCCGGGCCAAATCAACACTGGCTTGGGCAAAGGCAAATTTCTTGACCGCCGCATTAAGAGCCGGAAACGTCATCAGCGCCTGGATTTTGTAAGGTGAATAATGTTTCATTTCTGCGCGAACGGCCTGGTCGGCACGCCGCAGGCCGTCAGGCGAAACAACACGAGTTTCCGCATCAACGAGCGGCAAAATCCATTGCTGACACATCCGGGCAAAGGCGAGTTCGTTTTGAAAAAAGTAGGCGCTGGGCGTCAAACGCAAACTGACAGTTATAATTTTATTTGTCCCGGAACTGTCGTCCACCGTTTTGTATTCGCGCGTGATTCTTTGTTTCTCGACTGATTCAATCGCAAATATTTTTTCACCCTTCATGGCGAGTTGAAAGTCGGCCAAAAAATCCAGCTTGGCCAGCGCCCGTTCCAATTCCATGAGTTGAGCCTCAGACCATCGTTGTTGTGCCAGGCCTTCATAAACCGGCTGAAGCGTTATGGCCAGCATCGCGATGCGAACCAGATGTGAAATAAGAAACGGCTGGTCGCGAATGGAATCAGTCACCCCCAGCAGGAGTTTTACGTCATCCAGCGCCTTTTCACTTTGGCCATTGTCCAATTCCGCAAGGATTCGCAACTGAAACAATTGACCGCACCTTTTCACATTTGCCAGATAGGGTAAAAGTTCCCCGACAACGTCAAAACCGCTTTCATAATCAAGTGGATACCGCGAACAGGGACGCTGAAGGGCTTCGCGTAATTCTTTGATTGCCGGATCAAAACAGCTTAATGCCAGCAATATGTCTGTGGCAGGTGTTTGCGGCTGTGATGCAACTGGAAAACCATTTGTTTTTCCTTGGGGCGTTTCGGCAAAAGCGCGGAAATAACGCTGCCATTGTTTCAAGTCAGTCAACTTGCCTTTTTGCCAATTGCCGCTATCCGGCGGCCAGTTTTCCGGGTTGCCGCGATAGATGATGAAATTCATTCGATTTACGACATGGTCAGCGCTCTGCTCCAACGCGCCCGTGTTTTGATTCCGGTTCCAATTCAAGGCGCTGGCCACAATCGGTGCAGAATAAAAATTCTGATCGTCCGGCACGGGTGGCGGAATGACAGGGGCCAGATCCAAGCGTTCGCCGCGCGCCCCGGCCTCGCGCTTGTAATTTTCCCAGGCGCGTTTCCCGCGCCAGTTTTCTTCCGTGATCAAAATGGCAGCCAGGGTTGAAAGGACGGCCAGCCCGATCAGTCCCCAGCGCAACAGCCGCCAGCGCCATTTGGTTTTGGGTTTGTCATTCATAAATCAAACAGTGGCGTTCGGGAATTTTTCGGTTCGCGGCTTGGGCGCGAAATTTCGCGGACGATCGGCGTCCGACGGGGGCGAACGATCCGCGAACAATTCATTCATCCAGCGTTGCTGGGCTTGCCAGCTCATGATCATTTCGCCGGAACGAACGGTTTTTCCCGTGACGCTGCTCACGTTGTCGCGCTGGGAGAAGTTGACGATGAAAATCAAAACCCAGGCCGTTGCCAGCCCGGACCAAATCCGGCGGCAGGGCCAGACCAGTTCCAGAAACGAAAGCCGGATGGCGTTTGCCAGTGCAGCCGCGAATGTCAATTCGCGGACAGGTTGTTTCCGCCGATTGACATCGGCGGCTGCTTCCACAACTTCCCGCCGGATGGCGTCGAGTTTCGGCGCGGCGGAACGATGCCGTGCCAGCAAAATTTCACGCGGGTTTTTCATTCTTTCTCCTCCAGCAGTTTGCGCAGCGTCTTCTTGGCGTAGTGCAACCGGGATTTCACCGTGCCAATTTGCGCGCCGGTGATGCCGGCGATTTCTTCGAGCGAAAAATCCCCGACAAAATGCAGTAGCAGCACCGAGCGCTGCGGCAACGGCAGTTGGTTCAGCAAATTCATAAACTCGGCCTCCTGTTCCTGCCGGATGAGCAGGTCGTCCGGGCCGGCTTCAAATTCGTCCGGTACGCCCGCGATTTTATCACGCAGCATTTCATCCCGATTTTGTTTGCGCCAGCGCTGGAGACATTTCTGGTGGGCGATGCCGAAGAGCCAGCTCCCGAATTTCGCATCGTCACGCAGGCCGCCGATGTGCCGGACGGCGGCGATGAACGTCTCCTGCACGAGGTCGAGGCTTGTCTGTTCGTCATGCACCAGTTCAAAAACATAGGCATACAAGGGCAGTTGGTAGCGTTGAAAGAGAATGTCCCACGCCTCCGGTTCTCCGGCTTTGGCCTGTAGCACGGGCAGTTGTTCGCGTTCAGCCACCACCAGCATTTACACCGAGTGGAATGCACTAGGCGAGAAAAGGTTCAAGGCGATTGTGGGAAATCCGAAACCCGAATGCCGAAATCCTAAGGAAATCCGAATGTCGAATCCAAAATCTGGCACCAGCCGGTCTGGCCTTCGGATTCCGGTCTTCGGGCTTCTTTCGGGTTTCGGGTTTCGGGTTTCGGCCTTCGGATTTGTTGTTCATTTCCATTGTTGCCAACCCTCTCTCAACGCGCTAAATAAGACCAAATGTCCACGGTCGCTGAACAACTTCGTGCCGCACGTGAAACCCGGAAACTCACGATCCCGCAGGTCGCGGAGGCCACAAAAATCCGCACCGACCACATCCGCGCGCTGGAGGAGGGGAATTTCGATTTGTTTTCCGCGACGATTTACATTCGCGGCTCGGTGAAAAATTACGCCACGCTGCTCAAACTCGACGTGCCGCAAATCATGGCCGCACTCAACGCCGAGCTGGGTCGGACGGAAAAATTCAGCGAGCCGCCGCCGTTGACTGAAGCGTCGAACACACCGCTCGACCGGCTGATGTTTCTGCTCGCGAAACTGAATTGGAAGGTCGGGGTGGCTGGCACCACCGTTTTGGGAATTGCTTTGGTTGTTTTCTTCGCCAGTTTTGCGTGGCGGCACCACAAACGCAGTGACCCGCTGGCGGGCTTGCAACCCGCGGTTTATCAATCGGCGAATTCCGGCCAGACGCTGCCCCTGACGTCACATCATTGAAATGCAGAAGGCAGAATGCAAAAGGCAGAATAAAGACGTGAATTCCACCGGCTTCAGATTTCTTTTCTACAATCTTCCTTCTGCCTTCTGCCTTTGAGCGAAGCTCACATATCGCTCAAATAAATCGCGCGGTTCCGCCACAGATAAATCAGGCCGGACGCCGCCGTCAGCGCGACCGTCACCCAAAGCATGATTTCTGCAAACCCGACCACCCACGGCGTGAAAATGCCCTGCAGCCACAGCGGCCATTCGTGACAGGCTTCCACGACCAGCAACGCATTGATGGCCACGATTTGCGAGATGGTCTTGTGTTTGCCGAATTTTTCGGCGGCGAGCACGATGTTTTTTGACGCCGCCAGCAGCCGCAAGCCGGTGATCGCCAGTTCGCGGGCGACAATAATGACGACCATCCAGGCGGCGACCTTGACCGGTGCGTCCGGTTTCAGGCGCGTGCTCTCGACAAACGCAATGAACGCCGAGCAGGTCATGACTTTGTCCGCCAGCGGGTCCATCAAAATGCCGAAATTGGTGATGAGGCCGCGGCTGCGAGCGATGCGGCCGTCGAGAAAATCCGTGAGGCCCGCGGCGAAGAAAAAAATCAAAGCCAGCGTGTTCCTGAACAGAACCGGCCAGGGCCAGAACAGCGCCCAAAGAAAAACCACCGTCAGCGCGAAACGCGAAACCGTCAGCTTGTTCGGCAGGTTCATCGGCGTTGCTGGATTATTGGATTACTGGATTTTTGGATTGTTGGGTTTTCATTCATCCATTTATCCATCAATCCATTCATCCTCCCGCTCAGGCCCCGAATTTGTCGAACATCTTCGCATTCGCCTGCATCAGGCGGATGAGATATTTCGCCTCGAACACACCGAGCGAGCCGCTGTTGGCGCCGGTTTCCGTGAAACGTTCCAGTTTGTCCGAACCGCTCAACGCCGAATGCAGCAGCACCGGCTGCGCGTGCCACGAATGGCCCTTGACCGCCACGGGGGTCGAATGGTCGCCGGTGATGGCGAGCACAGCGGGCTTCTTATTCAGCAAAATCGGCAGGGCGGCGTCAAAATCCTCGATCACCTTCATCTTCGCCATGAAGTTGCCGTCCTCACCCGCCTTGTCGGTGTATTTGTAATGGATGAAGAAAAAGTCGAAATTGTCGTATTCCTTGAGGTAACGCTCGAATTGTTCGGCGATGGTTGCCGGGCCTTCGATTTTTTTCATGCCGACAAGTTGCGCCAGGCCCTTGTACATCGGATAAACCGCCAGGCACGCGGGTTTCAATTTGTAGCGTTCCTCGAACAGTGGAATATGCGGCTGATGCGCGATGCCGCGCATGAGGAAACCGTTGGCCGGTTTTTCCTTTGCGACGATCGGCAGCGCGGCCTTGTAAAAATCGGCGATGAGCGCGGCCATCTCTTTCTGGCCGGCGTTGTTTTCGTCACGCGGATGAACGGTCGGAATCGGAGACCCTTCGCGGTTCGGGTCGGCGTCGGTCAACGGTCCTTCCAGGCCTTTGCCGCGGAACACGACGACAAAACGGTGTTCCTTGCCGGCCTTGATGAGAATTTCCGTGTCGCCGATTTTTTTGATTTTGGCGGCGAGCATGGCGCAAAGTTTTTCGCACGTTTCCGTCGGGATGCGGCCGGCGCGGCGGTCGGTGACAATGCCTTTCGCATCCAGGGTGGCGAAATTGGCGCGGGCGCAGACGTCGCCGTGCTTGAGTTCCATGCCCAAGCCGAGCGCCTCGATGACGCCGCGGCCGACCTGGAATTCCAGCGGGTCATAGCCGAACAAGCCGAGATGTCCCGGCCCGCTGCCGGGCGTGATGCCGGGCGCGACGGGAATCATGCGGCCCTGCGCCGAGTCCTTCGCGATCTTGTCGAGATTCGGCGTCGTGGCGGCTTCGAGCGGCGTGAGATAATTCTGTTCCTTGGTGGCGATGTCGCCCAGGCCGTCGAGCACGACCAGCGCGAGCTTGGCATTGGGTTTAAGTGTCAGTTCGGAATAAAGCGCGTCCAAATTCATCCGCCCATTCTGCAACAAACGCGCCGAAGTGCAATTCGATTTCAACAGGTAATCGTAGGAGACGACGTGAGGAGTCTCTGACTTGCCTTTCAAAGACCGATGAAATTTGAGACTCGTCACCTCGTCTCCTACAACATGACGGTTTTCGTTAAATTTTCTCGCCTGGCGTGAAATGGAATAAAACAACCGCTTTTCAAATCGCCCGGTTTGGATTATTTTATCGCCGTGAGCACGGTTAAGGAAATCGAAGCGGTCATACCGAAGTTGACGCGCGCTGAAATTGAGGAGATTCGCGCGTGGATAGCCTGCTTGTCAATTTTTGAACTGTCAATCTGATTTGCTTCCAGTTGCATTCACGCGAAATTTTCTCGCCCGCTTTTACATTTCCCGGTTTAATCTCCGTGCGCATGAAACAAAAGGCTTACGCCCGCGCGGGCGTGGACATTGATCTCGGCAACCGGGTCAAATCCACCCTGCCGCAATTGCTCGCGTCCACCCATCGCCGCGAGGTGCTCGGCAAGGTCGGCGGCTTCGGCGGTTTGTTCGCCCTCGACCTCAAGAAATACCGCGAGCCGGTGCTCGTCTCGTCCGTGGACGGCGTCGGCACCAAGCTCAAGCTCGCCTTCGCCATGGATAAGCACGACACCATCGGCGCCGACCTCGTGAATCATTGCGTCAACGACATCGCCGTGCTGGGCGCCGAGCCGCTGTTCTTCCTCGATTATCTCGGCACGGGTAAACTGGAGCCGCACGTTTTCACCGACATCATCAGGGGTTTCGCGCGCGCCTGCGCGGAAAATAACTGCGCGCTCATCGGCGGCGAGACGGCGCAGATGCCCGGTTTTTACCAGAAGGGTGAATACGATGTGAGCGGCACGATTGTCGGCGTGGTCGAAAAATCGAAGATGCTCAACGGCCAGAAAACCGTCAGGGCAGGGGATGCCGTCATCGGCATGGCCTCAAGCGGCCTGCACACCAACGGCTATTCGCTCGCCCGCAAAATTTTCTTCGAGCAACTGAAGCTCAAGCCGAAAAGTTACGTTGCAGAACTAAAAAACACCATCGGCGCTGAATTGCTGAAGGTCCACGTCAGCTACGGCCCGCTGGCGCAAAAGCTGTTGCAGAAATTCAACAATAACGTGCTGCCGGCGTCCCGCCGGCAGTTCAAATCAAATCAGATCCGCCGGCAAGATGCCGGCGGCACGATAAAGGCTTTCGCCCACATCACGGGCGGCGGGTTCGTGGACAACATCCCACGCGTGTTGCCGAAAAATTGCGACGTGGTCATCCGCAAAGGTTCGTGGGACATGTTGCCGATCTTCAAAATGATCGAGGCTAAAAGCGGCGTGCCGGACGAGGAATTGTACCAGGTGTTCAACATGGGCATTGGCATGGTGAGCATCGTCGCGGCGGACAAGGCGGATGCGGTCTTGAAATTCATCCGCGCGCAGAAGCACAAGGCGTGGCTCATCGGCGAAGTTGTAAAAGGCAAGGGCGAAGCGCGGGTTGTCTAGCAATTTGGACTGCGGTGGCAATCGGAGCGCGACACCGCTTTTCGGACGTGGGCTAACAATTGAGGATCACAGTCTGTTCGAAAGCGCCGTCGCCGGTGCGCTTTGCCGGCGCAGTCCAAGAGCCTCACCACTCCGGCGACACCTCAAAATCATCCGGAACTTTTAATTGGTCGGTTTTGAAACGGTAGATAGTTTTGATTTGAGCGGGTGTGGCGATTCGTTCAAACCAGCGGGCCGAACTCCATGGATATTGGTTCGCCACCAGCACAAGACCATGTTTCACCGGGTTTTGATGCACGTAGTTGAGTCGCGCCAGATATGACTTCTCGTAAGTGAGCCGCGTTTCCCGGTAATTGTGCCAGACTTTGTGGGCCGAGGCGTCGTCGAGCTTATTGACCCATTTGGCCATCTTTTCGTGCAACAGGCCAAGCATTCGGGACAGGTTCTCTGCTGTGTCCTGATCTGCCGGAGAGTGGCCAACGAAGTGATAATGGTTTGAGAAGATTGCCCAAGCTTCCAACTGCCAGCCGAAATCCGTGGCGACTTTAAGCAAACCTCGGTGCAGCACAGCCAATCGTGCTTTGCCCCGGAAGTGGTGCTGACGCAAAAAGGTGCTCGCCGTGACAAAGTAAGTTCCGCGGATACTGAGGCGATGTTCCGGCGCATGTGGCCACGGAATCTTATCGGCAGGCATGAACGTAAAATGACGATTTTGGACTGCGGTGGCAAGCGAAGCGCGACACCGCTTTGGAGAACGGTCTGGACAATCGAACGTACCACGCCTTCCGAAAGCGCCGTCGCCGCTGCGCTCTGCCGGCGCAGTCCAAGACTTTAAACCTTGTTATCGGCTCAAGCGGACGCAGACACGTGCAGGTCTGAAAGCTGGCGCAATCGTCAATCGTCAATCGCAAATCGTAAATCCTTAGTAGCTCATCCGGTCCAGCTTCACCTTGCCGCGGAAGATCCAGTAGATGCAGACGGTGTAGGCAATCACCACCGGCACGCCGATGCCCGCAATGACGAGCATGATGCCCAATGTCTTCGGTGAGGAGGCGGCGGTGTAAATTGTCAGGCTGTTTTCCGGAATCGGCTGGCTGTAAACCAGGTTCGGGAAAATGTTGAGCGCGAACAGCGCCATGAGCGTGATCATCGCTGCGCACGATGACAAAAACGCGCGCCAGTCGCGTCCATGATGGAATTCGCGCGGGATGTTGGCGATGGACAGCATGTTCGCCAGCGCGAGGACAAAGAGCCATGGATTTTCGCGCACGCGCGCGGACAGGTGCGGCACGTAAAGCAGCGTGGTCATCTTGAGCGTCACGGCGCAAATCACAAAGAAGATGATGAAATTCATCGCCCAGCGGCGGAGTTTGTCGTGCAGCGCGCCCTCGGTTTTCATCGCCCCGTAAATCGCGCCGTGCATCATGAACAGCGCCACGGTCGTGACGCCGACCAGCACCGGATACGGTTTCAGCAGGCCGAGGAATGTCCCGGCGAATTCACCGCGGTCATCAATCGGAATGCCCCAGGCGATGTTGCCCAGCGCCACGCCGATCAGCAGTGCTGACACCAGGCTGCCCGCGGAAAATCCGATGTCCCACATCTGCCGCCACCAGCGCATCGGCTGTTTGCTGCGGAATTCAATGGCCACGGCGCGGAAAATCAACGCGACGAGCAACAGTATGAACGCAAGATAAAAACCGGAGAACACGGTCGCATAAACATTCGGAAACGCCGCGAACAGCGCGCCCCCGCCGGTGACGAGCCAGACTTCATTGCCATCCCAGACCGGGCCGATGGCGTTGAGCAGCGTACGGCGTTCAGCATCGTCTTTGGTGAACAAATGCAGCGCGCCGATGCCGAGATCGAAGCCGTCGAGCATCGCGTAGCCGGTGAACAGCACGCCAACGAGGATGAACCAGATGGTGTTCAAATCTAAATTCATGGCGTGAAATGGAATTTTTGTATGGCAAATGACGAATTCCTAAACCCTAATGACGAAATAATGACGAATGGCCGAATAACCAAGCCAGAGTCGTTCGTCATTGAAACATTTGGATATACTTTAGTCATTCGGATTTAGTCATTAGTCATTTCTCACAGGCAGCGCCAGTTTGCCGGCCGGGGTCAGATCGGCATCATCCGGACCATGTTGGATTTTGTCGTTGAGCAGGTAGATGAAAACCGCGAACAGCAGAAAATAAACGAACGTGAACAGGACCAGCGACGTCAGCACCACATTGGCTTTCACCACCGCCGACAATCCCGCCGGGGTTCGCATCAGATGATAGACAATCCACGGCTGGCGTCCGACTTCGGCGGCGAACCAGCCGAGTTGGTTGGCGATTTGCGGGCCGAGCACGGAGAACACGAGAATCCACAGCAGCCAGCGTCGTTCATGCAGCGAGCCGTGGCGGAAATAAAGAAATCCCAGCGCGGCAATGGCTATCATGGTGAAGCCGACGCCCACCATGCCGTGGAAAAACAGGAACGACGCCTGGACCGGCGGACGGTCTTCGGGAGCGAAAGCGTTCAAGCCGGCTACGGGCGCGTGCGTGTCGCTGAACGCCAGATAACTCAGCATTCCCGGCACCTGGATGCCGGTGGTTTTTTCGTTTTGTTCATCCACCCAGCCGACGAGCGTCAGCGGAGCATTCGGGGTTGTGTTGTAAAGTCCCTCAAAGGCGGCAAGCTTCTCCGGCTGATTTTTCGCCACGCCGCGCGCGCTGAAGTCGCCGCTGACCAGTTGCAGCAGCGAAGCCGCCAGCGCGACGGTCAAACCAACCCGCAACGATGCGCGCGCAAAATCCAGATGCCGTTTCTTCAGCAGATACCACGCGCTCACGCTCACCACGAGAAACGCGCCGGCCTGCCATGCGCCGCACAACGTGTGAAACAAGCGGTCCATCGAGGACGGATTAAAAACCAGTTGCCAGAAATCGGTGATTTCTGCCCGCGCCTTCATGCCTTCGCCGACAATGTGATAGCCCGCAGGTGTTTGCATCCACGAATTGGCGACGACGATCCAGATGGCGCTGAAATGCGCGCCCAGACAGACCATGCCCGCCGAAAAAAAGTGTGTTTTACGACTCACCTTGTCCCAGCCAAACAACAACACCGCGAGAAAGCCGGATTCCAGGAAAAACGCGAAGATGCCTTCCGCCGCCAGCGCGCTGCCAAACACGTCGCCGACATAACGCGAATACGTCGCCCAATTTGTGCCGAATTCAAACTCCATCACGATGCCTGTTGCCACGCCGATGGCGAACGTAAGCGCGAACACTTTTGTCCAGAAGCGCGCCATCTGGTGGTAAACCGGGTTTTTGGTTTTCAGCCACAAACCTTCCATGACCACGAGCAGGACGCCGAGACCGATGCTCAATGGCGGGTAAATGTAGTGGAACGCAATGGTCGCTCCGAACTGGATGCGGGATAATGTCAGGACATCCATAACGCGCTGAGGTTGCGGCCATAACGCCAAACGGTCAAGGGGGCAAAAGACGAAATCAAAAAAACCTTTTAAGAAGGGTAAAAAAACATTTTCCTGATTTCCCGGTTTCCTGATTCAATTTCCCCGGCAATGAAAATTCTTGTCATCGGCTCGGGCGGACGCGAACACGCGCTGGTGTGGAAACTGGCGCAGTCGCCGCACGTCACACAATTGTGGTGCGCGCCGGGCAACGCCGGCATCGCACAGGAACGGCTGGCAAAAAATTCCACGTTCGTCGAGTGCGTGAACCTTGGCGCCGGGGATTTGCCGAAGCTGCTCGCCTTTGCGCAGGAAAAGAAAATCGAACTCACCGTCGTCGGGCCGGACAATCCGCTGGCGCTGGGCATCGTGGATTTGTTCCAAAAAAACGGCCGGCGGATCTGGGGACCGAACCAAAAAGCCGCGCAGTTCGAGTCTTCGAAAGTTTTCTCCCAGAATTTCATGGAGAAATACGGCATCCCGACCGCACGCGCTGGAACGTTTTCCGCCGCGGCTTTGGCAAAGAAATTCGCGGCTTCGCTGGATGGCAAATGCGCGGTGAAAGCCGATGGTCTGGCGCTCGGCAAAGGCGTTTTGATTTGTGCAGGCGTGGCGGAAGCGAACAAGGCGATTGACGAAATTCTCGCTGGCAAAGCCTTCGGCGCGGCGGGCGCGAACATCGTCATCCAGGAATTTCTCGAAGGCATGGAGATTTCCCTGCACGCGATTTGCGATGGCCGGACAGCGAAGCTTTTCCCGACCTCGCAGGATCACAAGCGCGCGCTCGACGGCGACGCGGGCTTGAACACCGGCGGCATGGGCGCCTGTTCCCCCACGCCGTTTTTGAACGACGCCGAATTGAAAAAAGTTGGCGATCAAATTTTGAATCCGTTGCTGCGCGGCTGTGCGGCGGAGGGAATTGATTTTCGCGGCATCCTTTATCCGGGCGTCATGCTGACAAAAGCCGGCCCGAAAGTTTTGGAATTCAACGCGCGATTCGGCGATCCCGAAACGCAGGTTTATCTCACACGACTGGAAAATGACCTGGTCGAACTGCTCGACGCGAGCGTCAGTGGGACACTGGCACACATCGAAATGAAATGGAGTCCGCTCGCAAGCGTGTGCGTGGTGATGGCGAGCGGCGGTTATCCGGGCAATTACGCCAAAGGCAAGGTCATCTCCGGCCTCGACGCTGCGAACGCCTTGCCACATACAAAAGTTTTCCACGCCGGCACAGCAAGGGCAGGGGAGCAAATGGTTACCAACGGCGGCCGCGTTTTGGGCGTGACGGCGTTGGGCAGGGATTTGAAGAGCGCGCAAATTACGGCTTACGCAGCGGTGGAAAAAATCAAATTTGAGGGCGCGCATTTCCGCCGCGACATCGCGGCGAAGGCGATTCCAACTTGCGACCGGCCGCGGAAATTGGCGGCACCCGGCTTTTGAAAAGACCGGCTGACACAAAGCGATTAAGGACATTCACCCGATCATAGTGTGTCCAAAAACAGGACAGAATTGGCCAAAAATAAGACCACCCAAAATAATCACTTTTTTTAATTATTTTTTGTTGACATCAATTTGGGAAAGGTTAAGTTTCCCGTTAAGTAGGTACGGATAGTAGCGGGTTAACTGACTAATTTTTTTATTATTATGAAACAACTAACGAAAACAACGGGCATAATTTCTGTGACGGCAGCTTTGTTGCTGGGGCTTGCTTCTTTGGCACAAGCAGCCTCGTACAACACGCCAACGGAGGCAACCGGCTGGCTAGGGCTGACTTTCACCGACACGCTCTACCTCCCGCAATTCGACACCTCTCTGGGAACGCTGACCGGTGTGACCTTGAATATATCTGACGCCGAGCAAGCTCAGGTCACCATTGAAAACGGATCCCCCGACCCTGCCAGCGTTACCATCGATCTTACCGGGCTTGTCGAGGCGACGGACAACGTTTCCTTTGATTCGACTGCAAACCTTAGCCAGAGTTGGGGCCCCTATTCGCTGGCGGCCAATGAAGGTCCGATCATCCCCACGTACAATGGGAGTGGGCCAGACTTTGCGAATCTCGGCACCATCACGAGCTCGGCAACCAAAACCGTAACGTCATTCGATCTGTCACTATACGAAGGCTCCGGCACAGTACCGGTTACAGTCGATGGGTCAGGTGGCTGGAGCGCAGAAGGCACCACCGCCTACAGCCTTATCATTAATGAATTTGCTGGCGAAGGCAGCGTGTATGCGACCTACACGTACACCCCCGTTCCCGAGCCTTCGAGTGTTCTGTTCCTTGGTCTTGGCGGTCTGGCCTTGGCCTGTTACCGCCGGTTCACCCGTTAAATCGGGTTGATCGCAGTTGGGTTTTACCGCGCAAAGCGATGAGCTTTGCGCGGTTTGCTTTTTACCCGCATCATCCCCCATGGTTGAACTTTACTTCCCGCCATTCGTAACTCATTTTAAGCGCAACATGACACGACGTTTTTTAAGTCTTTTCGCCCTGGCTTTGACCGGTTGGCTGGCAATGCACTGCGCCCGGGGTGCGGACACGACAAACTCCGCGCCGGATTTCAAGGAAGTCTATGATTTGCTGCGCACGAATCTCACGGGCGCAACGGACGATAATTTGAACCGCGCGGCGATCGAAGGCTTGCTGTCCCGGTTCCCCGGCAAAGTTTCGTTGGTCGGCGGCGCGGCAGACGGGTCGGCGATCCCGCAAGGCGGGACGGCATTGAGCAAATCGGCGGTCTTGGAAAATGACGTTGTGTATCTGCGCATTGGCCGTGTCGCGGGAAACCTGGCGAACGAATTGAGCGCGGCGTATCGCGCATTGACCACCACCCGCAAAGCTGCCGGCATCGTTCTGGATTTGCGGTTTGTCGGCGGCGACGATTCCGCATCGGCGCAGGCCACGGCGAATTTGTTCGTGTCAAAAAAGATCGTCGCCGGATCGCTGGTTGTGCTGGTGAACGGCGAAACGCGCGGCGCGGCGGAAACGCTGGCGGCGGCCTTGTGCCACGCGGGCGCGGGTCTGATCATCGGCAACCCGACGGCGGGTGAGGCGGCGACCTTCAAGGAATTCCCCCTGCGCAACGGCGAACGGCTGCGCATCGCGACAACGCCGGTCAAATCAGGCAATGGTCCGGCGATTCCATCCGGCGGTTTGCAGCCCGACATTGCCGTGACCGTGAGCGCGGACGACGAACGCGCGTTTTGGGAAAATCCCTATGCGTCGCCGGCGCAGGACGCCAGCAGTGCCAGGGTGGCGACCAACAATTTGCTGCCGTTTGTGGACCGCATCAGCGAGGCGGATTTGGTGCTGCAGAAGCAGCACGACGGGAAAACCATTGGAACGTCCGAGTTCCATGCGCGGGACATGGATTTACCCGGGCCGGGATTAATCCGCAGGCCAGGCGGTGACAATGCCGGCGATGAAGATTCCGCGCCGTCGGGTGGCGCCGGGCCGCAAACGCCGGTGATCCGCGATCCGGTCCTGGCGCGGGCGGTGGATTTGGTCAAAGGCCTGGCGGTCGTGCGCGAATCGCGTCCCTGATTTCGGGTTGACGATTGGCGATTCAGAATTCAACCTCGTTTTTTGCGCGGCATGAAAACCATTTTGTTCATTTGCACCGGCAACGTCTGTCGCAGTCCGATGGCCGAAGCGCTGTTCCGGCGGGCGGCGGCCGGACGCGGGGAATTCCGTGTGTTTTCGGCGGGACTCGGCGCGGTGGACGGCCAGCCGCCGACGGCGCATTCGGTGGAAGCGATGCGCGAACTGGGCATTGACATTTCCGGGCAGCGCAGCCGGATGCTTACGACGGACCTGGTGCGGGAGGCCGATTACATTTTCGGCATGACGCACAGCCACGTGGACACGATTGCGCTCCTGTATCCGCCGGCGGCGGAAAAGACCTTTTTGCTGCGCGAATTTGACGACACGCTCGAGGAATTTGAAAAGGACATCAGCGACCCGATCGGCGGCACCTATGAGGTGTATGAGAATTGCCGCGACCAGATCGAGCAGGGCATCGCGTCACTTTTGAAATTTATGGAACAACACGAAATCTTGTCGGCTCCGCACGCGGCCAGGCCCGTGGCGGTCACAAACTTCGCGCTCGGCGCGGACCATGGCGGTTATGAATTGAAGGAAGCGCTGAAACAATACCTGCGACAGCGCGGGTTGAGCGTTGCGGATTTCGGCGCAAAATCGAAGGAACCGGGCGACGATTATCCCGATTTTGCCCGGCCGGTGGCACAGGCGGTTGCCGCGGGCCAGGCGGAACTCGGCCTGCTCATTTGCACGAGCGGCATTGGCATGAGCATGACCGCCAACAAAGTGCCGGGCGCGCGCGCCGCGCTCGTCGCCGATGAACAAACCGCAGTGCTGGTGCGACAACACAACGACGCGAACATTCTTTGCCTCAGCGGCAAAAACACCCCGCCGGAACTGGGCCGGAAAATTCTCGACGCGTTTTTGGGCGCCAAATTCGAGGGCGGACGCCACGAACGCCGCGTCAACAAAATGGATGTCCGGCCTGCCGCGCCGCAATTGCGTTTGCGCAACGTGGATTCCGCCGTGGCCGAATCCATCGAACATGAGCGCGTGCGCCAGCAGGAAAACATCGAATTGATCGCGTCCGAAAATTTCACCAGCCCGGCGGTCATGGAAGCGCAAGGCTCCGTGCTCACCAACAAATACGCCGAGGGCCTGCCCAAGAAGCGCTGGTATGGCGGCTGCGAAAACGTGGACACCATCGAGCAACTGGCGATTGACCGCGCGAAAAAACTTTTCGGCGCGGAACACGTCAACGTCCAGCCGCATTCCGGCAGCCAGGCCAACATGGCCGTCTATTTCGCCGTGCTCAAACCCGGCGACAAGATGCTCACGATGGATTTGAGCCACGGTGGACATTTGACGCATGGCAACAAGGCGAATTTCTCCGGCAAATTTTTTGACATCATCCACTACGGCGTGCGCCAGGATGACGAACGGATTGATTACGACCAGCTCGCCGCCATGGCGCGCGAACACAAGCCGAAGATGATCACCGTCGGCGCCAGCGCGTATCCGCGCATCATTGATTTTGCGCGCATGGGTGAAATTGCCCGCGAAGTCGGCGCGTATCTGCTCGCCGACATCGCGCACATCGCCGGGCTCGTCGCGGCGGGAATTCATCCCAGCCCGATGGCGCACGCGGATTTTGTGACGACGACGACGCACAAGACATTGCGCGGACCGCGCGGCGGTTTGATTTTGTGCCGTGACAAAAACGCGAAGGAAATTGATTCCACCGTTTTCCCCGGCATCCAGGGCGGACCGTTGGAACACGTCATCGCCGGCAAGGCCGTCTGTTTCCAGGAAGCGTTACAACCGGCGTTCAAGGCGTATCAGGAACAAATCGTGAAAAACGCGCGGGCGCTGGCCGACGGCATGAAACACAACGGTTACCGGCTCGTCAGCGGCGGCACGGACAACCATTTGATGCTCGTGGACGTGGGCGCGAAGAACGTGACCGGCAAGGAGTGCCAGATTGCGCTCGACGAAGCCGGCATCACGGTGAACAAAAACACGATTCCGTTCGAGACGCGCTCACCGTTCCAGGCCAGCGGCATCCGGCTCGGCACACCGGCGGTGACGACGCGCGGCATGAAGGAAGCGGAGATGGCGGCCATTGCGGACATGATTTCCGAAGTGTTGCTGGACATCAAAAATGTCGAGGCGGCGCATAAAGTCCGCGACCGCGTGCGCGAGTTGACGGCGAAATTCCCGCTGCCTTATTGAGTTGTTGGCGGAAAATTTATCCGATTGCCGGCCTCATCTACAGCTGTTGGCGTTACAAATACCAAGAGGCTTCTTTGTCCTGCTGGCACATTCGTGGAATCCGGCAGCCAGCCACCGCTTGGAATTTCATTTTCCAAAACAACGGTCTGACCGGGAGATAAATTTACTTGGTTCACTGCTTGAATTGTCTGTGCACCCGGTTTAGAAGGATCACCAGTCAGTTGGACGAGTGTTGCAATAAGAGTTAAACTGAAAGTTGAGGAGTTCGTTAGAAAGTGGGGAACAACGTCAATCATTGAACCAACTTCTACAAGGTTTCCACCAACGGAAACAGATTGTGTAGCGCGCATCTGGGTTTGTCTCCCATTTGACATAACCGCTTCCGGTTCGGCCAGAGTTTCTACATCACTTGCACCTTGCAACGCTTGATTGATGATTTTGAATTGTTGTTCGGTCAGCAGCCCGGTTTTGCCGCCTTGCGCGCCTGACGCCCAGCTAACGCCCAGAGTTTGCAAACCATCAGTGGGAAAAGAAATAAATCTCGCCTTCAAATGAATTTGTATTATTTGTGCACTTGACGAATTATTCGTCTTCAACTGCGCTACTACTGGCAAAACCTTTTGTTGCTGACGTAGGCGTGTGACTTCGCCGCGCAGTTTTAACAATTCGTTGAACTGTTCATCCGAAAGCGATTTGGAATTGGCAGCCACAGCAAGACGGTTTGAAAAGCTTTCGTTGTCGGTTTGCAGTTGCGCGATTTGCTGACGCAATGATTCATTTTCCACCCGCAGTTTTTCCTGCGTTTGGTGTTGAACCACCAACACGGTTGTCGCGCCAGCAATAACCAGCGCGGTGACGCCGAGTTTTAATTGGGTCAAACTCATAATTTTTAAAAGAGTGAAAGTTCCGGTTCCGGCACCGGCAATCGAAGCGGTGGTCAGCGTCGTCGCCAGGCCAGCGGGCGCAAGCTGGACGGCGTTCGCGGAAATCACGGAGGCCAGCGCTGCCGCCGCCGTGATGCCCTGTTTGGCAAAAACCGCGCGCAGTTTTTCTAGGGCACGTTCCACGCGCATCCGCGCGGCGTTTTCGTTGAGGCCGAGTCGCACGCCGACTTCGGCAAATTGCCGGTTTTCGAAATAACGCAGCAGAATTGCCTCGCGGTCGCTGTGCTTCAGTTCGTGCATGGCGTCGTCGAGAGCGGGACGGATCTGTTCCCAGTCGGCGGGCGCGGATTGGACAGGCGAGACGCCCGTTTCACTGTTTTGAATCGGTTCGCGCATAAATTTCTCCTCCCGGTCGCGCCGGCGGTTTTCCGTTCGCGCGAATTTCGCAGCGGCGAAATGTGCGCTGGTGTAAAGCCAGCCGGTCAGCGTGCTGCGGCGCGAGAGCGATGCGGCCTTGCGCGCCAGATCGGCAAAAACGGTTTGCGCCACGTCCTGTGCCAGATGCGCGTCGCCGTTGACCTGCCGCAGCGCCGCGGAATGGACGAGGTTGACGTGCCGCTGCACCAGTTCGGTGAAGGCCGCTTCGGAATGGGTTCCGGCGTAACGGCGGAGCAGTTCGGAATCCGATGTCATTCTTGATTTATAGCACCCGCCAAAAGGGAAATCGCACAAGAAAAATCTGATTTGGCGGCTTGACATGGTGGTCGAGGTGCGCCAAGGTGTGCCTGAGTTGACTGCGAAATTTCCCTTGCCGTATTGAGGACACGACAACCTTGATACGCTCCGGTTGGTGGTCATGCCAGTTTGAACTATTCCGGTCGCAGGGCGTCCAATGCGTGACGGCCTGTCACCTCCGGCAATTGAAAGCCAGTTGATCCAGCCAAATTAATTTTATCTATGCCAAGAGTTTCAACGAAAAAACCCAAAGTGAAACCGGCGGAAGAAGCCCCGGCGGAAACTCCCGCCGTGGAATCGCCGGAATTGACCAATGGCAGCGCGGTTATGGAAACACCCCTTGCGGTTGAACCGTCCGGTTCCGCCGCCTTGCAGCCGCCCTCCACGCCGGTCGAACTGGCCGAAGAGCCCAAAGTGGAGGAACCCAGGGCGGAAGATCGCCGCGGCCCGCAACGCGACAAGATCGCCACATCGCTGAACATCGCCAAGTTGCAGGCGATGCAGATGAGCGAGTTGAATCACATGGCCAAGGAACTCGGCGTGGAGAATTTCGGCACGATGCGCAAGCACGAGGTCATTTTTCACATTCTCCAGAAAAACGCCGAACGCGCGGGCGTGCTGTTTTCCGAGGGCGTGCTCGAAGTGCTGCCGGAAGGCTTCGGTTTCCTGCGTTCGCAGAGTTTCAATTACCTGCCCTGCCCCGAGGACATTTACGTTTCGCCGTCGCAAATCCGCCGGTTCGATCTGCAGACCGGAAATTTGATCGCCGGCCAGATCCGTCCGCCGAAGGAAAAGGAAAAGTTTTTCGCGCTGCTCAAGGTCGAGGGCGTGGACGGTGAGGACCCGGACAAGGCGAAGGAAAAAACGCATTTCGACAATCTCACGCCGCTGTTCCCGAACAAACGGTTCATCCTGGAAACCGCCGCCGACGAGTTGAGCACGCGCGTGCTCGATCTCGTCTGCCCCATCGGTAAAGGCACGCGCGGCCTCATCGTCGCGCCACCGCGCACGGGCAAAACGGTGCTCATGCAGAAAATCGCCAACGCGATTCTCAAAAACAATCGGGAGACCTACCTGTTCATCCTGCTCATTGACGAGCGGCCGGAGGAAGTCACGGACATGGAACGCACCTGCAAAGGCGCGGAAGTCATCAGCTCGACGTTCGACGAGCCGCCAGAACGCCACGTGCAGGTCGCCGAAATGGTCATCGAAAAAGCGCGCCGCATGATCGAACACAAGCGTGACGTGGTGATTTTGCTCGATTCCATCACGCGCCTCGCGCGCGCCTACAACACCATTCAGCCGCACTCCGGCAAAATTCTGTCCGGCGGCGTGGACGCGAACGCATTGCACAAGCCGAAGCGCTTTTTCGGCGCGGCGCGCAACATCGAGGAAGGCGGCTCGCTGACCATCATGGCGACCGCGCTGGTGGACACCGGCAGCCGCATGGACGAAGTGATTTTTGAAGAGTTCAAAGGCACGGGCAACATGGAGGTGAATCTGGACCGCGCGCTGGTGGATCGCCGCATTTTCCCGTCCATCAACATCGAACACTCCGGCACGCGCAAAGAGGAACTGCTCTACCACCCGGACGAACTGGACCGGATTGTCCTGCTGCGCCGCGCGCTTACCGGTGTGCCGCCCGTCGAGGCGATGGAACTGCTGTTGGGCAAACTCAAGAAAACCAAGACCAACATCGAGTTTCTGCTCGGCATGACCGTGAGTTAAACTTTCGCGCGGCGTTCAATGACTGATGTTCTTTGTCGCCAGCCAGATGCGCTTAATCGCCCCGGCCTGCTGCCGTTGAACCTGCGGAAACGTTTTCAAACCCGGAACCGGAGTTGATCAAAGCGCCGGTAACCGATCAGGAAGCCAAACGGGTTCGGTTTTTTCTGCGCGTCTCGCAGTTGAACCCGAACTCAGAAGTTGAATTTCAGCGTTGGCGGAGTGCGGTCGTCCCGGCCGCAGCTTGGTGGGGTAGGCAAGGGGTTGCGAAATTTTCCGTGGCTTGAATGAAGCCGGTTGCTGTGCCCGAGGACGGGCGCACTCCGGCCCGGCCTCGCCCCCTCGCCAGTGTTTTGAACAACCTATCATGCCATTTGGACAATTAATGAAATAGCTATTTCATTAATTGTACCATTCATACTGGAGCCTGTTTTTCGTAACTTCGGGTTGAAAGGAGTTGGCGAAAGGTTGAAAAATTCGCATGATTTCGCCTGCGTGCGGCCCTAAAACCATCATGATCACCGAAGAAAATTTCCTCGATTTCAAGTGCCCCTATTGCGGCGAACCGGTTTCTTTTCCCGAAAGCGCGATGGGCTCCGCCCAGGAGTGTCCCAACTGCATGGAGAGCCTCATTGTGCCGGAGGCCGGCAGCGAAACGGGCGAAAAGCTTCCCATCCCCATCACCACCCCCCGGCTGATTTTAAGGCGGTTCGCCATGAACGATTGGGAGCAATTGATGAAATTGCTGACCGATGAGGATTTTCTTCAATACACGGACGGCCTGGCGATGAACGAGGAGGAGCAAGTGCTGCGCTGGCTCGAAAGCGACGGCACGATCAAGTTGACGACGCCAAACCAGATGTTCCGTCTGGCCATTGAACTCCAGGACGGCAACCAGCTCATCGGCCATCTCGGCTTGTGGTTTCCCAAGCCGTCCCAGGCGATGTTGAACATCAATTTGCACCGGAATTATCAGCGGAAGGGGTTCGCGTTGGAAGCGGTGAAGGCGCTGCTCGGCTTTTGCTTTTGGGGAATCAAGCTGCACCGCGTATCGGTTAGTTGCGACAGCCGGAACACGGCCGCCTGCCGGCTGTTCGTGAGCGTCGGCATGAGGCGCGAGGGGGAGTTTGTGAAAAGCGAACCGGTGGCCGAAGGCGGCTGGGCCAACTCCATCTGGTACGCCATCCTGGAAGAGGAATGTCAGGAAGACGCCGGCAGCCCGGAGGGAAATTCACCTTGACCGCTCCCGCTGGAGTTTGATTCCCGAACCGCTCGGAACTCCATTTTCCCCTGTATTGGCGGGGGTTTGTTTGCGCTTGACGGGTTCAGGTTAACTTCTTAAGCTATCCCTTAAGAACGGTAAAGTTTGCTGGGTCATCCAGCGCGCGAAAGTCGGAAGATACATATCTGCCGACTTTTTTGTTCGCCGGATACGAACGCAGCGTCGAGCGTATGAATGCGGATTTTTTGGCAGTTCTGGAATTTTGGGAGCGCGAAAAGGGCATCAATCGTGATGTCCTCGTCGGCGCGGTTCAGGAAGCGTTGTTGTCCGCCGCCAAAAAGGCGGTCGGTGCGGCGCGGGAGTTGCGCGTCGAAATTGACCAGAAAAACGGCGACATCAAGGCGTTCGCCAAACTCATTGTCTCCGACAAGGTCATTTCCAAGCACGACCAAATCTCCGTGTTTGATGCCCGCCGCATCAAGCCCGACGCGCAAGTCGGTGACGAGCTTGAGAAGGAAGTGACGCCGACCGGTTTTGGCCGCATCGCGTCGCAATACGCCAAGCAGGCGCTCATGCAGAAAATCCGCCAGGCGGAGAAGGCGCTGATTTTCACCGAATTCAAGGATCGCGTCGGCGACATCGTCAGCGGCACCGTGCGGCGGTTCGAGCGTTCGGACGTGATTCTGGATTTGGGCAAATACGAGGCGCTGCTGCCAAACCGCGAGCGCGTGCCCACTGAGGAATATCAGGTCGGCGAACGCATCCGTTGCTACGTCAAGGCTGTTGAAGAAGGCCCGCACGGGCCGGAAATTATTTTGTCCCGCGCCGACCCGCGGTTTGTCATCAAACTGTTTCAACTCGAAGTTTCGGAAATCAACGACGGCACGATTGAAATCAAAGGCGTCGCGCGTGAACCGGGTTTTCGCACGAAGATGGCCGTCTATTCGCGCGACAGCAAAGTGGACCCCGTTGGGGCTTGCGTCGGGATGCGCGGCCAGCGCGTGAAAAACATCGTCCGCGAACTGAACAACGAAAAAGTGGACGTCATCCCGTGGTCGCCGGACGTCCGGACGTTCGTCACCAACGCGCTTTCGCCCGCCAAGCTCAAGGGCTTTGAAATTGATGAAGCGCGCAAGCGGGTGAAAATTTTGGTGGCGGAAGACCAGCTTTCGCTCGCCATCGGCAAGCGCGGCCAGAACGCGCGCCTGACGGCCAAGCTGACCGGCTGGGAAGTGGACATTGACGCCGAAGTTGTTGTCACCAAGGGCTTTGAGGAAAAGGTCGCTGAAGCGGTTGAATTACTCGCCGCTATTCCGGGTGTTTCACGCGAACAGGCCGACGCGCTGGTGCATGCCGGTTTGACACGGATCGAGGATTTGCTGTCCGCAGACGAAAGTGATTTGAGCAGCATTCCGCAAATCGGCGAAAAGGCGGCGGAAATTTTGAAAGCCGCGCGTGCCGAAGCCGAAAGCCGGAAGATTCAGCTTGGCGGAAATGATCCTGCTACCGCGGTGGCCTGATGAATGCCGCCGGAAAATTTTTTGACCGGCACGGTAACCGGTGCGGTTTAGCGAAGATAAAAATATATGCCCGTTCGGATTTACGACATCTCGAAGAAACTTGGCTTGGAGAACAAGGAAATTATCGCCAAAGCCAGGTCGTTGGGCATTGCCGCCGCCAAGGTTCCGTCCAGTTCGCTCGATAAAATCAGCGCCGAGTATCTCGAAGAGCAACTCTGCATAGACCACCCCGAGCTCGCCGCCAAACTCGCCCCGCCACCGCCGCCCGCGCCAAAAGCCGCCCCCAGCGGACCCATTGTCGTCATTAAAACGCCGCCGCCGGAACCGCCAAAACCGGAGGTCAAAGAAGAACCACCGCCGGTCGTTGAGGCACCCAAACCGCCACCGCCACCGCCCAAACCGGCTGGACCGAAGGTTGGCGAAAAAGTCGGGTTCATTCAATTGCCGACACGCCCGCCGCCGCGCACTGGCGACAAGGCAGGTTCGGTCAAACTTCCGCCGGCGCGTCAAAGCACGCCGCAAAAAACGGAACCCAGACAAGCTCACCGTCCAACCGCCGGTCATCAAACGGCGCCCCCATCGCGCGAAGCCGCCAAACCCGCCGCGCCGCAGCCCAAATTTGTCGCGCCCGCGACCGGCGAAATCATCGTCATCAAACCACCGATTGTCGTGCGCGAACTCGCCACGCAACTCAAGCAGAAGCCGTTCAAGATCATCGCCGATTTGATGGAACTAGGCGTTTTTGCCAATGTGAACCAGGCGATTGACGAAAAAATCGCCCAGCAGCTGTGCGCGAAATATGGTTTCCGGTTTGAAGTGGAAAAACGCGAGCGCGGCGGCGGGGTGGTTCACGCGCCGGTCAAAAAAGTTGAACTCGACGTCGAGGACAAACTGGAACAGCTCAAACCGCGCGCGCCGGTTGTCACCATCATGGGTCACGTTGACCACGGCAAAACGACATTGCTCGATGTGATCCGCAAGTCAGACGTCGCTGCGGGTGAAGCCGGCGGCATCACGCAACACATCGGCGCTTACACGATTTCCGTGCCGCACCCGGAACGCAAAAACGAACTGGCGCAAATCACCTTTCTCGACACGCCCGGCCACGCGGCGTTCAGTTCCATGCGCGCGCGCGGCGCGAACGTCACGGACATCGTCGTGCTCGTCGTTGCCGCGAACGACGGCGTCATGCCGCAAACGCTCGAAGCGTTGAGCCACGCGAAAGCCGCCAAAGTCCCGATTCTGGTCGCGGTCAACAAGTGCGATCATCCGAATGCGAACCCGATGAAGGTTCGCCAGCAGTTACAGGACAAGGGGCTGGTTCCCGACGATTGGGGCGGCGACACGATTTTTGTGGATGTTTCCGCGCTCACCAAGCAGGGCGTGGACAAACTGCTGGAAATGATTTTGCTCCAGGCCGAGTTGCTCGAACTCAAGGCGAATCCCGACCGCCGCGCCAAGGGCAACGTCATTGAATCCGGCGTTGAGCCGGGCGGTCCGACGGCGACGGTGCTCGTGCGCAAAGGCACGTTGCGCGTCAGCGACATCGTCCTGTGCGGCGAGTTTTACGGACGCGTCCGCGCGCTGATCAGCGAAGAGGGCCAGCGACTCAAGGAAGCCGGGCCATCGGTTGCGGTGAGAGTTCTTGGTTTGAACGGCGTGCCGGACGCGGGCCTGGAGTTCAGCGTGGTGGAGGACGAAAAAGCCGCGCGGGAACTGGCCGAACAGCGCGCCAACATAACCAAAGCGCAGGATTTGGAGAATCGCTCGAAAGTCACGCTTGAAAATTTGTTCGCTTCGCTGGCGGCAGCGCAGAGCAAGGCGCTCAAGATCGTCGTCAAAGCCGACGCGCAAGGCTCGGTCGAGGCCATCGTCGAGGCGCTCAAGAAAATCGAGTCCGACAAGGTTACACTCGAAATTCTTCACAGCGACGTCGGCACCATCACCGAAAACGACGTGGCTTTGGCGTCCGCGTCCGACGCCGTCATCCTCGGTTTTCACGCGCGGCTGGACAGCACCGCCGCCGAAAAGGCGAAACATGAAGGCGTGCAGATCAAGCTTTACGCGATCATTTACGAGTTGATTGACCAGGTGAAGGAAGCGATGGCCGGATTGCTTGAACCGGATGTCAAGGAAAGCATCGTTGGCTCGGCGGAAGTGCGGCAGGTTTTTGAATTGTCCAAAGGCGTGCCGGTCGCCGGCTGCATGGTCGCGAATGGCCGCATCGTCAAAGGCAAAATGCGCGTGCGCCGCCGCAAGGATGTCATTTACGAAGGCATCATACAATCGCTGCGCCGGTTTCAGGACGAAGTCAACGAAGTCCGCGCGGGCATGGAATGCGGCATCCGCGTCGAGGGCTACAGCGAATTCCAAATTGGCGACACCATCGAATGTTACACGACTGAGAAAGTCGCGGCAAAATTATGAAAACCACATGGAGTGATGGAGTGACGGAGTGGTGGAGTGATGGGGATGACACCCCGGCTCAATGTTCCAATGCTCCAGTACTCCAGTACTCCAATACTCCAATACTCCAATAATTCCAATCTCCCATGCCATCCCTTCGAATCCAGCGGGTGCGCGAACTTTTGAAGCGCGAAATCGGCGAGGCCGTCCGCCGCGAATTTCACGTCAACGAGGCCGGCCTGATCACGGTCAACGACGTGGACGTGGCCGGCGACCTCAGGTCGGCGACGGTTTTCATCAGCATCCTCGGCAATCCCGACCAGCAAAAGCGCGGCTTTCAACTGCTCAACGAGCATCGCATCCGCATTCAAGGGTTCGTCGGCCGGGCCGTCGTTTTGAAATACACGCCGACGCTGAAATTTGTATTCGACGATTCCATCGTGCGCGGCAACCGTGTGTTGCAAATCATCGAAGAATTGGAAAAAGCCGCGCCTGTAGCACAGGATTCCGAAGAGTGAAAATGTTTCTGTCCTACAACCACTTTGAAGGCAGGGCGCGTCACTCCGTGCGCGCCGTCCTTGGTTTGTGGACGAGCGGCGGGCAGCCGCCGTCGCGCCGAAGCGGCGCTTTGGCGCGCCGCGAAGGCGGAAGGACTACCCGCCCCACCCATTGCTGATGAAAAGTTATCCGAAAATCATTGATCGCATCCTCGAAGTCATCCGCGAAAACAAAACTTTTTGCGTCGTCGGCCACCTCCGGCCCGACGGCGATTGCGCGGGTTCGCAGCTCGGCCTCACGCTGGCGCTCCAAAACGAAGGCAAGAAGGTCGTTTGCTGGAACGAGGACTGCCTGCCGCAGAAATACAAGTTCCTCGACCGGGACGGTCTCATGCAAAAGCCAAAGGCCGGGATGAAATTCGACTGTGTCATTGCCGCCGATTGCGCGAGCTTCGAGCGCCTTGGAAAAGCCGGCAAGTGCATCGCGCACCGGAAAGTTTTCATCAACATTGACCATCACGAAAGCAACACGCGCTATGCCGACGTGAACTGGGTTTCCGCGCGCGAGCCTTCCTGCGGCGAGTTGATTTACCGTCTGCTCAAAGTCGCGCGCTGGCCGATCACCAGGCCGATTGCCGATTGCCTGTTCACCGCCGTCTCGACGGACACCGGCTCATTTCAATACTCCACGACGCGGCCCGGCACGTTTCACGTTGGGGCGGAACTCGTCACGCGCGGCGCGAACCTCGCGAAAATTTGCGACGAGGTTTACCAATCTTATCCGCTCTCCCGCGCGCGGCTGCTCAAACACATTTACAGCCGTTTTCGTCTGACCCATGGCGACCGCATCGGGTGGTTTTGGCTCAAGAAAATTGATTTCGCCCGCACCGGTGCGGAAAGCGCGGACACCGAAGGGCTCATTGACCACATCCGCGCCATCGAGCCGGTCGTTGTCGCGTGCGTCTTTGAAGAGATGGAACCCGGACTGACCCGCATCAGCCTCCGTTCCAAGAGCGACCGGGTGAATGTGAACGAAATCGCCGCGCAATTCGGCGGCGGCGGACATCCGGCGGCGGCGGGCGCGCGCATTCCTGGCAAACCACTGTCCGTCCAGCGCAAAGTCATCGCCGCCATCAAACGGGCGCTCAATTTGGCGGAGTAATTTCCGGTCATGCAAATAAAGAAAGACCTTGTTTCTCATATGGAAACAAACCATCCGGACTTTAAGTTCGCTTGGACAAGTGAATCCATTTGTTACAATTTTTGCCGACTTCACGCCGATGGTTTGTATGATTTTATTTTATTTGTAAAAGATAGATCGAGATGCGTTTTATCTTTAGAGATTGCCACAACTTATGACCCGTTTTGGAAGGGAGAACTGACTTGGCGAACAGCTAAAGCCAAAGGGCTCGCCTTTGTAAAACATGGAAAAAACTCATTGAGAGCAGAACAAACATGGTATGCCTACGGAAATTCAAAAGAAGAATTGAGCATTGCTTTGGCTGAAATTTCCCATGATTTGCGGCTCCATGCAATGAACTTCTTCGACCGTTCAGCACAGGAATTGCATTCTGATCAGTTGCTTCAGTATGGTTTTTCTTTAGTTCGAGACTGGAAGCCGCTTGAAGAAAATTTTCGAGCAAAGCTCGAAGCCGACTGGTTAGGGGGGCGTCTCAAAGAAAATCCATTTTATTCAACTTTTATGGAAGTAGAAACCTGTTTGCAAAATTTTGCCATCAATACCGGTCTTCCGACGGAAGATATCCGTGGATATACGATTGACCTCCTGAAAAATTTTAGAAGGCCTGGTTGGTCTTGGGAAAACAGCAGACTTTAGTTATGCAAGAATTTTCACCGCTTGACGGCGCCATCCTGATTGACAAGCCCGCCGGTCCGACTTCGCATGATGTGGTGGACGCGATTCGCCGCCGGTTCGGCATCAAAAAAGTCGGCCATTGCGGCACGCTCGACCCCAATGCCACCGGTTTGCTCATCATCGTGCTCGGTCGTGGCACCAAGCTGTCCGAAAAACTGATGGGCGACGACAAGGTCTATGAAGGCACCGTCAAGTTCGGCGAGGCGACCGACAGTTACGATGCCGACGGTGAGATTACTTCCACCCAGCCGGTGCCGCCGTTGACGCTCGACCAGTTGAATGAAGCCGCCGCCACATTCATCGGCGACCAGATGCAGACGCCGCCGATGGTTTCGGCCATCAAGGTGAAAGGGGTGCCGCTTTACAAGCTCGCCCGCAAAGGCATCGAGGTGGCGCGCGAACCGCGGCTGGTTCACATCTACAATTGCCGTTTCATGAATTATGAACCGCCGCTCGGCCAATTCCGCATTGCTTGCACCAAGGGCACTTACGTCCGCAGCATCGCGCATGAACTCGGCCAGAAACTCGGCTGTGGCGCGCATTTGGCCGCGCTCCGCCGCAACATTTCCGGCAAGTTTGACGTGGCCGACGCGACGAAGCTGGACGATGTCCTGAAATTGACGACGGCGGAATTGGAGAAAAAAGTGATTCCGTTTTTGAAGCTGGCTGGTGGTTCGTAACAACGTGCTTCCGGCATCTTGCCGGAAGCTCTAAACTTGTTTGCCTTGAGCCATGCAAAAGATTTGGTCTGCCGGCAGGATGCCGGCAGCACGTTGAGAAACATGAAAATCATCCATGCCGCAAATGAATTGAAGCCCGGCAACCGCAAGGTCTGCCTGGCCATCGGCGTTTTTGACGGCGTTCATCTCGGCCATCAGCAAATCATCCGCCAGACCATCGCTGATGCGCACCAGCACGATGCCATCGCGCTGGTGATCACGTTTGACCGGCATCCTAATGTTGTCGTTTTGCCCGATCGCGTGCCGCCGTTGATTTATTCGCTGCCGCAAAAACTGAGCGCGATTAAATTGCTGGGTGCGGACACGCTGCTGCTGATTCATTTCGACCGCGCTTTCAGCGGGCAAACCGGCGAGGCGTTCATCCGTGGACTGGCCCGCGACCCCGGAAAAATCCAAAGCCTGTGCGTGGGGGCGGATTTCGTTTTTGGCCACCAACGCAGCGGCAATGTCGCATTGCTTGAAAAACTCGGCGGTGAACTGGGTTTCGCTGTTCACGGACTGGCCGCCGTGTCCCTCGACAATCAAATCGTCAGCAGCACGCGCATTCGCGAAACCATTCGCGCCGGCAATCTTGATGCCGCGAGCCAGATGCTCGGACGGCCTTACGCGATTGCCGGCCGCGTGATTGCGGGCGATGGTGTGGGCCGTAAACTCGGTTTTCCGACCGCGAATCTCGACACGGCGGGCTTGGTTCTGCCACCCAAGGGCGTTTACCTTGGTCTCGCCAAAATCGGAAAAAAATCGCGACCGGTCGCCCTCAGCATCGGCTTCCGCCCAACGCTGGCGACCGGTGGGCCGCAACTCCGCGTCGAGGCGCATCTGCTCGATTTCACCGGCGACCTTTACGGCCAGGAATTGGAAATCGAAGTCGGAGAAAAGCTCCGCGACGAGCGGAAATTTGGTTCGCTCGAAGAACTGAAAGCCCAGATCGCACAGGACGTTGCCGGGGCGAAACGGCGTTTCTGATTTCGTAGCAGCCGACGTAAGGAGGCTCCAACTTTTTCGCATAGAATGAGCCGCCTTACGTCGGCTGCTACGTCTAAAATTTCCTTGAACACAGAAGCTGGATTCATTGTCCATCTGTCAATAAAATCACAAAAATGAATACTGGAATCAGCGCCATCAACGACGCAGTCAAGGAAGCGGGCGCCTTTATGCACCCGCTGTTTAACGAACTGGGCAAGGTCATCGTCGGCCAGAATTATCTGACCGAGCGGCTGGTCATCGGCCTGCTCGCCAACGGCCACGTCCTCCTCGAAGGCGTGCCCGGCCTCGCCAAGACCCTCGCCGTCAAATCCCTCGCCGCCACCATCAACGTGAAGTTTTCCCGGCTGCAATTCACGCCCGACATGCTGCCTGCCGACGTCATCGGCACGCAGATTTACAATCCGCAGTCCGGCGGCTTCACCACGCGCAAAGGCCCCATTTTTGCCAACCTTATCCTGGCCGACGAAATCAACCGCGCGCCCGCCAAGGTGCAAAGCGCTTTGCTCGAAGCCATGCAGGAAAAGCAGGTCACCATCGGCGAACAGACGTTCAGGCTTGAAGAACCGTTCCTCGTGCTGGCCACACAGAATCCGATTGAGCACGAAGGCACCTATCCGCTGCCCGAGGCGCAGGTTGACCGCTTCATGTTGAAATTGAAAATCGGCTACCCGTCGCGTGCCGAGGAGCGGCAGATTCTCGACCTCATGGCGCGCACCAGCGGCACGCCCACCGCGAGCGCCGTCGTCGAGTCGAAACAAATCCTCAAAGCCCGCGAAGTCATCAACGACATCTACGTGGACGACAAGGTGAAGGAATACATCGTGGACCTCGTCTGCGCCACGCGCGACCCGGACCACTACAAGATTGCGGTGAAGGACTTCATCCAGCTCGGCGCGTCGCCGCGCGCGACCATCAATCTCACGCTGGCGGCCAAGGCCTATGCGTTCCTGAAAGGCCGAGGCTACGTCACGCCTCAGGACGTAAAAAGCATCGGCATGGACGTGCTGCGCCACCGTGTCGCCATTACCTACGAAGCCGAGGCCGAGGAAAAGACGAGCGAAATCATCATCCAGAAGATTTTTGATGAGTTGCCTGTTCCATAAATGACACCAAGTCATCCACTTTACAAAGAACCTGCGGAAGCTGAATTGGTTGTTGTGGGCAAGTATCGGCAAACAGGCCGTGAAGTTAAGTTGCGTGCAGACGCTGCTGAGGCCTTGCTCAACTTAATCACTCAAGCTCGTGCCGCGGGCGTGGCGATTACTCCAATTTCCGGCCTTCGTACCATCGCGTATCAGGAATCGCTCTTCCGGAAAGCTGTGGCGAAATACGGTTCGGAAGATGCCGCCGTTGGTTGGGTGGCGCGTCCCGGACATTCGGAACATCACACGGGTTTGGTTGTGGACTTGGGAGACGAAGGCAACCCGGCTTGCGATGTTGAACCGCCTTTTGAGGAAACGCCGGCGTTCCATTGGCTGCAAGTCAACGCGGCGTGTTTCGGCTTTGAATTATCTTTTCCGCGCAACAATCCACGCGGAGTGAATTACGAACCGTGGCACTGGCGTTTTGTCGGCACGCCGGAGGCAAAACAGATTTTTCAAAAATGATTCCCCGCGAGATTCTCAAAAAAATCCGGCAGATCGAGATTCGCACGAATCGCGTCGTGACCGAAACACTCGCGGGCCAGTACCATTCCGTCTTCAAAGGACAGGGCATGAACTTCGACGAGGTGCGCGAATACCAGCCCGGCGACGATGTGCGCGCGATTGACTGGAACGTCACCGCGCGGATGAACCATCCGTTCATCAAAAAATTCGTCGAGGAGCGCGAACTGACGCTCATGCTCGTCGTGGATGTGAGCGGCTCCGGCCTGTTCGGCTCGCGCGCGCAATCCAAACGCGAACTCGCTGCCGAAATTGCATCTGTGCTCGCCTTCTCCGCCATCCGCAACAACGACAAGGTCGGCCTGTTGCTGTTCACCGATGAAGTCGAGAAATTCATCCCGCCGCGCAAAGGCCGCAGCCACGTCCTGCGAGTCATCCGCGAAGTCCTGTTTTTTGAGCCGAAGCGGCGTGGGACGGATCTGGTTCGCGCGCTTGAATTCATGGGCCGCGTGTTGCCGCATCGCGCCATCGCCGTCGTCATTTCAGATTTTATTACGCCGCCGCAACGTGCTTCCGGCATCTTGCCGGAAGGTCAAACTCGAATTGGTTCTGCCGGCAGGATGCCGGCAGCACGTTCTACAACCCCGTTGCCGCCCGAACTCCAAACCGCGTTGCGGATTGCGAATCGCAAGCACGATGTCGTGGCCGTGCAAATCACGGACCGCTACGAACTCGAATTGCCCGCGCTTGGCCGTTTGATTTTGGAAGACGCTGAGACGGGCGAAATTGTGGAACTCAACACGGGCCACGCCACCAGCCGCGATGCCTTTGCGTTGCGGCAGGAAAAACAGCGCAACGACCTGGCGCGGCAGTTTCGCTCGTCGGGCGTGGACACCATTCAACTCCGCACGGACGAACCTTACTCGGCGGCCTTGGGCAAATTTTTTGAAAACCGGGAAAAGCGGAGATTGCGCGGATGAAAACCACTCTTTTGTTTGTAGGAGACGACGTGAGGAGTCTCATTCTTGAACAGGAAAGTCAGAGCCTCCTTACGTCGGCTCCTACAAAAATTAAACCATGACGAACGCCGTTGCCAACGACATCCGCGACATCAAACCGCCGGTGGAAATTCCGACCGGCTGGGAATGGCTGTGGTGGATGCTCGGCACGCTGGCCGTCGTGGCCATTTTATTTTTCGTTTGGGATTGGTGGCAGAAACGGCGTTCCCAGATTCTGGTCGTGCCACCCGTGCCCGCGCACGTCCGCGCGAAACAAAAATTGGCGGAGGCACTGGCGCTCATTGCGCAGCCAAAATCGTTCTGTATTCTGGTCTCCGACACGATCCGCACCTATCTCGAAGAACGGTTCCGCTTCCGCGCGCCAGAACGGACGACCGAGGAATTTCTGCACGAATTGCAGGACACGGATTTGTTGTCGGCGGAACAGAAGGAAAAACTCGGTGAATTTTTGGAGTGCTGCGACCTGGTGAAATTTGCCAAGTATGAACCGCGCGAACCGGAGCTACGCGACCTTCATGGTTCCGCCCTGCGGCTCGTTGAAGAAACGGAACCACACGAAGTCCAAAGTCCGGAGTCCACAGTCCAAAGTCAGATGGTGTCCGCATGACCTTCGCCCATCCATATTTTTTGTTGCTGTTGCTGCTGCTGCCGCTGCTGGCATGGCTGAAGGGACGGCGCGGCCAGCCGCCCGCGTTTCTTTATTCGGCGGTGCGATTGGTGGAAGGCTTGACGCGGGCCCGGCGTTCGCGCGCCGGCGCATTTTTGGCGGCGCTGCGCTGGCTGGTGCTGGCGTTGTTCATTGTGGCACTGGCCCAGCCGCGTTTGATGAAAAGCCAGACCACGGTCAAGGCCAGTGGCATTGACATCGTCTGCGCGCTCGATTTGTCGGGCAGCATGAACACAGGGGATTATATCATAAACAGACGGCAGATCAGTCGGATCAACATGGCCAAGCCTGTCCTTCAGGAATTTATTGAAGGGCGGCCAAATGACCGCATCGGCTTGGTGGTTTTTGCCGCGCAGGCGTTCATCGCCGCGCCGTTGACGCTGGACCACGACTATTTGCTCGAAAACGTTGACCGGCTCGGCATCGGCTCGATCAATTCGGATGCGACCGCGATTGGCGATGGAATCACCACGGCGCTGAACCGGTTGCGAGATCTGAAATCGAAAAGCAAAATCATCGTTTTAATGACCGACGGAGGGAATAATTCCGGCAAGATTGACCCCATCACGGCGACAAAAGCGGCCCAGGCGCTCGGCGTAAAAATTTACACCATCGGCCTCGGCAACCGCGAGATCGTCCAAGCGATGGGGCTGCCGCCCGGCTACCTGCCGGACGAGGACACGTTGCAGCAAATCGCGCAGATGACCGGCGGCAAATACTACCGCGCGGACAACGCCGAAAAATTCAAGGCCATTTACGCCGAAATAGACAAGCTGGAAAAAACCGAGGCGGTCATCAATAAATTCGCCCAATTCGACGAATTATTCCCGTGGTTCGTGTCGTGTGGGCTGGCGCTGCTGCTGGTCGAAGTGGCGCTGGGACAAACCATATTCCGGAGGTTGCCATGAAATTTTCGATTTACGATTTACGATTTACGATTGGAAGATGACGTTCGAGCATTCACAAATTCTTTGGTTGCTGCTGATTTTGCCGCCAGCGCTGCTCGCATTTTTCTGGTGGGCGATGCGCACGCGGCAAAAGTTGCTGGTGCAATTTATCGAGGCGCGGCTGCTGGCTGCGCTTACGGTCGGCATTTCTCCCACACGGCAGAAAATTCGGTTCGGATGTCTGATATTCGCGGTGGCATTGCTGGTCATCACACTGGCCAGGCCGCAGCGCGGATTTGATTTGCAGGAAGTCGAGCAGCGCGGATTGGACATCGTGGTGGCGGTGGACACCTCCAAGAGCATGCTGGCGACCGACATCGCGCCGAACCGGCTGGCGCGCGCCAAACTCGCCGCGCTGGAATTGATGCAGAAGGCCGGCACGGACCGGATGGGGCTGGTCGCGTTCGCCGGCGACGCTTTTTTGGAATGTCCGCTGACGGTTGACAACACGGCGTTTCAACAGTGCGTGCAGGCGCTGGATGTGAATACAATTCCGCAGGGCGGCACGGCCATTGCCACGGCCATCAACACCGCATTGACCGCGTTCAAGGAAGGCAATCATCACAAGGTGCTTGTGCTGTTCACCGACGGCGAGGATAACGACACCGGCGCGCTCGAAGCCGCGCAGGACGCGGCAAAGGCCGGCCTGAAAATTTTCACCATCGGCATCGGCACGGCCGCAGGCGATTTGCTGCGGGTGACGGATGCCAACGGCAATTCGGATTATGTCCGCGACGAGCAGGGCAATGTCGTGAAGTCGCATCTCAACGAAGCGCTGCTCCAGCAAATTGCCGGCGCGACGGGCGGTTTTTATCTGCCGTTGCGCGGGGCCAACACGATAGACACGCTTTACGAACGCGGTCTCGCGCCACTGCCGAAATCGGAAGGCAAGGAACGGCTGGTGCGGCGTTATCACGAGCAGTTTCACTGGCCGCTGGCGCTGGCGATGTTGTTGCTGCTGGCGGAACTGTTTTTACCGGAGCGCCGGGCACCGTCCCGGCAGGCAACGAAACTGGCCGGGGCGGTGCCCGGCGTTCCGATCGCAACGCTGGTGGCATTGCTGGGGTTGACGGTTTGCGGAAACGCATCCGCGTCGCCGGCGAGCGCGTTGCAGGAATACAAATCGGGTTGTTACACTAACGCCCTGCAGGAATTTGAGCGGCTCGCCCAGGCGAACACGAACGACTTGCGTCTGATCTTCAACGCGGGCACGGCGGCGTATCGCGCGACAAATTTTAACGCGGCGTTGAACGACTTTCAGGCGGCGACGTTGTCGCCGGATTTGAAACTGCAAGAGCAGGCGCATTACAATCTGGGCAACGCGCTGTATCGCCTGGGCGAACTTAAATTCGAGCCGGACACGGAAGGCTTGAACGCGCTGGAAGAAAGCTGGCAGCGAGCGGTCAAGAGTTATGAGCACGCGGCTGGATTGAACACGAACGACACGGATGTTGCCTACAATCTGGCTTTCGTGAAAAAGCAGATGGGATTGATTGCCCAGCTTCGCGAGACGATGCGAAGGGCCAAGCAAGCGGCGGACGAGGCAGTCCGTCGGAACGAATACCACCGGGCGCTGGAAATCATGGAAGGCCTCAACAATCCGATTGCCGCCAAAAAATTCCAGGATTACATCAAAAAATTGAAGGACATTGATGCGATTGTCACTCCTCATCAGCCTTAGCCTGCTGTTGTTGTCATGGCAGACTGCTTGCGCGCAACTCGCGCCCGCCGATGATTTTTTTAACAGCGGCGCGCACTTTTACATTTCCAACAACATCCCCCAAGCGCTGGAGTCGGTCGAAGAGGGGCTGAAACAGTATCCCAGTGATGTGAAGTTGAAAAAGCTGGAAGAATTGCTCAAACAACAGAGCCAGCAGCAACAACAACAGCAACAGAACCAGCAACAAAACCAGAATCAGCAGCAACAAAACCAGCAGAATCAGCAGAACCAACAACAGTCGCAGCCGAAACAGCAGCAACAACAGAATCAGCAGGCGCAATATCAATCGAGCCAGCAGAATGACAAACAACAGCAGGAACAGCAGCTGGGAAAATCGGCAGGCAAGCAATCCGAAGGAAGACAGGATGACCAAACTGGACAGAACCAAGCTCTGGCGGCTCAAGAAATGTCGCCGGAACAAGCGCAACGGTTGTTGGATGCCCAAAAGGGCGATGAGCAATTTCTCCAATTAAAACCAAAAAATCCGCCGGAAAGCCCAAATAGACCAATAAAAGACTGGTAATCAGAATTGCTAATCATCACAAGCAATTGATTCTCAAAGCGTTGTAAGTTTATCCCGAAGACGGTTTCTTCTTGAGTTTTGGCTAAAAGGGGCTAACATGAAACCGCGTCGGTCTTCTGGTGTGGGCGCTCTCCCGAAGTTCAATGGGTGAGGGCACCTTTGTATCCAGAAACGGCGTGGCTTGTTGGGCAAGAGCACTGTTGAGTTTTTCTGAACCCAAAGGAGCCGTGGCCGGTCTAATTATAATTTATGTCGAAGCGAAAAAGAACGCTCCGGGGTACTGGGGCGCGCAAACATCGAAGTGGCAGCCGACGAAGCGCCGGAATGAAGCCGGTGCCGATGCGCCGGCGTTTTGTCATTTCCAGTGCGCGCAGGGGCGCCTCGAAGCCGCAGAAAACCAAGCCGCACGCAACTGGCACAATTATTGCCGCGGTTAAATCGCCGTCGAAATCACCGCAGAACGGCCATGTAAACGCCGCGGCTTCGGCACCCATTCAATCGTCCGTGGATCTGACCGAGACGGTCCGGACGCTCCTGCACCTCGCGCAGGAGCACGGCTACATCACCTACGATGACGTCAATGACGTTTTGCCGGACAATCTCAGTCCTGAAGATCTTGACGCGCTGTTGACCAAGCTGCGGAGTCTCGACGTGGAAATCGTCATGGACCAGGCCGAGGCCGAACGCGCGGCCAAGCCGGCCGAGCCGGCACAGCCGGCGGAGGAGGACGAGGACGCGCGCCTGGAAATTCTCGACGATCCGGTCCGGATGTACATGAACCAGATGGGCAAGGTGCCTTTGCTCACGCGGGAACAGGAAGTCGAGATTTGCAAGCGCATCGAGGAAGCCGAGCTGGAGATGAAACGCATTGTGTACAGCCTCGGGTTCACCGCGAAGGAACACATTGCCATCGCGGAAAAATTATTGTCCGAGCCGCCGAAGGAACGCTTCGACCGTGTGATCGTGGACAAGAAAATCGCCAATCGCGAAGGCCATTTGCGCGAATTGCGCAAGCTCATCAAAAAGATCCGCGCCTTCGATCAAAAGGTGGATGCGAAGTATTTCATGTGGCAGAAGGCCCTGCAAAAGGGCCGCAAGGAAAAATTGCAGCGCGAGTTGAAGAAATTCAGCTTCAAGCTGCAGGAAATCTTCACGAGATTTTTTTACAAACAAAAGGTCGTCGAGGAAATGATCGTCGTGGCCGGCAACGTCCACGAAAAATTCCAGGCCAGCCTGCGACACATCCAGGAACTTGAGGCGTTGCGCACGACCGCCGAGCGGCGGGCTACGATTGAGGCCGAACGCGCCAAAATCCAGACGCTTGAACAATTTGTGCGGATGCCGCGCGACGTTTTTTTCAAGACGTTCAGCGAATTGCGGGCCGCCGCCGAACGCGGATTGAAAGCCAAGACGCACATGGCCGAGGCCAACCTGCGCCTCGTTGTTTCCGTCGCCAAAAAATACACGAACCGCGGCCAGTCGTTCCTCGATTTGATCCAGGAAGGCAACATCGGTTTGATGAAGGGCGTCGAGAAATTCGAGTATCGCCGCGGCTACAAATTTTCCACCTACGCCATCTGGTGGATCCGCCAGGCCATCACGCGTTCGATTGCCGACCAGGCGCGCACCATCCGCATTCCGGTGCACATGATTGAAATCATGAACAAACTCTGGCGCGCGCAAAAGCAGCTCACGCAGGAACTGGGCCGCGAGCCGACGCCGGAGGAACTGGCCGATGAAATGCACATGCCGGTGTCGCGCATCCACGCGCTGCTCAAGATGGCGCAACAACCCGTTTCGCTCCACGCGCCCGTCGGCGACGACGGCGACGTGAGCGTCGGCGATTTCATCGAGGACAAGACGGCTGAAAATCCGTCGGAAGTGACCAGCTACAGCCTGCTCCGCGAAAAGTTGAGCGACGTGCTGACGACGTTGACCGAACGCGAACGCAAGATTCTCGAAATGCGTTTCGGCCTGCTCGATGGCTACGAGCGCACGCTCGAGGAAATCGGCAAGATGTACAACGTCACACGCGAACGCATCCGCCAGATCGAAGCCAAGGCGCTGCGCAAACTGCGCCACCCGACGCGTGTGCGCCATCTGCAAGGATTCCTCGAAATCGCTGAGCCGGCGTAAAACATGGATGGGTGCATTTTAAAGAAATGCGCGACAACATCGGTGGAAATGTGTTCCGGAATGATGTTTTTGGTCAGCCCTCAACCTGACCTTCTCCCCCGAGAGAAGGAACAGCTTTCGCACCTGACGCGAGAGTATTGATCACTCACGGTTTGCCGGCAGACTGACGACGATTCTCCCTCTCCTTGGAGGAGAGGGCTGGGGTGAGGACGAGCGTTAAACCAACTTCCATCCGGCACATTCCCTCGCCCGCTTGGTGGGGAAGGGGAGAAATCCTTCACGCCCGAATTCTGACGTGCCTCCGGTGCTGCGGACACAAACCTTATTCCAGTTCCAGCAACCGGTATCCCACGGCGGACTCGGTAAGGATGAGTGCGGGGTGGGACGGTTTCTCTTCAATCTTTTCGCGCAAATGCGCGATGTGGACGCGCAGGTAATGCGTTTGCTCCACCGCCTTCGGTCCCCAGACTTCCGTCAGCAACTGGCGGTGCGTCAAAACCTTGCCGGCGTGCGTCACAAACAATCGCAGCAGCGAATATTCAATCGGCGTGAGCTTGATTTCCTGGCCGCGCTTGCGGACGACGCGCGCGGACAAATCCACCTCCAGCTCGCCGGTGCGGAAAATCGCGTCCGCTCCCTGCGGCTGGGCGTGCCGCAGCACGGCGCGGAGGCGCGCGAGCAGTTCGGCGCTGTTGAACGGCTTGGTCACGTAATCGTCCGCGCCCGCGTCGAGCGCAGACACCTTGTCGTCCTCGCGGTCGCGCACGCTCAGGATGATGACCGGCACGCGGCTCCATTCGCGCAGGCGTTTCAGCACTTCCATGCCTTCGAGATCGGGCAGGCCGAGGTCGAGCAGAACCGCGTCGGGCCGGCGTTGGGCGGCTTGGGCGATGCCGTCCGCTCCGGTCGCGGCGTCGAAGACGCGATAGCCGTTCGCCTCCAGCGTGACACGCAGGAGACGGCGGATTTGCGGCTCGTCGTCCACGATCAACACCAGCGGTTTAAGGGCGTCGTTCATTTTTTTCTTCCATCAACCAAATCACGTATCAATCTTCGGAGAACAGTTCGTTTTGGGTGTTTAATCTTTCACCCGGTGCAGGCGGTTTCCGCAATCACCACCGAAATATCTCAACACTCCTTTTACCAGATGTTTTGGGTCATCAATCCATTTTGCCAGATCATCAGCGAGGCGGCTTTCGCGTTCGTTGTCTGGGAGATTGTGAAAACGCTTGTTGATTTCGTGTGCGTAAAGCTGCGCTTCTTTGAATCCCTGCTCCACACTTTCGCTAGGCGCTTTTGCCTCGACGATGAGCGCGGGAAGCGAAGATAAAATTACGGCATAATCAGGATAATATCCAACTTTCCGCCCAGCGCCCTTGTCGAGATCGGTTGGTGCTAGGTAGGATTTGGTTTTTATCTCTTCAGCAAAATAGCCAAGACCTTGTGTTGAACTCAACAGAGGGTAAATCAGTTTTTGTTCAACGTCGCTTTCTGTAACCAAATCCGTTTTTGAGCAGAATAATGACATTTGTTGCCCGGCGGCCTTTTTTGCCATGCCGTGAGAGTAGTTGTTTTCAACCGGCTTGCAAGTTCGCGTCGCTGTCTGGCACGGGCGACATGATGGCCAGCCGAAAGTAGCTGCGACGCCTCGTCGCCACAGGGTGAGAGCGACGCCCCCGTCGCATTTTTTCGGCAGCGGCATAACCACCGCCGCAACTCGTGACGAGGGCGTCGCCGGCACCTTTCTGCGACGAGGCGTCGTAGCTACGCTCAGGCCAGCTTCGGAATTCGAGTTGAATTCCGGCAGTTCCAGCCAGATGCCAACTACTCCGGTGGCTTTTCGGGTTGCGGAAAATTCAAGGTGAACATCACGCCGCCGCCCGGACGGTTGGTGGCGGTGATGGTTCCGCCGTGCGCCTCGACGAAACCCTTGACGATGGTGAGTCCGAGTCCGCTGCCGCCGGTGGGCGCGGTGGGGGCGCGGAAAAATTTATCGAAGATGCGCGGCAGCCATTCGGGCGGGATGCCCGGTCCGCGATCCGCGACGCTCAACGCCAGCTGGTCGTTCGCCAGTTGCGCCGACACTTCGATCGGAGTGCCGGCAGGCGTGTGGTTGGCGGCATTGAGCAGCAGGTTGGCGAGGGCATGTTGCGCGAGGGAAAAGTCGAGCCGGACCAGCAGGGGCGCGGTCGACAGGTCCAGTTTTACCGGGTGTGCTGCCAGTTCGCGCTGCAATTCGCGCAGCGTCGTCTGCACCAGATCGCGCGCGTCGTGCCAGTCGAGGCGCGGGCGGACCTGGCCCGATTCGAGCCGCGCCACGTCGAGCAGGTTGCCCACGACACGATTGAGCCGGGCATTGGCCTCCTGAATCTCGCCGATCAACGCGCGCTGCTGTTCCGGCGTCGCGGCCTTGGCGGCGGCAAGCGCGCTGGCGGCGCTGGTGCTGGCCGCCAGCGGTGTGCGCAATTCGTGCGAGATGGAATTCAACAGCGTCCGGCTGAACTTTTCCGATTCGGCCAGCAGGCGCGCCTGTTCGGCGGCGGTGCGGAGTTCCACGCGGTCGAGCACCAGCGCGGCCTGCCGCGCGAACGTCTCGAGCAAATCCCGTTGCGCGAGCGTCAGGCGCTTGTCCGGAAACCCCACCGCCAAAATGCCGAACACCTTCCGCTCGGTGGCCAGCGGCAGATGCAGCGCCTCCGCTCCGGGCAGATTATCGGTGAACCGCCCGGCGGCCTTCCGCTGGCGGAACGCCCAATCGGCCACGCTCAACTCCTTTTCCGAAAGGGCCAGGGAACTGTCGGGATGGGCGAAGAGCTTGTCGTTCGTGGGCAACACGACGGCGACGGGCGTATTGAAACTGCGGTTTATTTGTGCCACGAGCTGCCAGACGACTTCGTCGCGCGAAGTCGCCTCGGCCAGGTCGCGCGACATTTCGTAGAGCGCCGTGGCGCGTTCCTCGCGGCGGCGCTCGGCCTCTTCCTGCAGCCGGATACGCGCCACCAACTGACCGAGCACAATCGCCACGACGAAATAGAGGCCGAACAAAATGCCGTCCTCAACGGTTGCAATGACGAACGTGAAGCGGGGTGGCAGGAAAAAATAATTCCAAGCCAGTGCACTCAACGCGCCGGCGAATAGTACAGGGCCTCGGCCCACCTTCAACGCCAGCAGCACCACGGCGAGCAGGAAAACCAGTCCCGGCACGCGCGGGCCGGTGAAATTCATGAGCGCAAGATTCAGAACGCCCGTGGCAGCCACCGCGCCGGCGGCGAACACGAATTGCTGCAAATTGGAGGCGAACGCCCGATGCCAGATCCGCCCAGCGGGCGTGCCGGCTGTCTTTTCGGAGCGGACGACGTGCAGGTCAATGTCGCCGCTTTCCCGCGCCAGCCGCCGTAACAGGAGGCTGGCGCGCAGCCATTCCAGCCAACCGGTGCCGGCCGGTTTGCCAACAATGATCTGTGTGGCATTTTGCGTGCGGGCCACGCGCAACAGTCCGCGTACGAGATCGTCATCCGTGGTGGCGACGACTTCCGCGCCGAGTTCGCGTGCGGCGGCCAGATTTTTTTCCAATTGCGCCTGGGCGGCTTCCGTCAGCGGACGTGGATTTTCTACATGGACGGCCAGCCACCGGCAGCGAAGGCCGTCGGCCATGCGGCGCGTCCAGCGGATAAGCGGTTCGGAAAACGGACCAGGCCCCACCGCCACGAGCAGGCAATGCCCCGTCTTCCACGCGCCGGCGTTGATTTGCGTCTGGCGAAATTCCCGCGTGTCCACGCCCACGTGGTCCGCCACGAGCCGCAGGGCCAGTTCGCGCAAGGCGGTGAGATTGGCTTCGCGGAAATAGTTTTGCACGGCGGCGGCGGCGCGGTCGGGCACATACACCTTGCCTTCGTGCAAACGCTGGATGAGTTCGGCGGGCGGGAGGTCCACGAGTTCGAACACCGCGCCGTCGAGCACGCTGTCCGGCACCGTCTCGCGAATCTCCGAGCCGGTGACCTGGCGGACGGTGTCGGCGCGGCTCTCGACGTGCTGGACGTTGAGCGCGGTGATGACATCCAGGCCGGCGTCGAGCAATTCGGCCACGTCCTGCCAGCGTTTCGGATGACGCGAGCCGGGGGCGTTCGTATGCGCGAGTTCATCCACGAGGACAATCTGCGGATGCCGCGCGAGGGTGGCGTCGAGGTCAAATTCGGTGAGCGCGATGCCGCGATGTTCGAGCTGGCGCCGGGGAATTTGCGGCAGGCCCTCGGTGAGCGCGTCCGTTTCCTTGCGTCCGTGCGTTTCAACGTAGCCGATGACCACGTCACGGCCGGCGGCGAGTTCGTGGCGCGCGGCTTCGAGCATGGCATAGGTCTTGCCGACGCCAGGGCACATGCCGAGAAAGACCTTGAGCCGTCCGCGTTTCTTCGCGGCCTCCTCGCGCTGCAGCGAACTCAACAGCGCATCGGGATTGGGGCGGTCGCCGTCGTTCACGAATTCATCTTAACGAACCCCGCGCCAGATTCAGCATCAAAATGTTCGGATTCGCTTCGGTGACCGTCCACTCTTCCTTTGGGCGGTGTGGCTGGAATTATACTCCCCGCCTGCCCGCTCCGCCGGGGCGCCTTTCGTTTCGCCGCGCCGATTGCCCCTCGGAGCCCGCACTCTTTGAAAAATGAGGTTATTTACTCATGAACGATTCACACGCGCATCGTCAGCCTTTGGATGGTGTGCCAGTTTCGGCTTTCTTCGTCTCGGCCTGGGCTTTGTCGAGGGCCACATTCAGCAGCAAAACATTCACTCGCGCCTGGCCGAGAAAACCCCACTGCGGCGGCTCGGTGAATTGATCCACGAGCGTCTTGATTTTGTCCTCGCTCATGCCGCGCGAAGCGGCGACGCGCGCGATCTGAAGCCGCGCGGCTTTGGGACTGATATGCGGATCCAGCCCGCTGGCGGAGGCAAAAACCATATCTGGCGGCACAACCGTATTGGTCGGGAGGTTGTTCCCGCTGATGAAGGCCGCGATGTTGTTCATGACGTTCGTGTACAAAGGCGCACTGGTTGGCCCCAGGTTGCTGCCACTGGACGCCGTAATGCCCGATGGCCCCGTGCCATAGCTGCAGGCCGACGGCCGCGGCCAGAAGTAATTGGTGCCCTGAAACTGCTGCGCCAACAGCGCGGAGCCGATAATCTTGCCGTCCTTTTCCACCAGACTCCCGTTGGCCTGGCTGTGAAATGCAACCTGCGCGAAGATCGTCATGACGACCGGATACATTACTCCGGCCACGATGCTCCACAAAATCGTCTGCCTTACGGATTGGATAATAAGTTTCATCATAATATTTCCTCGTTTGTAATTTCGGCATCAGCGACATCAAGGCGCCAGGTGAACCAACACCAGCAACACATCAATCAGCTTGATGAATATGAACGGCACGATGATGCCGCCAATGCCGTAAATCAGCATGTTGTTGCGCAAAATCACTGCGGCGCCGAGCGGGCGGTATTTCACGCCTTTCAACGCCAGGGGAATCAGCGCCACGATGATCAGCGCGTTAAAAATAACCGCCGCGAGAATCGCGCTCTGCGGTGAGTGCAAATACATGATGTTCAGCTTGTCCAGCGGGCCGCGTCCACCGACAGTGGTGGCGTAGAGCAGCCCAAACATCGCCGGCAGGATTGCGAAATACTTCGACACGTCGTTGGCAATGCTGAACGTGGTCAGCGCGCCGCGCGTCATGAGCAGTTGCTTCCCGATCTCCACCACGTCAATGAGTTTCGTCGGATTGCTGTCCAGGTCCACCATGTTGCCGGCTTCGCGCGCCGCCTGCGTGCCGGTGTTCATGGCCACGCCCACATCGGCCTGTGCCAGAGCGGGCGCGTCATTGGTGCCGTCGCCGATCATCGCGATCAGCTTGCCGCCTTCCTGTTCCTTGCGGATGCGGGCAAGCTTGTCCTCCGGCTTCGCCTGGGCAATGTAATCGTCCACTCCGGCCTCGGCGGCAATCGCGGCCGCAGTCAGCGGGTTGTCCCCGGTGATCATCACCGTGCTGATGCCCATCTTGCGGAGTTGCGCGAAGCGTTCCTTGATTCCGCCTTTGACGATGTCTTTGAGTTGAATGACCCCGAGCAGCCTGGCTCCGTCGGCCACCAGCAGCGGGGTGCCGCCTTGTCGCGAAATTTCATCCACCCTGTTCATCACACTTGGGTCAACCGATCCGCCCTGCTCTTTCACCAGTTTGGCCACCGCTTCGGCTGCGCCTTTGCGAATGCAACGGATTGGATGTGCCGCAGACTCGGTTGCCAGCGACTGCGTCGCCGCGGGGGCGGTTGAACGGCCGGCCATGGCCATGCCGCGCTCCCGGATGTCGGGCTGGAGTTGTGGTTCGGCGTAAAGGTCCACGCCGCTCATGCGTGTTTGCGCCGTAAATGGCACGAAAGTCGCGAATCGTTCGGCCACTTCCTGGCCGCGCAAACCATATTTCTCTTTTGCCAACACGGCGATGGAGCGGCCCTCGGGCGTTTCGTCGGCCAGCGAGGCGAGTTGGGCGGCTTCGGCAAGCTCCTCCATTTTGACGCCCGGAGCGGGAATGAATTCCGTTGCCTGACGATTGCCGAGTGTGATCGTGCCGGTCTTGTCGAGCAGCAGCACGTCCACGTCACCCGCCGCTTCGACTGCCCGGCCACTCGTCGCCAGGACATTTCGGCGCATCAAACGGTCTATGCCGGCGATGCCGATGGCGCTCAAAAGCCCGCCGATGGTCGTCGGGATCAAACAAACGATCAGCGACAGCAGCACCGGAATGGAAGTCAACACCACGCCCTTCTGGCCGGCCTGAGCTTCGTTGTAATGGGCGTAAGGCGGCAACACGAAGACGACGACGATGAAAAGCGCCGTGAGGCTGACCAATACAATATTCAGCGCGATTTCATTTGGCGTTTTCTGCCGGCGGGCGCCTTCAATCATCGAAATCATCCGGTCGAGAAACGAATTGCCGGATTCGGCGGTGACCCGCACAACGATCCGGTCGCTCAACACCCGGGTGCCTCCGGTCACTGCGCTGCGGTCCCCGCCGCTTTCACGCACCACGGGCGCGGACTCGCCCGTGATCGCCGATTCATCCACTGTGGCGATGCCGTCTTCAATTTCACCATCGGCGGGAACCAATTCCCCGGCTTCGCAAACATAATAGTCGCCCACTTTCAGATCCGAGCTGGCGACCTGGACTTCTTTGCCATTCACCAGAGCGCGGGCCATGGTCTTCGTGCGCATTTTTTTGAGAGCGTCGGCGTGGGCCTTGCCCCGGCCTTCCGCCATCGCTTCGGCAAAATTCGCAAACAGGCAGGTGAACCACAGCCAGAAACAAATCTGGATGTTGAACAGATTGAACTGGCCGGGCAGGAACAGGATGATCGTCGTCCAGATGGAGCCGAGCCACACGACGAACATGACCAGATTCTTGATTTCGTCGCGCGGATGCAGCTTTTTGAACGCGTCAATCACCGCCTGGCGGAACAATTCCGAGTATTTGAATTCGACTTTTGTGCTCATAGTATATTTGAGTATTGGTTGAAAAATTTTGGATGGCTTAGAACATTCGGCCCGCCAGCATCAATCCATGTTCAACGATAGGTCCCAGGCATAGCGCCGGGAAGAACGTCAGTGCGGCGACAATGGTGATGACTCCCGCCAAAGTGAGGCCAAACGTCCAGCCATGAGTCGGCAGCGTGCCGGATGAAGCCTCGACGGTTTTCTTGGAAGCCAGCCGGCCCACGATTGCCAGTATGGATATGATGGGGATGAATCGTCCGATCCAAATGACGACGCCGGCGCCGATGTTGTAGAACGGCGTATTGGCATTCAGTCCGGCAAAGGCGCTGCCATTGTTGTTCGCCGCCTCACCGAAACAGTATAAGACTTCGGTCAAGCCGTGCGGCCCGTTGTTGGCCATGCTGGACAAGCCTTGCGGTATCTCGACGGCCAAAGCCGTTGGCAGCAAACACGCGGCATTCGGAATCAGCACACCAATCACCGCCCAGGTCGCGACCCACGCATCCAGTTTCTTGCCGAGATATTCCGGGGTTCGCCCGATCATCAGGCCGGCGATGAAGACGGTGATGATCACGTGAAACAACATGCAATACATGCCGCAACCTATGCCGCCAAAGAGCATTTCACCGACGAGGATGTTCCACAACGGCATCATCCCGGCCAGTGGCATGTAACTGTCGTGCATGGAATTGACCGAGCCGTTGTCAATCGCAGTGCAAGAGGTGCCCCAAAGCACGCTGTTCATCACCCCGATTCGTTGTTCCTTGCCTTCCATGTTTGCCAGCGCGTTGCCCGTCACCGGGTTTGGCTGCGACTCGAAGTACCAGGCGCCGACGAAGGAAAGGAAAAACAGGGCGAGCATGACGCTGAACAATGTCCAGGCGTGTTTCTTGTTACCGACCAGCAAGCCAAACATATAGACTTGGGCCATCGGCACGACAATGATCGCCAGCATTTCCCAAAAGTCAGAAAATGGGGTCGGATTCTCGAACGGATGCGCGCTGTTCACGTTGTACCAGCCGCCGCCGTTGGTGAAGAGTTGCTTGATCGAGACGAACGACGCCACCGGTCCGACCGGGATGGGTTGGGCGTCCACTTTCGCATCCACCATGACCGGCACATTGGTCATGATGGGCGCGCCTTTTGCATCCACCTGCGGCATATCCACCATCGCCGCAACGCCGTTGGTCATGACCGGCTGGCCCTTCGCATCCAGCTTCGGGACCTGCAACACCAACTGGATGTTGGTCGTCACGTTATTCCCCTTTGCGTCGGTCGCCTGCACCTGGGTGGTGTACGGTTCCAGGAGCTGGGCGGATTGATAGGGCTTGAACGTTTGCGGAACGCCCTGCCAGGCGAGCGGAATGGTCCAGAGCACGCAGAGCGGCATCACGAAGTAAAGCATGCCTCGGGTCAAGTCCGCCCAGAAATTGCCAATGGACTTGACCGAGGCCCGTTTCAGCGCCCGGCCCACCGCCACCAAGACCGCGAGCCCCGAGGCGCCACTCAAAAACTGATGCACCATGATGGCGAAGATTTGCGAAAAGTAACTCATGGTCGTCTCGCCGGAGTAAGACTGCCAATCCGCGTTGCAGGTGAAACTCCAGGCCTGCATGAACGCCAGATGCCAGGAGCAGTTGGGCAGCTTTTGCGGATTCAGCGGCAGCCATTGCTGGGTCATGAAAATCGCCATGTCCGCCGCGAAACCGACCGTGGCAAACAGCAACACAGCCCAGAAGTACTTCAACCAGGTCATCTCCTCGGTCGGATCGATGCCCGTCAGCCGGTAGATGACTTTCTCAATTGGATGAAAAAGCGGATGGAGAAAAGTCCTCTCGCCTTTATACACCTTGGCCATGAAGCGGCCCACCGGCGGCGTCAGTGCGATGCCCAATCCAAAGAAAAGTACGATCTGAATAATCTCAATTGTCTTCATAGTTCAATTTGCTCAATGTCAGTTTAATTGCGCTGCCAAACTCAATTTTGTTTTCTAAATTGCCAGGTCTCCTTTTTCTTCCGTGCGAATCCGAATGGCGTCTTCAATCGCGGAAATGAACACCTTGCCGTCGCCAATTTTTCCCGTCTTGGCGGATCTGATGATGACCGCGACCGCCTGTTCCACCATTTCGTCGGTGACGACAATGTCCAGCTTGATCTTGGGCAGAAGATCCACGGTGTATTCGCTGCCGCGGAAAATTTCAGTGTGCCCCTTTTGCTGGCCAAATCCCTTCACTTCACACACGGTCATCCCGTCAATGCCGATCTCCCCCAAGGCGTCCTTGACATCCTCCAGTTTGAAAGGCTTGATAATCACTTCGATTTTTTTCATAATTTTTTACACGTGCCGTTCCTTTCACGCGCCTACTATGCCCCCACCCGGCACCGGCGGGTAATTAAATGAAAACCGATTTTCGTAAAGAAATCGTAAAGATGGGGAAACTAGGTGAGCAAAAAGAACGTAGTCCGCTTCTTCACTCTCACACCATTTGGTCTCGATTGTCTTCATAACTCAAATCACTCAATGTCAGTTTGACTGCGCAAAGCCTTTTGCAGGAGCCGTGCCCGCCCCGGATGGAAAATCGTAAATGGTTATGTCACAGGGGATTTTTTGTTGTTCAAACTTGATGTCGAAAAAAATGGCGAAGCGTGCAACGACCACGTTGACCAAAACTCAACAGCGAAGTGCAAAAAGGACTCAAAGAATCGGGAGAAGCGTTAAAATTCCATCAAGCGGCACGGTCCTATCCTGTCAATCGGGGCCATCGCAGTGAAATTCCAAGGGGTTAATTGCGCGGGCTGGAGGAGGAGGCGAACCCGGTCAGGCAATGGAGCAGTTCATGTCCGGCGAAGCTGATTCGGAAGGGGCGTGTTGGCAATCCGTCGGAAGCAGGAGACGATAGCCTGTGCTGCCTACGGTCTGGATCACGCTTTCGTTGCCGGCTCCGTTCAGCTTTTGGCGGAGACTGCGGATATAGACGTGAAGATCGTGGAGCTTGTTTTCCGAGTCGTTTCCCCAAACACAGCGGAGCAGATGCCGGCAAGGAACCAGTTTTCCGGCATGCCGGACGAGGATGTAAAGCACGGCCGCTTCAGTAGGTGTAAAATCCAACTGGCGACCTCGAAGGGCAACCCGATGGGCTATGATGTCCACCTGCAGGTCGCCGTGAATGAACAGCGGGCCATCTGGTTCGCCCGGAATCGAGCGCTGAAGGACGCGGAGCCGCGCCAGCAATTCAGCGGAGCCGAAGGGTTTGGTCATGTAATCATTCGCGCCGCTGTCGAGCGCGGACACCTTGCGCTCTTCGCCATCCTGGGCCGAGAGAATCAAGACCGGCTCTCGATTCCATTCGCGCAATCGCTGCAGTACGGTCAGACCGTCCATATCAGGCAGAGACAAGTCGAGGATGATCACATCCGGCCGTCGTGCCACAGCCTCTTTTATCCCCGTCTGGCCATTCTCGGCTTCGTGGACCTTGTAATGGTGCGGCTCCAAAACGACCCGCAGCAGGCGCCGGATCGGCCGGTCAGCGTCAATAAGCAAGGCGATCGGATTGGGTTTCATTCAGCAGCCGTCATTGCGTTTCATGTAACAAGGATAAACCCGCTCGACTCCGGCCATGAATTAAATGAAAGCCAAATCCCGTAAAAAAATCGTAAAGGCCGAAAAGGAGGTGGGGCAAGTCAGATTCCGGCTCTTGACATTAATTTTACGCGTTTTGGTCGCCTCTTAATTACCCGGAAATCGCCCTGTGTGAAATAGTACCTCCATGAAAAGCTCGATGAGCATTTGCAGCGCGGACAGGCGGATGACGGATACTGCTCCTTTAATGCAGCAATCTCGTTTTCACGGAGGAACAGCCATGCATGCGTTCGGTTTCGAAAACCACCGGGCATCATCAAACATTCCCATCTCTTTTTCCATGTCGAACGAGCTTCAGGTTGGCCAGGTGTTGGATGAGCGATTCAAGATTCTGGATGTCATCAATCGCGGTGGCATGGCGTGGATCTACGAGGCCTTGGATCGTCAGACAGGACGATCGGTGGCTTTGAAAGTTCCATTGCTGCAGTTCGAGTGCGATCCGGGCTTCTTTTCCCGCTTTCAACGCGAAGAGAACATCGGCCTTACTTTGGACCACCCATCTATTTTGAAAATGTTCCCTGCGGTGGACAAAAGCCGGCCCTATATCGTGATGGAATATCTCGAAGGCCAGACCCTGGCTGCCCGTCTCCACGAAAAGACGCGGTTGCCGGAAGGCGAAGCCGTGCGCATCGTCAGCCAGATTTGCGAGGGGCTTGATTGCCTGCACCGGAAAGGAGTGGTCCATCGGGACTTGAAACCGGAGAACATCATGCTTTGCACGGACGGCACTGTTCGCATCCTGGATTTTGGCATTGCCAAATCCGAGAATGCGCGACGGCTCACGTTTGGCGGCTTCACTGCCCCGATGGGCACACCGGACTACATCGCGCCCGAGCGGGTCCAGGGCAAACGCGGTGATTCCCGGACCGACATTTACGCTTTGGGAGCGATGCTGTACGAAATGACCACCGGCTTTGCTCCCTACGACGGCGACAACCCGTTCGTCATCATGAATGCCCGCCTTACCGGGGATCCCGAACCGCCCCGCAAGCGGAACCCGGAGTTATCCCCCGAAATGGAGGAGATTATCTTGCACGCGCTGGAACGCAACCCATCGAAACGCTTCCCCTCGGCTGCCTCCATGAAGGCGGAGTTGAACGACTACAGCGAGGTTCCGTTGACTGAGCGGTTCAAACGGCTGCGACCTCCCCAACTGTGGAAAGCACGTGTCCCCTTGCTGCCGAAAATCGCCGCTTTCATTGTTATCCAGATCGCGGTTTTCTTTCTTCTCTTCTGGTGGTTCAGCCACCGAAGTCACCGCGACAACTCCGTCGTGACAACCAGGTCCGGCGTCGTGGAAACAAGTTCACAAACAAAATAGACGTATGAAAACCATCCTGACTCAACCCCGCACGAATACCGAGCCACTCCTTGTTCCGGGTCGTGACGAATTTCATGTGAGCCATCAGGCGCTGAACTCCCTTCAAAGCGAGAACGATGCTCGGAACGAAGACCGCTCCGCATTCGCGCCTAAAATCATTCTCGTTCCTCTGGCGCTTTCGGGCAGTTCTCACGCGGCCCTCGTAACTGCCAGAAACCTTGCCTGCGAATCCCAGGCCAAACTGGTGCTGCTGCATGTCGTGCAACTGAATATTGCCGGCGAAGAGCGCGGGATTCAGCGCACGCGCCTGCTCCATGAATTGTGTCGTAGCGCGGAATTTCAGTTGCAGCAGTTGGCCGATGGCTTGGGCGACCAGGTGGCTGCGGAGATCCTCGTTTGCGAGGGACGTCCGGCGGAGGCAATTGTCGAGACGGCAAGGCGTTTGCAAGCGGACACGATTGTCATGTGCACGCACGGTTGCCGCGGCTGGTTGAAATGGTTGCATCGCAATACCGCTCTGAAAGTGATGCGGCAGGCGTCTTGCACAATGTGGCTGGTATCACCGGGAGAGCGTGACGCCACAGTCAATTTCAAGGTCGTGGATCCATTGAACCACAATTCAAAGACGATTTTGGAAAAGAGGCAACACCGTTCGGGTAGTGTCGGACACTACCCGTATCGGACAATGAATTGTTTCGACCGCTGTGCTTAATAAGAGTCATCAAAACTGACGAAGCATTCAGGCCGGAAAGTCATAAATGCTTGATTAAAAACGAGTAAAGAAAACAAAGTGGCTTTGGCATTGGGGTTGCGTTGGGGGCTTGCATGGAGGTTTTAATGCGCGTATTTCTGTTTTACTCCGAGGCAATTGGTGGAGTGACAGCGGCCCCGCCAAAGGCGGCGGCAACCCGGGATATGCGGTTTGATGCCATTCGTGGTCTGTTGTTGATCTCCGTGGCTGCGGTACATGTTCCCACGCTGGTTTCCCATTTTCTGCATGAGCCTTTGGGTTTCATGAGTGATGCCGAAGGCTTTATTTTCCTCAGCGCCTGCTTGGCGGGTCTGGCCTATGGCAAAATGTACCGGCAGACGGATTGGTCGGCGATGTCCCGCCGGGTCTGGCATCGCGCCAGACAAATTTATTTGATTCATCTGGCGGTGATCTTGCCGGTGGTGTTGATGGCTTGGGTGTTCGCCGGTCGAATAACGCCGCTGGCCAATCATTTTCATGATTTTCTCGTTCATCCTTGGGGAAGTCTGGCGCTGATTCCTCTTTTGCTCCATCAGCCGCCGCTTTTCGATATTCTGCCGCTTTACATCATCCTGTTGAGCGTGACGCCGTTGTTGCTCGCGCTTGCCCGCCGGCGCGGCTGGGGAATTGTGCTGGCGGTTTCGGCCTTGTGCTGGCTCGCCGCGCAATTCAAACTGGACACGCGCTTTATCAGCAACCCGTCGGGGTTGCTCCCCTTGCGCTGGGGTTCGTTTGATTTATTGGCCTGGCAGTTGGTCTGGGTCGGCGGTCTGGCTTTCGGAGAATCCACATTGCGACGACCGGTTCTCCCCGGCAAATGGCGGTTCGGCTTGGCGGCAATCTCAGCCCCCATCGCGGCGGCGGGTTTTCTGGCGCGGCACGGATTTTTGTCGCTCAATCCTGATTGTTTCCTCTGGATCGACAAGTGGACGCTGGGGCCGTTGCGGCTGCTCAACTTCGCGGGTTGGGCCGCTCTTTTGCTGGCTTGGAATCCGCGCGTACCGACGCGCTTGCTGGCACCCGTCGCACTTTTGGGACGGCATTCATTGGCCGTCTTTGCCTTCCATTTGCCGCTGGTTGTTGCCGCCTCGACCATCGTTCAATTGGTTCCCCTGTCAAACATCTGGCAAATCGGGATCAGCCTTTCGGTGATCGCCGCTCTCTTCCTTTGGGCGATGTGGCTGGAATACACTCCCCACCCGCCCGCTCCGGTGGTGGCACCCTTTGTTCCGTCGCGCCGATTGTCCCTCCGAACCCACATCCGATCCGTGAAATTATTTCCAGAGGTTCCGGTCCGATCCTGGGCTTCGAGAATTCGAGCAAGCGTACGGACGGCTCACGCGTGACCTGCAAGGCCAGAGCACCTGCGCCTTTTGTTGCGGGAAAGGTTCGGGTTCGCAGTACGGCAGAGGCGGCTTGACGGGGATAAAACTTCGGCGCGCACTGCAGCCACCATGCCAGGCAGATTTGATGCAACTATCAACAGCCGCGTGGCGCAGCTTTACGTGGGATTTTAAGACCAACGAGAAATTCCTCCTTTCCCCGGCCGGCATTTTTGCGAATTTCATCATTTGAACGTCCACGGCGAGGTGTCCACCCCGAGTTCCTGAAGAAGAAAGGCGTAGATGTCGGCCTGTTCCGCCACGCGGTCTTTCAGCGAGGAACCCATGCCGTGGCCGGCGGTGGCCGTGGTGCGCAATAAAACCGGCCGGCCGGAACTCGTCGCCGCCTGCAGCCGGGCCGTCATCTTGCGCGAGTGCGCCGGGTTCACCCGCCCGTCATTTTCGCCGCATGGAAACAGCACGGCGGGATAGGCCGCGCCGTCCTTCACGTGATGATACGGCGAATAGGCGTGGAGCGCCTTGAATTGATCCTCGTCCTTGACCGAACCAAATTCCGTGGTATTGAACGCGCCGTTCGGGTCCAGTTCCACGCGCAGCATGTCGTAGATGCCGACGCGGGAAACGACGGCGCGGGCCAGATCCGGTCGTTGCGTCAGGAACGCGCCCATCAGCAGGCCGCCGTTGCTGCTGCCCATCACCGCCAGTTTGTCCGGGCTGGTGTATTTGCGTTGGATGAGATGTTCGGCGCAGGCGATGAAATCGTCGAAGACGTTCTGCTTGTGCGTCAGGTTGCCGGCGAGATGCCATGCCTCGCCGAACTCGCCGCCGCCACGCAGATTGGCCACCGCATAAACGCCACCGGCATCGAACCAGATGCGCCGCGTGGAACTGAACGCGGGCGTGAGATTGATGCCGTAGCCGCCGTAACCCGTGAGCAGTGTCGGGTTCCGTCCGTCAAGATGAATGCCTTTCTTCCGCAGGATGCTGATCGGAATCTTCGTCCCGTCCTTGGAAGTGGTGAATTCACGGACCACCTCGATGTCGTCAAAGTTCGCCGGCGACGTCATCCGCAACGCCGTCGGACGCGGCTTGGCCAAGCCCGGTTCCCACTCATACCATCCGGGTGGAACGAGGAAACTGGTGTTCGCAAACAGCAGTTCGTCGCCGTGCCAGCAGTGCAGCTCGCCCACCGACGAAACCGGCAGGACCGGCACCTCAATGGGTGAACCGCGGGCTTTTGGGTAAAAACAAAGGCGCGACGGCCCGCCTTCCATCACCGCGACGTAAAGCCCGCTGGCGGACGGCGCATAATCGTCCACCACACCCCGGCCTTCCGGCACGGCCACGGTGGCTTTCGCCAGGTCAGGATCGGCGAGCAACAGACGCAGGATTTTTCCGCGCGGCGCATTTTTTTTGGAGAGCAAATACAACGCCGCATCCTTGCCGAACTTGATGACCTTGACCCCGTCTTCGAACCGCGTGAGTTGATGCCACGACCCGGAGGCGTCGCGAAGGTAATGGGCGAAGTCGCCGCCGTCCCCGTTGGCGACCGTGGCCAGGAGCCACCGGCCGTCCTCGCTCGCGGCGAGTTCAATCTCCGCGATGCGCGGAAAATCACGGCCCAGCTCATACGTGTCGGCGCTGACCGGCGTGCCGAGTTTGTGAAACCAGATTTGCTGGTAAAAGTGCAGGTCGCCCTCCGGTCGCTCGCCCTCGTGCGGATAACGCGTGTAAAAAATGCCCGTTCCGTCGGCATTCCACGCAGCACTGCCGCCGCCCGTCGGATACTGAACGCCGGGAATGATGTCCGGCAGCGCGCGGCCCGTCTCCGTCTCGAAGAAATGCAGCACGCCATTTTCACTGCCCTTCTCGGAGAGGCAGACGGCCATGAGCCGCCCGTCCGTGGACGGCGCCAACCAGTCCATCGCGGTCGTGCCGTTGGTGTTCCAGGCGTTGGGATCGAACACGACCTTGCGCAGCGCGGGCGGATAAACCGATTTCAGCCGGACGAGCACCGGCTGCTGCGCCGGCGGCTTGAAGCGCGTGGCAAAGATGACTCCGCCCCGGCAATCAGCCAGGCCGTAGCTGGCCGATTCATCCGCAATCAACTCCGAAAGCTCCTGCTCCAATCCATCATGGAACTCCAGCCTGTCGAACCAGGCGCGGGTGCGCTCGTTTTGCTGGCGGGTCCAGTCGCGCACGGCGGGGCTGGCCGCGTCTTCGAGCCATTGATAATCATCCACGACCGCCACGCCATGATAGCTATTGGTGACCGGCTCGCGCGCGGTGGGAATGGCCGGCAATTGCGCGAAGCCGGTGGATGCAGCCGCCAGACCAAATCCCAATATCGCCGGAAAAACAACGCGGATACGACTGGAAAAGCACATGGACCAAACAGTAAACGCCGCTGGTTCGCGGGCAAGGTTTTTCATTGCGAATTTTCCCGACGCCGGGAGTTGCGCCGGTGAATTTCAATCAAGCCTCAACCTTCAGCCATCAACGAACACGGAGTTGACGCGGATAAATCTTCGGTGCCATTATCGCCGTCTCAGCGACAGCTTCAGAACTATTTTCCCTCCACACCGAAAAAACTGCCTGCGCCGGCAGGGACCCGCGGTCGCGCGTTCCAGGAATCTTCTGCCCCCGTTTCGCACGGCCAGGGGCACAATGAAGCGCAGACGGCCAGAGGGTCTGGCCCATCCGAGTCCATCCGTGCTTTGCCGGCGCCCGGTTGCCGGGACACTTACACCAGTTGCAACTGCCGTTTGGCCTCGAACCAATGCTGCTGGTCATTTCCCGATTCCTGTCCGCGGGCGAGCCAGATCTCGTAAGCCTTGGTGGCGATGTCGGCATCGGACGGCAGGGTTGCCTTCTGCCGGGTTGATTTCGCGGCACCCCGGTTGGGGGAATTGGTTTGTACTTTGTTTGTAAACATACTTTTGTGCTTTCGTTGACTGTTCTTTCGTTTGTTTTGAAGCCGCCATTGCGGCTCCGGCTTGGCCGGGCAGGGAATAAGAGGAGAGGGAAAGCCCCGAAAAGGGGCAGTCAGACACCTGGTAAACAATACTCCCTTAGCACCACAGATTACACCAGAAACCAGGACGGGCAAGATATATCGGGCGGTCAAATAAACGGGCGCGAACCGGGCAAGATTATCCCACGTTATGACCCCGTAAAGGGGCGTGGCCGCGTGGCGAAGCCTTTTACGCGAGATTTTCGGGCCAACGGGAAATTCCACCTTTCCCCGGTCTGCCGCTGCGACGGCCTCGACTGCCAAATTACCGTATTGGAAATCTCCAAGGTGCAGTGTCGGCGCTGTGCGTCGATTCATTCGAGCCACAGGCTCAACGCTGCAGCAAAGGCACCACCGGCATTGCCTCACGTGGCTGTCCCCGTAAAGTTTCCAGGTTCCCGCTGATTAAATCTTCCAACGGCAATCTACTTGAAGACGCGTTTGCGGACTGTGGCCAGAAGCAGCAGGCCGGCTCCGACCAGATTGTAAACGGCCGGTTCAGGAACAGGTTCCAGATTGAAAAAGGCGGACTGCCCGATATTCAGTATTGGTGTGCCGTTGTCCCAAACACCGTTCTCAAACACGGTGGTGGTGTAGGTTTGTGACACGGCATCCAGCAGGGTCACCGATTCGCCGTTTTGCGGGTCACGACCCACAACATCGTAGAACGTGGCGGGCGCGATGGGAATGAAACAGGAAAGGAGGAGTGTTCCGCTGTCCGTAACCAATGGCGGCACAAACGGATCGATATTTGATCGTTGTCATGGGGCTCTATGGCGAGTGTTTGAGGCTGATGACAATCCCACACGCCTGCTACGGCTCTTTCGCCATAGCTCATTTGTCTGGCGCATTCGAGGCGACGAAGCCAAAGAAAAAGACTATCTGGATCGATTGAGCAAAAGAGACATCAAGCCAGCCGATACTTCCAATCAAAAAACATTTGTTATTGAAATTGGTTACTATATGAGGAGATTGAAAATCATCCTAATTGATGTGGTCGCGCCTAAGTCTTCGACTCCAAGTTAGCAAAAACGGTTCTTCATTTTGACACTTTTCTTCCCCTGCTGGGCAGCAAAGGCCGAAGGCTAAAGGCTAAACGCTAAAGTTATTGCGGCGCAGTCAGAACATCGGTAACACTCGTGGGTCAATACATCGGTAACACTATTTTGGTTAGAGGTTACACATTTGGTTTCCTTTGACCAGCTTCCTGCGGGCGGATATCCGCCCGCAGGAAGCTC
>JBAVOO010000069.1:0-7807 GCA_049692125.1 Verrucomicrobiia bacterium | reverse complement strand
AGCCGGTACGCGCTTGAACCAAAGAAATAGATTTCCACGACATGCCCGTGGAAAAGCCCCAAATCCTTACCCAATGTGTAACCTATGTCCATGCCCTCAAGTGTTACCCATGTCCTTGCCCCGTGCCGAGAGGTGGCGCGTTTAAATTCAAATCCCCTCGCCCCAGCCCTCTCCCCGCTCAAGCGGGGCGAGGGAGTTGATGGTAGCGCCCATATCCGGCCGCCGAACTGAATTGGTTTGGTGTCCCGTCCCGCCCTGCGGGACGGTCTGTGTAGCACATCCAAAGATTTCCGCGTGGCGGACCGCCCTGGGATTTGCTCCAATCAACGCGTTCGATTTCATGAAACAACCGGGCAATGAAAGATTTGACGCCGCGGCGTTGCGGCAATTCGGCGAGGCGCTCCTCGTTGGTTCCGGACTCGCAGAAGACCGTGCCCGCGATGTGGCGGAAGTGTTGCTGGAGGGCGACCTGCTCGGGCACACCACCCACGGCTTCGCCCTGCTGCCCGCCTACCTCAAGGCGCTCAAGGATGATACGATGGAAAAACGCGGCGAGCCGATGGTCGTGGCGGACCATGGCGCGGCGCTCACATGGGACGGGCATTACCTGCCCGGTCCGTGGCTGGTGCGGCACGCCATCCACATCGCCCGCGAACGTCTGGCCGAACATCCGGTCGTCACCGTCGTCATTCGTCACAGCCATCACATCGGCTGTCTTCAAACTTACCTCAAACCGGTCACCGACGCGGGTTGTTTCATTTTGTTGACGTGCTCCGATCCGCAGTCTCGCACCGTCACGCCGCACGGCGGCGCGGCACCGCGTTACAGTCCCAATCCGCTCGCCGTCGGCATTCCAACCGGCGGCGAACCAGTCCTCATTGACATCAGCACGGCCTCGACCGCGAACGCCCTTTGTCAACGGCTGGCGGCGGCAGGCGAACGGTTGCCCGGGCCGTGGCTCGTGGACCGCGCAGGACAACCGACGGATGACCCGCAGGTGCTTTTCAACAATCGCGGCGGAGCCATCCTGCCGCTGGGCGGAACGGATTTGGGTTACAAAGGTTTTGCCTTGGGGTTGTTCGTCGAAGCCCTTACCAACGCCCTAGGCGGCCATGGCCGCGCCACCGGCGAAACGCGCTGGGGCGCATCGGTGTTCCTGCAGCTCATCAATCCAGAACAATTCGGCGGACGCGAAGCCTTTCTGCGCGAAACCGGTTTCTTCGCCCAATTCTGCGCGGAAACACCCGTGCCCGCGGGCAAACCGCCCGTGCGCCTCCCTGGCCATGCCGCGCTCGCGCGCCGCGCCGACCAACTTGCCCGTGGCGTCCAACTGCATCCCACCATCCTGCCGACGCTGATTCCGTGGGCGGAATCCTTGAAGGTGAAGCCACCGTTGGCTTTTAGTCCAACATGACTTGAGTGGTCAAAAAAACCTTGTTCTTCCATGCGTGCAGTTGTGAACTGCCCTGGAAAAACTCAAACTCAAGTGGCACAAGCCGCGTGAGGATTTGTCGAAGATGACGATCGTTTGAACGGCGTTAAGAACTTGCAAAAATTGAGTAAGGAGGAACAACTCCTTTGCGCCCCTGCCGCCAGTGTTTGAAATCCACAGCTGTTGTGTCGAGGAAAACAGAACCGTCACGAAGCTTTGTCGTGCCCGCAAGCGTTGTATTGTAGGTTTCGGTGCGGCGGCTGCCTGTGGTCGCATTGACCTTGCTGCCAACGTAAGTCCAGTCGGGTTCAGGATGATTATGGCCATTTAACACAGCAAACATGAGATGGATAAAGCGAACATTTCCTGTCTGTGGTTCAATCTGGAAGCACGCGATTAGATGCCAGCCGGAGTGGCCATTGTGGCTCTCGCCCCCCTTGCCAATTTGTATTGTAGATTTCACTTCCAAGCCGACTGGCTTGCCACCTTTCTTCGCCGATGGATTGATAAGGTCGGGATAGGCCTGGTCAGAGTTGTGCTTGTAAGGTGAGTGATCGTTCAGTGCATCACAAAACACGTTGGATACAAGTCCGCTGAAATTGTTGCCTTGAATGTATTCTGGGAGCGGTTTCGCACCGCTGACGATCAAGTTGGTGTTGATGCGGGACACGATGCTTTGCGTGGCGTTCATTGCCGCCTCCAAATGGGAAATGTTCATGCCCGGCGGCAGTGGAACTTTCGGGCGGAAGTAGTCGCGGTTGACGATTGTGCTGGATTCGTTTGAGTCGGGTGCAAACGCACCTACAATCAATTGCGGCAGCGGACAGGCGAGTGCGCGAGCGAGAGATTCAAGAATATCTATGGAAAAATTCTCGCGGCCATTTTCCATACCGGAGAGGTGCTGATAAGTGATGCCCGTCTTGGCAGCCAGTTGCTCTTGCGTGAGTTGCTTTCTCTCGCGGAGTTTGCGGACGAATCGCCCAATGATTACTTTGGCGTCCATTTCGCCCATAGTTGATACACATTTCGGGCTTGCTTGTCTTTCGCCTATAGTTGAAAGTCAGCGCCGTTGGCAATGTATCGGATTTTTCATGCAGACTGCTTTGATTGGCTGCGCGGGTGCAAGCCCCACTCGCTCCATGCTGTTTGCACTGATCCGCCCTACGGCATTTTGGAGTTCACCGAAAAAGAAGTTTCCAAACTACGGGCCGGGCGCGGCGGTGTGTGGCGGCTTCCACCAACGATTGGCGGCAGCCGGCGCGACCCGCTGCCCCGTTTTACCGTCTTGACCGACGCGCAAAAGCTGGAGCTTCAGCGTTATTTTTGTGACTGGGGCAAGGTGCTCAAGCCTGCGCTCGTGCCGGGCGCGCATGTGTGTGTGGCGGGACATCCGATTCTTCAACACCTGGTTCAAACTGCGATGGTCGAGGCGGGCTACGAAGTGCGGACTGCCATCATGCGGCTTTATTTTAGTTTCCGTGGTGGCGACCGCCCGAAGAACGCGGAACGAGAATTCCCCGAAGTCTGCGTCACACCCAAGGGCGCTTACGAACCCTGGATGCTTTTTCGAAAGCCCATCGGGGCGAAAACAGTCGCTGAGAATCTTCGCCAGTGGAAGACCGGCGGCCTTCGCCGGCTTTCGGTGGACAAGCCTTTGCCCGATTCGATTCCAAGCGGGCGCACGCCCGACCGCGAGGAAGCCATTTCCAACCACCCGTGCCTCAAACCCCAACATTTCATGCGCGTCATCGTCCGGGCGTTGCTTCCGCTTGGAGAAGGCACGGTACTCGACCCATTCATGGGGTCTGGTTCGACCATCGCTGCTGCCAAAGCTGTTGGCTATGATTCCGTGGGCGTTGAGTTGGACGGCGAATATTTTAAGTTGGCCGAACATTCCATCCCGCGGCTCGCGGCGTTATATCCCGACTTCACCGGCCAGGAGCTTCAAATGAATGGCGAGTACGGCTCGGTCGAGCGCGAGGACGAGCAGCAGTTGGCAATGGTTCTCGCGGAGAAACCGGCGGCTTACAAAACAAAACCTTCTTCAAAAATCCGCCGTAACGGTTCTGGTCGTTGACGTTATTCGGACTGGCCAGGGAAAGTTTCTTCCTTGCAACTTCGCAAAAAGCCGTGTGCATCCCGCCTTCGCCAAACTTCAGCGTGGCAAGCCGTCATCTTTCATGATTTAATTACGTTCAGCATATGCGACCGTTCCCGAGACCTCATCCAGGCATTGAGTTTGAGAGTCGTTCTGATTACGACACTTTCACATTCAAACAAAACAGAAGACGCGTTGATAGTTGTGATCCTGCTTTTGGAAAACTTAGAAAACTTGTGCAGCGAAAAGTTAAAGAAGCTGAGATTCAAGATTTTTTTGAGGAGTATCCGTATCTATTGCCAGGAATTGGCATTCTGCACCACGGCCCGTTTGAAGGAGTTGTTGCGACAAAATTCCAATTGGGCAATTCTTATGAAACAGATTTTGCCTTCATCGCTTCCACCTCTCAAACATTGCATATTTCCTGTGTGGAAATTGAGTCTCCTAGAAAACCTCTTTTTCGAAAAGACGGAGCATTCAGCCGGGATTATTTAGACGCGAAGCAGCAAATTACAGACTGGCTTTTTTGGGCCCATCACAATGTCAGACAAGCGTTGGATTGTTGGGGGTATTTGCTTAACGGAAGTGAATTTCTAGCCGCCATAGCTAATAGGTTAAACGCGGCTGATAAACTAATTGGCTATGGCAAACCGGTAATCGTGGAATGTTTAATCTCTCGCGAGCAACTCGATTTCAGCTTCTGGAAATCCATTGCCGCACGCGAAATCGAGGAGGTACTCAACAAAATCCTGTTTCCAAACGCAGAATACAAACGGCGAGTTTCTTCAGGATTTCATATTTCAACTGTAATCCCTCCTGAACGGCTAAAGTTTCACTTTCCGAACGAGCTAGTAGTTCAAACGGAGTACTTTGATTTTAACACCAATCAAATCCACAGGGTCATGGAAAGAAAGTTATGCTTCAATCAGAAGGTGGCCGCATAATTTTTATGGAATACGAAGCGGTCATCGGGCTGGAAACCCACGTCCAGCTCAAGACAAAATCGAAGATGTGGTGCGGTTGCGCCAACGCGTTTGGCTCACCGCCCAACACCAACGTCTGCCCCGTCTGCCTCGGCCTGCCCGGCGTGCTGCCCGTGCCCAACGACGAAGCGCTGCGCCTGACGGTGCTCACCGGTTTCCTGCTGAATTGCGAGGTTCCCCGCTTCGCGAAGTTCGACCGGAAAAGTTATTTCTATCCGGACATGCCGAAGAACTACCAGATCACCCAATACGACAAGCCGTCCACGGCCAACGGCCACGTCGAGTTTGAATTCAACGGCGGCCTGGCGCGCGTGCGCATCACCCGCGCGCACCTGGAGGAGGACGTGGGCAAGAGCACGCATTTCGAGCGCAACAGCGGCGTGGACTTCAACCGCGCCGGCGTGCCGCTCATGGAAATCGTTTCCGAGCCGGACCTCACCAGCGCCGACATGGCCTACGAATATCTCAACGCGCTCAAAGACATTTTGATTTACGGCGGCGTGAGCGATTGCGACATGGAAAAGGGCATGGTGCGATGCGACGTGAACGTGAGCGTGCGGCCCAGGGGCACCAAGGAACTCGGCGCGAAGATTGAAATCAAGAACATGAACAGCTTTTCCGGCGTGCGCCGGGCGCTGGAATACGAAATCCCGCGCCAGATTGAAGTGCTGACGAAGGGCGGCAAGCTGGTCCAATCCACGCGCCGCTGGGACGACGCAGCGGGTGTCACCGAAGAGATGCGCACGAAGGAAGATGCCCACGACTACCGGTATTTTCCCGACCCCGACCTGATGCCGCAGGCGCCGACGGACGTGTGGCTGGCCGAGGTGAAATCGCGCGTGGTGGAACTTCCGCTGGCGCGCAAGCAGCGGTTCATGCGTGATTATCAATTGCCCGCCTCCGACGCCCAGACGTTCGTGTGGGACGTGCCGCTGGGAAATTATTTTGAAGAGATTGCAAAAAAGTCAAAAAACCCGAAATCCATTGCGAACTGGGTGATCAACAATCTGCGCGCAAAGCTGACCGAGGCAAATACACAGGGTAGCGCAGGCGTCCCGCCTGCCCACCATGCGAATGAGAATGCAGGCGAGACGCCTGCGCTACGTTTTACACTGGACAATTTGAAATTCAAACCGGAAGCCATCATCGAGCTGGCCGGTTTGGTTGAGAACAAATCCATCAGCAGTTCAGCCGCGCAGCAGGTGTTCGCCGAAATGTTTGCCAGCGGCAAATCGCCCGCTGCCATTGTTCAGGAGAAAAGCCTGGCGCAGGTCAGCGACACCGGCGCGATTGAAAAATTCTGCGACGAAGCCATCGCCGCGAATCCCGGCCCGGCGGCCGACTTCAAATCCGGCAAAGCCGCCGCGCTGAATTTTCTCAAGGGCCAGGTGATGAAGCTGAGCAAGGGCAAGGCGAATCCCGCCTTGGTCGGAGAAATTCTGGAGTGGAAGCTGAGGTAGCACCCGCCTCCGGCGGGTTCAATGCGGCGTCCCGCCGCATTGCACGGCAAATGGACAAGGTTTCTTTGTCGCAGTCATCACCAGCCAGCTGGCAACACTGTGTGTCTGCTTGTTTCGGGCGTGACGCCCGAAACCACCCGCGGAACGCGGGCGCGACGTTATTTTTCATCCGCCTTCTTCAATTCCACGGCATAGACCTGGTTGGCGCCGCTCGTGTTCGAACGGAAGATGAGCCATTTCATGTCGGGCGAAAACATCGCGTTGGGTTCCAGCGCATAATCGTGCTTGCTCATGTTGACGAGCCGCTCGGAACGGAACACGCCGGTCTGGATCAGATTTTTTGTGTCAATGTTGCCTTCCGACTTGTCGGAGATGAGTTCGGGGCGAAAAAGATAAAGCCATTTTCCATTGTCGGCGTGGGCGACCATTTTGTCGTCGCCGCCGTCACCCGAGAAAAGCGCGTTGTCGGGTGACACATTGAAATGCACCGACCATTCGTCGCGTTGCAAATGATACCACGTTCGTGCGCCGCTGGAAATTTCGCAGCCGGCGACCCAGAAATCCTCGCCCCGGGGCGTTTGCAGGTCGTACCAGATGGTCTTGCCGTCGGCACTCCAGAATTCGTGGCCGGCGATTTCCATCGTCATCTTCCGTTGGTGAATCAGTTTCAAATCCGACCCGTCGGAGCGGGTGGTCCAGATGCGGTCCACTTTGTGCCACGGCCCTTCGTGGCAGAACATGAGCAGATTCGGGTCCGTCGGTGAAAATTGCAGATGACCCAGCCAGTCGTTGCAGCGATTGAACTTTTTCGTTTTGCCGGTCGTGATGTTGTAGAAAAAAAGTTCCATCGGATAACGTTTGGCCAGCCGTTCCTCCATCATCTGGCCTTTCCGGCCGCGATAGGCATCGGCGGTCTGGATGTCGTTTCGCCGGTTCGGGCCGCCGTCAAAGAAATCCCGGTTCGTTCCCCAGTCCGTGCGCTCGGTAACGGTGCCCGCCAGCAACGTTTCATCGGCGTTGACCGTCGCCACCTGTTCGCCCCGTGGCAACGTGACGATTTTGCGCGTGACCTTGGTGACAGGATCAACGGCGAAAACCGTGCGGTTCGTCGTGCCATAATAAATCTGCCCGGTTTTGCGGCCGACCATGATGACGTGCGCCCGGCCGGCAACAATATTTTCGACCTTGCGCGTCTGGAGATCGATCATCGCAATCCCGTCCGGCGTGGTGATGACCATCTTTCGTCCGTCCGGCGTGAAGGGGTTCAGGTTGAAATAAAGACTCTCGCTGCCGGGCTCGCGCGAAAGCTGGATGACGCGGTGCCCGGTGTCCGGGTCAATCCATTCGACCGGCGGGTTGGTCGTCGTGTCCGCCCGCGCGCACAGGGCAAGCATGCAAACGCCAGGCATCAAAATGGAGTAAAGTCGCTTTGGAAGAGGCATGTTCAAAGTTGGTTGTGGGTTCATTTCTCCCATTTTGGACGCGGGAAAGCAATCCAAGGTTAAGCCTGAAAACCTTGCATCGGGCGATTAAGCGCCCGGGGAAGAGGCTCCCGACGGACGGATTTACTGCAGCACAATGCGATAAAAGCGCTGGGGATCCGTTGGGGCGGGGTCGATCGTGATCATCGTCCCGTTGGTGGCGATTTAGTTCAAGGAACAACAAGAAGCTGATGGGACAACAAAGCCGTTGTTTTTGTCTTAAAGTTTTAGGGCTATTTACGTGACTCCACTGGCTACAACGAATAGAATTTCGCGTGATGTCCGAGGACTATCCGCGCACACTGCTGGAAATGGAGCAGCGTTTCAGCGACGAAGCGGCGTGCCGCGCTTAT
>JBAVOO010000068.1:0-153385 GCA_049692125.1 Verrucomicrobiia bacterium | reverse complement strand
GTTGCGCCTTGCGCTTGGCCGCGGCGAGCGCCGGCAGCAACAGGGCTGCAAGGATGGCGATGATGGCGATCACGACGAGCAACTCGATCAGCGTGAAGGCCTTGTTCTGTTTCAGAATTCTTTTCATGCGTTCAACAAGGTTGTTTGGTTTTCGTTCGTTGGGTGACGGATTCGTCGAATCCCGTAAATCAATCGCACGCACCGTCAACACCAGTTCAAACAATGTTTAGCAATGCCGACACCATGACTGGCTCGAATGATTTGTTTGGACCTTCATCAACCCGGTGATTGTCTTGATCCTGTTCTCGGGATTTTCAGCAGCAGCTTATCACGTGCTTGCGCTCCGACAACTGCCCCTTGGGGAATGTTTTCCATGCCGAAGCCGGGTGGAGCAGGTTTCCGGGCTGGGGGGTATCACTGAGGCTTATTGCCCTTGAACAATCCGGCCTCCTCCACCAATCTCGTCAATTCAGCAACCGATTGGACTTTCAACTTCCGCGTCAGGTTCGTCCGGTGCAGCTTTACCGTGCGCACATGAATGCCCAATTCGGCGGCGATTTGCTTGTTCAGTCTGCCGCGCACGACCTGTTCCAGCACCTCCAGTTCGCGACCAGTCAATGCGGCAAATCGCCCGCGCAAATTCCCCAAACGCTCGCGCTGCTTCCGCTCTTCTGCGTTCCGCGTCAGCGCCCGCTTGACCACGTCCAGCAGCTCCTCTTTCGGGCTCAGCTTGGTCAAAAAATCCTCGGCTCCATGCCGCATCGCACGCACCGTCGTTGGAATGTTCCCCTGGCCCGACAGGAAAATGACCGGTAACGGGTTTGCCGTCTTCTGCAGCGACTCCTGCAATTCCAACCCGTTCATCCCCGGCATCTGCAGATCCGCCACCACGCAGCCGGACATCTCGGGAGTAAGCTGTTCAAGAAATTCCTTTGCCGATTCAAAAGCCTGCACCGGGTAACCCGCCGCCTGCAGCAAGCGGGACGCGGACCTTAGAAAAGATACGTCATCATCCACGATAAAAACAATGCCGGGTGAGGGTGCGGGATTCATGGGTGTGATTTGCTTTTCGCCGGCAGGGTGAATTTGAAAGTCGCTCCCCTTCCGGCATTGTTCTCCGCCTGAATTTTCCCATTGTGGGCCTCAATAATGGTCCGTGAAATGGCCAGTCCCATACCCATGCCATTGGGCTTGGTGGTGAAGAATGGTTCAAAGAGTAATTTCATTTTGTCCGGCGGAATGCCGGTGCCGCAATCACTCACCGCCACTTCCACGCTCCCATCCCCGGTCGGCTTGGCCCGCACCGTCAGCAACCGCTCTGCAGCCGCGCACCCGGCCATGGCATCTATCCCGTTCAAAATCAGGTTCAACAGCACTTGCTGCAAGTGCACCCGGTCTCCATGCACAACCGGTAACTCAGCCGGCCCCTGCAATGTCAGGTTCACCCGGCGGGCCAGGGCATCCGGCCGGGCTAGCGTGATGGTCTCCTCCAGCAAATCGCCGAGGTCCAACGGGTTTGATTCGAGGCTGTGCCGCTTTAACAGTGACCGCATCCGGTCAATCACCTTTCCGGCCCGCTGGTCGTCCTGGCGAATGTCCGCCAAGATCGCCAGGATTTCTTTCAGGTCCGGATGCTCGCGTTCAAGCAAGAGTTCCGCCGCTTCCGCATTACGCAGAATGGCTCCCAGCGGCTGGTTCAACTCGTGCGTCAGCGCGGACGACAATTGCCCCATCGTTGATACGCGGGCCACATGCGCCAGTTCTGTCCGCTGAATCAGGATCTCCGCCTCAGCCCGGCGACGTTGTACCCGTTGTGCCAGCAACCCGGCAATCGTGACCGCCTGCGCCAGGAAGACAGCCAGTGAAAATAAGATCAGACTCCTGTGCTCCTCCCACAAAGAACGGGGCCGGTAGCGAACAATGCAACCAGTGGGCAGGCGACTTTCGCTGATATGCCAGCGTCGCAGGGCCCGCCAATCCACCATTTGGGTTCCCTCCGCTGTCACCTCGATGCGCAGTCCGCCTGCCGGAGCGCCTTCCAGTACCCGCCAGGCAAGCTGTCCCGCCCTCGCCCCCAAGTCATCCGGATCCACCACCAGTCCGCCCAGCGCCCCGCTGCCGAGCGCCGCTCTGTTGAGCACATACATTGGCACATTGGCTGAAGGGGCCAGCATTTGCGCGAGTTGTGACATGAAAAAGGGCTGGCCGGTCACATCACGCTGAACCGTGCTCAGCAATATCACCGTGCCTTTCGGCAAGGACCCCAAAGCATTTTGCAATTCCGCCACCGGGCGGTTGGTCCAAAAGTCGAACTCTACTCCCTCCATCGCCCGTGCCACCTCCTCAATATGTTCCAGGGCCGTGCGGTCCATTTCCGATGTGCCCCCGATCACCACCACCCGGCGCGTTTCCGGTTGCAGACGCAGCATCAGATCCAGTGTGCCCCGAAGATCGAAATGCTGGATGATCCCGGTGATTCCTCGTTTGCCGAGATCGTGCGGCACCTCCATCTCGCTGGCCATGACGAAGACGACCGGCAGACCGGGAAACACCGCCGCTGGCAACTCTTCGGCAAGCGTGAAGTCGCGCGACGGAAATACCATCAACAGATCAAGGTTCTGTTCGGCGTACTTCCTGCCCAGGTAATCCTGGAACAAGAGATAGTGGCCCTCGTCCGAAAAATGGCGCGCATCGAGGTTCTCCACAAAGAATTCAATCCGGTTCGTGCTGAGCTTTTGCATTTCCTCCCGCACCGCCTGTTCCAACATCACATTCCCCGGCAGGTCTTTTCCCTCTCTGAAAATCATCAAGACCCGCCTGGCCCGGGAACCCTCCGGGCCCGGCGTACTTTGGGCCGGGCAGTTCAGCATCCCGAAAAGGATCAAAACGAAGACCACGAGGAGAGCCTTTCGGGGCTGTCTGGCCGCCAGCGGAAAAACATGTCGTGCGCTACTCAATCAGTGGCACCAGATTAGCCTTCTGATCTTCTGTTTCAAGCTTAACCGACAATCGCATTGAGGGATGTGTCCGCAGGGCGTGCGACACTCTTTCCCCCAAGCAGTTGGCGCATCAGCAAATAAGCTTTTGTCTCCTGGTCAGTTGGAATCCGCATCTTAACGTCATGCAGATAGTAAGAAATCGTTGAAGTTATTTTGACCAGATTCCGTCCGGTGCGAATTGCGGCCCATCGGCAAGGCGTCCATCCGGTGATTTGTCACACGTGCGCGCCGCGCGTCTGTCCCCATAGGCAAAGACGAAGCATTCCATCTTCACCCATCCAGCCCCCACCACTCCAGACGAGAGCAACGAGGATGGATGATGGGGTGGCGCTTTGGGCAGGCAAACTGCAAAACCTCAATGCCGCCGATCATGTTTACAGGCCAGTAGTTCACGTTCAGCATCGAGGTTGTTCCGCTAGCCGGGTCTTTGCGCAATTACAGTCAAGATGTCACCGCCGAGAATCCTCCATGTGAATCGTAATATAGAGTCCATTCCGCGGCCTGCAAACATCCGGTTTGGTGGAAGCATTGGGAACGCAGACGGAGAAAAACGACCCATTATCATTCCTGAAAACAGGCGAAGGATTGTCACGTTCACCATGGCTTGTGATTCCTAGTAATCCCCGACCAGTTGTCCGTGCGGAATGGGACCGCCGGCAATCCGGCTCCATTGTAAAGAGTCGCCGCCGGGTTGGCTTGCCAGGCATAGCGGGCGGCCTGAGGATCCGAAACCATTGGAGATGACACGACCACTGAATCCCCTTCCACTTTGGCATCGGCCCAATGCCATTGGCGGTTTCTTCCGGCAACGGCGAATTCTTCCAGTTTATCCCCTTTTACAACCAGCCCGCCTTCGGTATGGCTGAAATGAAGTTTAAGCGCGCCCGGAAGATGTTCAACCGAAGTAAAAGTCGGCCCGGCATCGGAAATCTTTTTGCCGTATTCCCGCGCCAGCGCACACAAGGCCAGTCGCTCCCCGACCACTTTTTTATCCTTCGGATGAATGTTGTCGGGATCGCCGGTGTCAACGGTGACGGCCAGGCCGGAATTTTTTACATCCCAGGCCGTCAAAGCCTGGGCTTCGCGCAGTTCGGCCCAGGCGTCGTCTCCCGGCTGGTCGCGGCGAGGCATGAAAGCGGGCAGGCTGACGATATAAAACGGAAAGTCACCCTGGCCAAAAAGCTTTCGCCAGTCACCGATCATCGCCGGGAGCAACGTTCGATACTGATAAGCCCGTTCAGCGTTTGCTTCGCCTTGGTACCAGATGGCGCCGGTTATGGCCAGCGGAGCCACCGGCTGAATCATGCCTTCGTAAAGAATGGCCGGCATCGTCGGATAATTCTCGAACGTCAAGGGCAGGGGATGCGGCGGGCGGGCATCCACGCTCAACCTGCCCTTCCATTCGCCGGCGAGCGGAATCACGGATTGATCGCCCAGAACCAGACGCAGCCCATCCGGTTTGGCCAGAAATCCCCCCTGCGGTTTCAGCTTGAAGACCCGCACGGCGAGAACATTCCGGCCGGGTTTCAACACCCCGTTCTTGATCGCATAGACCCGGGGATTCTCCACCCAGGAACTGGCCCCGACCCACTGGCCGTTGAGGTAGGCGGTATCCATCTTTTCAATCGAGCCGAGGCAGAGGATCGCCTGGCCCGCGGGCAACGGATCCGGCAGGGTGAACTCTTTGCGAAACCAGCAGAGGCTTGGCACGTCCGCCACGCCCAGCTCCGCAAAGCCGCCGGGAACCTGGACCGTCTTCCAACCGGAATCATCCAGATCGGCCGCCGCCCAGGTATTGCTCTGCGATCCCATGTCATATTCGTCCAGCCAATGCATGAGGAAGCTGCCGTATTCCGGCCCGCCCTTGGCGTGCAACCTTTCGATTTCCGTCAGCAGCGGGTCAAAATCCTTCAGCTGATGAAGTGTTTCCGGGCTCATCCAGCTTTCAGCCGGGGTGCCGCCCCAGCAATCTTGAATCAACCCGATGGGCACATGAAGTTCGTCCTGCAGGTCCCGTCCGAAAAAGTAGGCAACCGCCGAAAAGCCTGTGCCTTCGGCGACGGTTTGCGGCGAACAAATTTTCCATGAACCTTGCAGGACTGCCGTGGGGGAATACGAAACATGTTGCTGAACCTTGAAGAGCCGGATTTCCGGATGGTTCGCCGATTTGATTTCGTCGTCACCATTTCGTGTCCGGCTCAGGCCAAGCTCCATGTTTGACTGGCCGCCACACAACCAGACATCACCCACCAATACTTCGTGCAACACCACGCTTTGCGCCGGCCCGGTAATTTTAACCGTGTAAGGGCCTCCCGGCGCCGGAACCTTGACCTCTGCCTGCCAGCGGCCATCTGGTCCCGTCACCGCCGTTGCCGTCTGACCGGCAATTTCCACCCGAATCGCCTGCCCGGGCTTTGCCCATCCCCAAAACCGGTTTGCTTTTCCGCGTTGGAGAACCATGTTGTCGCCAAACATCGGGCTGACGAATGGTAAAGACGCATTGTTGGTCTCAGCCGCCGCAAGCGTTAATCGGTCATCGGTCGCGGCCAGCAACGCTATGCAGGCAAAAATAAAAATGCGGTGGTGTTTGAATCGCATAAGTCAATTGGTGAATTATCGTGTCAGAAAAAACAATTTTTCAGGAGAATTGTCCATGCAAATCATAACATTGTCCATTCCGCGGCAAATGAGTATTCAGTTTAGTGAACGCTTTGGAAGCAACGGGAGAGAAAGTGAGTGAATGACATGACCAACTTTCAAATTGCCAGGAACCGGCTGATGAAACAGTCGCTCGCCGTAAAAACCGGCATCGCAACGCTCGCTGTATCCGCTGGTTGCGTTCTTTTCGCCGAACCACCGCAGCTTCCCCCGAATTATCCCAAGGCGCAGTATGACGAGTCGAAGATCCCTCCGTACACCCTGCCCGATCCGCTGATCATGCTCGATGGCGAAAAGGTTGCCGACCCCAACACTTGGAGGCAGGAACGTCGCCCGGAAATTTTGAGGCTTTTTGCGGCCAACGTTTATGGCCGCACGATGGTGGGACGGCCCGGGGAAATGACCTGGGAAGTGACCTCGCCAGCAACGAATACCATGGACGGCACGGCCAGCAGCAAAACCGTGACGATTTATTTCGCCGGAAAAAAGGACGGGCCAAAGATGGATTTGCACATCACCCTGCCGCTCAATGCCCGAAAACCGGTGCCGGTCTTCATGCTCGCGGGCGGCTTCGGCCGGCCCAACCCGGAAATTTACAAACGCGGCTATGGCACGGTCAGTGTCAGGATTGACCAGGTTCAAGCCGACCGAGCCAACCTGTATACCAACAGCATTCGCGCGTTCTTTGCGCCGCCGGGCCAAACGGAGCCGGGTCCGGATGAGTGGGGTGCGATTGGCGCGTGGGCCTGGGCCATGAGCCGGGCGATGGATTATCTCGAGACTGATCCGGCGATTGACGCCAAAAAAGTTTGTCTCAACGGGGTTTCCCGATACGGCAAGGTTGTCCTGTGGGCGGGCGCGCAGGACGAACGTTTTGCCATTGTCTTTTCGGGCGAGGCCGGTTGCGCCGGCCAGACCATCGTCCGCCGTCAATTTGGCGAGACGATCAAATCCATCACCGGCTTTGCGCCGTACTGGTTCGCCGGCAATTTCAAAAATTATGCCGATCGGGTGAACGATCTGCCCGTTGACTGGCACATGCTCATCGCTCTGATGGCACCCCGGCCGGTCTATATCGCCACCGCCGAGCAGGATTATTGGGGCGACCCGCACGGTTCATTCCTCGCCGCCAGGGCCGCCGGGCCGGTGTATCAACTTTTTGGTGAAACCGGTCTCGGCGTGGAGGATTGGCCGCCAGTAGAAACACCCGTCGGCGATTTCATCGGCTACCACAATCGGAAAGGCACGCACGGCCAGAATGACTACGACTGGGAGCAATTCCTCAACTTCGCCGACCGGCATTTTGGCTTTGCCCGGAACAACCTCAACGGTTCCGGCGCCTTCGCCACCGGCCAATACCGCAATCTGTTTGTTGAAGCCGGGCACCCGCAGGAGGAAGTGACCCGTAAAATCAGCGCCGCCTTCCAGCAATTGTTCCACGGCGACCCGGGAACGCAGGCGGTTTATTTTCCCGCTGGAACCAATGTCAACGGCGCGCTCGCCTATGTCACGGACATCGCCCACAACGACGTGCGCACCGAAGGCATGTCCTACGGCATGATGATCGCCGTGCAGCTGAACCAAAAGACCGAGTTCGACGCGATCTGGAATTGGGCGAAAACTTACATGTACCACGACTCACCCGCGCATCCGTCCCATGGTTTTTTTTCGTGGTGCATGAAGACCAACGCCGCCGTAAACGACGAAATGGTTGCGCCGGACGGCGAGGAGTATTTCGTCATGTCGCTTTATTTTGCCGCCGCGCGGTGGGGCAGCGGAACCGGCATTTACAATTACCAGGCCGAGGCCGATCAATTGTTGACCAACCTGAGGCATCGCGCGTTGATCACGGGCCAACTGATCACCCGTCCGGCGCGCACCAGCCCGGTTACGGCCGGACCCCTTTTCAATCCCGAACATAAAATGGTCCGCTTCTCTCCGGGCAACACCAACCCCGATCACACCGATCCGTCCTATCATCTGCCTGCGTTTTACGAACTGTGGGCGCGCTGGGGACCGGCGGCCGACCGGCCTTTCTGGATGGAAGCCGCCGCGGCCAGCCGCGATTTCTTTCCGCGCACCACCCATCCGGTCACCGCTCTGGCCCCGGATTACGCGAACTTCGACGGCACCCCGAGAGGCCACTCCTGGAATCCGGGCGCGGTTAATTTTCGATTCGATGCGTGGCGAACGGCGATGAATTGGTCGGTGGATTGGTCCTGGTGGGCGAAAGATGCGCGTGAAAAAGAATTGAGTGACCGGCTCCAGGCATTTTTCGAGGCCAAAGGTTTTTCCACCTACGGCAATCAATTCACGCTGGAGGGCGGTCAACTGGCCGGCGAACACTCAACCGGTTTGCTGGCGATGAACGCGGTCGCCAGCCTGGCAGCAACCAATCCGCGCGCAAAACAGTTCGTCGAAGCGCTCTGGGATGCGGAAGTTCCATCGGGACAGTATCGTTATTACGATGGGCTGTTGTATTTGATGGGCCTGCTTCATTGCAGCGGCGAATTCCGCATCTGGATCCCGCCACCGCCATCGCCGCCCGGAAACCCGACGCCATCGAAATTGTTGTGACCGGAGATTAAATTTGCATATGGTTCCTCAAACCGTAACGGACTTTCTGTTCATGAACGAATTCGCACGGGCTTTGGAACTGAAACGTCGGCAGCTTTTGCCGCCGATGACGTTGCGTAAAGTTCTCCTGCTGGCCGGCCTTTTGATTTTTGCCCACCACCACCTTGTAGTGACAACCGTTTTGGCAGATGAAACTTCGTCCATTCCACACCTTGAAAAACAGGGAACGGCTACGCAATTGATTGTAGATGGCAAACCGTTTCTCATCCTCGGCGGTGAGTTGCACAATTCAAGCTCCTCCAGTCTCGACTACCTGAAACCGATCTGGCCGGAGTTGGCGGCGATGCATCTCAACACCGTGCTGGCTCCCGTTTCGTGGGAATTGATTGAACCCGAAAAGGGCAGGTTCGACTTCAAGCTGGTTGATGGTCTCATTGATGAAGCGCGCCAAAATAATTTACATTTGGTTTTTCTCTGGTTCGGCAGCTGGAAAAACAGCATGTCGTCTTACGCGCCGGCGTGGGCCAAAACCAATCTTCAACGGTTCCCCCGCGCCGAGGACAAGGACGGCAAGGGCCTGGAAATTTTTTCGCCGTTCAGCGATGTGAATCGCAATGCCGACGCGCGGGCGTTCGCGGCTTTCATGCGGCACATTCGCAAAGTGGACGGGCATAAACACACGGTCATCCTGATTCAAGTGGAGAATGAAATCGGCATGATTCCCGATGCGCGCGACCATTCTGTTGTTGCGAATGAAATTTTTTCCAAACCGGTGCCAAAGAAATTGATGGCTTATCTTCAAGACCACAAAGACAGTTTGATTCCAGAATTTCGCAGAGTGTGGGAGGACGCGGGTTTCAAAACTTCCGGCACCTGGGAGGAGGTTTTCGGTCCGGGCGTTGGAACGGATGAGATTTTCATGGCCTGGCATTTTGCATGTTATGCCGGCCAAGTAGCGGCGGCGGGCAAGGCCGAATATCCACTGCCGATGTATGTGAACGCGGCGCTCATACGCCCGAACTACAAACCCGGGCAGTATCCCAGCGCGGGACCGCTTCCGCATTTGATGGATATCTGGCGGGCGGGCGCGCCCCAGATTGATTTTCTGTCGCCGGACATTTATTTCCCGAACTTCTCCGAATGGTGCGGGAAATATCATCGTTCGGGAAATCCACTGTTCGTTCCCGAAACGAGGCCTGACCCGGCCAATTTTTTTTACGCCATCGGACAGCACGATGCGATGGGCGTTTCGCCATTTGGAATCGAAGATGAATTCCCCAAATCTTGCACAAACGATTTGTCGCTTGCGAAAAGTTATGCGGTTCTGTCGCAGATCGCGCCGTTGATTTTGGAACATCAAGGCAACGGAACGATGGCCGGAATTGTGTTGGACGAAACGAATCGGATTCAAAAAATTCAGTTGGGCAATTTCACGCTGAACGTGGCGCATGATTATACCTGGCCGTATTCAGACGGCTTTCATCAAACAAATTCGTGGCCGCATTTCGGCGGCCTGATTATTTCCACAGCACCGGACGAATATGTGATTGCCGGCAGCGGCCTCATCGTGACCTTCGCTCCGAATTCGCCGGGCGACCCGATTGCCGGCATTGCGAGTATTGATGAAGGAACTTTTGTGAACGGTCATTGGGTGGATGGACGGCGTTTGAATGGCGACGAGAGCCATCAAGGAAGACACGTGCGATTGCCGCCCGGCCAATTCAGCCTTCAGCGCGTGAAACTCTACCGCTACCATTAAACCGCGCCGCCCGAAAATCAAATGCATAAAAAATTTCTTCCGGTTTCCTTTTGTCTCTTCATTTTTGCCGGCCACGCTTTTGCGCTCGGCCAGGTTCGATATGTTGAAAATGCATACCGCGAAGGTTGTTTCCCCATCATTGAAAAAAATGCCGTTGCAAATCTGTATGTGGATACCAACGATTTTGCCGGGGTTGTGCGCGCCGCAAACGATTAGCAGGCGGATATTGCCCACGTCACCAGCCTGACTCCGGCACTTTCGCACAAGGAAGCGATCTTGGGAAAAATGCGATCCTCATCGGCACGGTTGGTAAGAGCTGGATCATGGACCGATTAATTCATGGGCACAAAATTGATGCCGCGCCGATCGCAGGCTGCTCTTTCCACGGCCCGGCTTGCGTACTGGAGTCCTAATGCAGTGAGGGCACAGCGGCAGACGGCCCCGGCTCGGTCAGGGTCAACTTGACGGAATTGAGGTTGATGGCTTTCCAGGTCGCTTTGTCTTTCGCCCGGACCTTCACCGTCAAGTCCCCCGGCTGTTTGTTTTGGATCCGGCCAATATCCACCGTCTGGAACTTTTCCCAACTGCCGGTCACTGGAGCCTGGGCGCTGATGGTTTGTCCACCCACTTCGACCACAAAACTGGCTTCAGCATTGAGTGTGGCAACCGTCGCGCTGACATTGAATGTACCGGCCTTGGGAATTTGTGCCGTCCATGACACCCATTCATCGCCTTTATCCCAGTACCCGATGTCCGGCAATCCGCCTTGTGTTTCCAACTGGATCTGGCTGCCATGAAGTTCGGCGTTGGTGGCAGACAGGAATACATCGCCCTTCGAGTCAGGACCGATCGCCGGGGCAGCCACAGGCGGGGTCACCGGCTTCAAGTTGCTGCCCGTAATTTTCAACGAGCAGGTCAGGTCACTTAACTTGGCCGCCGGCAAAGTCACAACCAAGCCTGCGGTGGTTTGCTCGAATTGCAATTTGCCCTTGTGTCCCAGAAGCTCCACGCGTTTGATTTTATTCATGTCCGCGGCGCCGGTCTTGGCGAGGGATTTGACGGTCAGTTTACCGCCGTCCGGCCAGCCGAGCGCGATGGCGTAAAGCGTTTTGCCTTTCGTGGTGAAACGAATGTCCTTGGCGGTGTATTGAAAATTTTCCTTGAACGCACCGCCCTTCGCTTGCGTCGGGCCTTCGCCAAAAATCAACCACGGACGCGTGCCGTAAATCGCCTCCCCGTTGACAGCCGTCCAGTCGGCCATCTGGTGCAGCATGGTTTCAACTTCCGGGTCCAGCGAACCATCCGGGCGCAGGACGACGTTGAGCAGAAGATTTCCGTTCTTGCTGACGATGTCCACGAGCATGTGGACCGTCCAGCTCAACGGCTGGTATTTCCAGTGGCGATTGTAAAACCAGTCGCCGATGGAAGTGTCCGTCTGCCACGGATGTGGATTGATGCCGCCATTGACACCACGTTCAAAGTCCTGCACCCAGCGACCGTCGGAAGGTTGTTTGCAATTGTAAACGGCCGTCAGCCTGCCAACGCGGCGCTCCCATTCGTGTTGCTCGCGGAGGCGAGGTGGCAGGCCGTCATAGAAAGCCATGAACTTCGCGCGGTTGTGCCGGATGCTGTCGTTGTATAAATCGGCGATCAGGCTCAAACCCACTTCATTGCCGAACGGCACGCCACCGTCGCTGTAAAGCAGGTCCGGGTGATAATCGTCCACGAGTTCCTTGATTTCACTGAACCATTGCTGTTGCCAGCGGGGGTTTTTGGAATACCAACCGGTGTCGCCGGGTTCGGCGGGAAAATGGTAGAGGTCCCAGTAATTCGAGTTGGCTCCGTCATACGGCACACCGGCGAGCGGGCCGGTATGGTCGGATTTGTGGCTGTCCTGAAACCAGGTAAAACTCGCGCCGAGATGTTCGGAAACTCCGAAGGGCAGGCCTTGTTTCTTCGCGGCCTTCTGCCATACCCCCACCACGTCACGGTGCGGTCCGTAGTTGACAGCATTCCACTTGTGCAATTGGGAATTCCAGAGGAAAAAATCATCATGATGGGTGCCCATGCTGACGAAATATCTCGCGCCGGCTTTTTTGTAGAGCGCCATCAAACGTTCGGGATCCCATTTCTCGGCTTTCCAAAGCGGAATGATGTCCTTCCAGCCATTCGTGGACGGATGGCCATAGCGCGCCAGGTGATCTTGGTAGTCGGGTGAGCCTTGTTGATACATTTTACGCGCATACCAATCGCCCTCCATGGGCACGGCCTGAGGCCCCCAATGCGCCCAAATGCCAAACTTCGCGTCGCGGAACCATTCGGGACACGAATAATTCGTCAGCGATTCCATCGTGGGCTGGAACGGGCCAGGCATAATCGACAGTTCAGCGGCTTGAATTCGTACGGCAATAAACCATGCGAGCGACGTCACCAGAAACATGCGGTCGATTTTTATTTTCATGACGATTAACTGGGGCTGTCAGCGAGCCTGCCAGATTGGGATGAGGCCGGCACGCCGATTTTTCAAGCGACCGGGAGCAGTCCTCAACCTTGCTGGCCGCCACTTTGGCATCGCAAATTATTGAAGCAGCCATTAAAATCTTTTGGAAGCAATGAAATTGGACCAAATCTTTCCGCTGGCTGGCTTGGGCCTTTTTATTTTTATCCCCAACGGTTTTGCCCTCGGCCAGGTTCAATATGTGGAGAAAGTTGATGGTCCGGGCAGTTTCCCGATTGTTCAGCAAGGCGTCGCTGCGAATATTTATGTGGATTCAAACGATTTTGCGGGAGTCACTCGCGCCACCGACGATCTACAAGCGGACATTGTCCGCGTCACCAGTCTCACTCCAATAATCACTCACAACGAAAAAGATTTGGGTAAAACTGCCATCATTATCGGCACCATCGGCAAAAGCCGGCTCATTGACCGCTTGATCCGCGAAGGGAAAATTGATGTCTCGCCCATCACTGGCAAGTGGGAATCGTTTTTCATTCAGGTCGTGCCGGAACCTTTGCCCGGCGTCGCCAGCGGATTGGTCATCGTGGGCAGCGACAAGCGGGGTACCCTCTACGGCCTTTATGATTTGTCCGAACAGATGGGGGTATCGCCGTGGTATTGGTGGGCCGATGTGACCCCTGAACACAAAGACGCGCTGTTTGTGAAGCCGGGCAAATACATCCAGGGGCCGCCTGCGGTCAAATACCGCGGCATCTTCCTGAACGACGAAGCGCCGGATCTAAGCAATTGGATTACCAACAAATTCGGCACGGTCCCGCCCAGTACAAATCCTCCCATACCTCCGGACATTGCCAATTACAACCACCAGTTTTACACTAAGTTGTTCGAGTTGATTCTGCGGCTGAAGGGCAACTATCTCTGGCCGGCCATGTGGAACAACGCCTTCAACGAAGACGATCCGGAAAACCCCCGGCTCGCGGACGAATATGGCGTCGTCATGGGCACTTCCCATCAGGAGCCGATGCTCCGGGCACAGAAGGAGTGGGACCGGCGCTATTTGAAAACGCTGGGAACCTGGAATTACGCCAAAAACCCGGACGTCCTCGAAAATTTCTGGCGCGAGGGCATCCGGCGGAACAAGAATTATGAAAGCCTTGTCACCCTCGGTTTGCGGGGAGCGAATGACACCCCAATGGCTCCCGGAGGACCGGAGGCAAACATGGCGTTGCTGGGAAAAATCGTGGAGGTTCAGCGGAAAATCATCGCTGAAGAAATGAATCCCGATGTGACCAAAGTGCCGCAGCTCTGGTGCCTCTACAAGGAAGTGCAGGATTTCTACAACGCGGGCATGAGGGTGCCGGACGACGTGACCCTGCTGTGGGCCGAGGACAACTGGGGCAACGTTCGCCGCCTGCCAACCGCCGAGGAACGCAAGCGTGCCGGCGGCGCCGGAGTCTATTATCATCTTGATTATCATGGCGGTCCGCGCAGCTACCAGTGGCTCAACACCAGCCCGATCGCCAAAATCTGGGACCAGATGTCCCTCGCCAAACAATACGGCGCGGACCGGATCTGGATTGTGAACGTGGGCCATTTCAAGGGTTACGAGTTCTCCCTCGAATATTTCATGCACCTGGCCTGGGACCCGGACCGATGGACCAACGACAACATCAACGAATACACCCGGCTGTGGGCGGAGCGGGAATTCGGGCCGGCGTATGCCAAAGACATTGCCGAAATCGTTGCCCAATACACCAAATACAACGGCCGCCGCAAACCCGAGTTGCTCGAGCCGGACACCTATAGCCTGGTCAATTATCAGGAGGCGGAAAACGTGGTGACGGACTTCAAAATCATCACCGCCAAAGCGGAGGAAATATATGGCAAGTTACCCGAAGCTAAACGGGACGCTTTCTACGAATTGGTGTTGTTCCCCACCAAGGCCAGCGCGCTGGTGAATGAATTGTACCTCGCTGCGGGAAAAAACGCCTTATACACCCGGCAGGGCCGGGCCAGCGCCAACGACATGGCGGCGGAAACCCGGGCGCTTTTTCAGGCAGACACGAATTTGATGAATTATTTCAACCAGACATTCGCCCACGGCAAGTGGAACCATTTCATGGACCAGTCGCATATCGGTTATACGACGTGGCGTGACCCGCCCCAAAACAACCTGGACGCCATCAAACTCACTGAGATTGAAGTGCCGGACAAAGCGGCCATGGGCGTCACCGTGGAAGGCTCCGAAGCCGTCTGGCCCGGTACGACGAACGGCGCGGTTCTGCCGGCGTTTGACGCGTTCAACCGGCAACGTCATTTCATCGAAGTTTTCAACAAAGGCAAAGCCCCGTTTGATTTCACGGTCACCGCCAGCGCCCCATGGATTGTGCCGGCTAAAACCAAAGGCACTTCCGACACAACGTTGTGGATTGCTGTAGATTGGGCCCACGCTCCCAAAGGCAATGCCGGCGGAACGGTGACACTCACCGGGGCCGGCACCAACGTCACGGTAAAAGTGAATGCCTTTAATCCAACGGAGGTGACGCGCGATTCCCTGCAAGGCTTCGTGGAGGGTGATGGATTTGTTTCCATCGAGGCGGAACACTACACCAGGAAAACTGACGCTGGCACTCATCGCTGGATCAAGATTGACGATTACGGCCGGACGTTGTCCGGCATGCGGGCCGAGGCGCCCGTGGATGCACCCAGCGCCATACCAGGAAAAGATTCCCCCTGCCTCGAATACCAGATGTCTTTGTTCAGCACGGGGAAAATCGATGTTGCCGCCATCCTGGCCCCAACCTTGAATTTCGTTCCGGGCCGGGGGCTTCGCTATGCGGTGTCATTTGACGACGAGGCGCCGCAAGTGGTCACGCTCGTTCCGCAAAATTACAACGCCCGGAACGGAAACCGGGACTGGGAGAAATCTGTGGAAGACAATGCGCGCTACGGCCATACGACGCACACGCTGGCGAAATCCGGTTATCACACGCTGAAATTCTGGATGGTGGATCCCGGTGTGGTGTTGCAGAAACTCGTTGTTGACCTCGGCGGAGTGAAGCCCAGCTGTCTTGGCCCGCCCGAGAGTTATCGTAATGGCGGAGAACAAAACCATCCGTTGAAATCAAACTGACCGGCGGTTTCACTGAATGGCAGTTTGCAGGGCAAGAAACCCCGGAATTGGAGAATCCTCCATCTGAATCGTAGCATCGTCCATTCCCGCGCGAATTTGCGTTTGAAATACTGCACGGGATTTTGGCTTGCGATAACAACATCCGGTCTGTCGGTTGACTGGTTCATTTAACTTGACGCTCCAGGATTCCAGACCCAAAATCGAGGTAATAATCGAACCGGAGACTTCCGCGGCGCGGAGGCCGTCAATGTTCTTGTCGTTACGCGAACTCCGGGTCGGACCTGGCGCACTGCGATCGGTGCGAACAGGCCAAAGGCATAAAATATAATCAATAATAATTCTGAGGAGACATACAATGTCGAAAGAAAGAGACAGTTTTGTTTCAGCGAAGTTGGCGAAAATGACCCTGGCGGAAAAATGCGGCCAGGTTCTCACCTTCACGTGGCGGGGCGCATACCTGACGCCCTCGGGGATCGAACAGATCACCAAACTGCACGCCGGCGGCCTTTGCCTGGAACCATACGCGCTGGAAACATGCAAGAACCTTTATTGGGGACGTTCCCAGGTGGACCCCAACTTTAAAAAACCGAAGGACTATTTCGACATCGCGCATACCTACTTCGACGATCGTAGCTTCGGCGTGAGCGTGACTCCGGAAGAGCTCACTGCTGCGCTCAACCAGCTGCAGGAAATCGCGATGAAACGGCCCTCGGGAATACCCCTGCACATCACCATCGACATGGAAGGCGATTTCAAAAACGACTACACCTCCGGTCACGTCGTGCAGTTCCCGCCGCCAATGGGCATGACGGCCATCGGCGACCTCGCTCTGGCCTACAAGGTGGCGAATACGCTCGGCAAACAAATGGCCCTCATTGGCATAACCCAGTTCTATCACCCCGTCTGCGACGTTAATATCAATCCGCTCAACCCCGAAATCGGCGTGCGCTCCTTCGGCGATGATCCGAAGGTCTGCGCGAAGTTCATAGAAGCGACGGTGCGCGGCTACCAGGACGCGGGCATTGTCGCCACGGTCAAGCACTTCGCCGGCCGCGGCGATTCGGCGACCGACGCGCACGACGTGCTGGACGTGTGCCGGGGGGACCTGAAGCGGATGCGCGAGGTCGAGCTGGTCACCTTCCAGGCGGGCATCAATGCGGGCGCCAAGGCCCTTATGACGGCGCATACGATCTACCCGGCCTTCGACAAAGAGTTCCCCGCCACCCTGTCCTCCAAAATCCTCACCGATCTTCTGAGGGGCGAAATGGGATTCAAGGGCGTCGTCGTTTCGGACGCCATCGGCATGGCCGCCATCCTGAAAAAGTGGCCGCTCCCCCAGGCGTGCGCCATGGCGATCAAAGCCGGCGTTGACACCATCCTCCTCAAGGCGGACGACGAATCCCGCGCCCAGTGTTTCTTCGGCATCAAGAGCGCCGTCGAGCGCGGAGAGCTTTCCGAAGAGCGGCTCACCGACGCATGCCGGCGGCTGCTGGGCATGAAATACGACCAGGGCCTGTTCGAGAAAGCCGGGAAAATGGATCCTGCAAAAACCGCCGCCCATGTCTGGAGCAAGGAAGTCCAGGACTTCTCCCGCGAAGTGGCGCACAAAGCCCTTCTGGTGGTCCGCGACAACAAGAAGCTGCTGCCCGTAAGCAAGGACAAGAAGGTCCTGGTCATCGAACAGTGCATTCCCTACTCGTTCCTCGGAAAGGATCTCTACAGTCACCCGCACATGTTCTGCGAGCAGATGTCCCGGCATTCCATCAACCTCATCCTGGACGACACGGCCTTCCACTCCAGTGAAGAAGAGGTGGAAGAAGCGCTGGAGCTGGCGAAGAAAGCGGATCTCGTCGTCATGACGAACTATTACGCGCGCATTGAAAAGAGGGGCAACAATCAGCACCTGGTGAAAGCTTTGAAAGACGCGGGACATACTGTGGTCGTCGTGACCAACTTCCCCTACCTCAAAGGCACGACCAAACAAGCCGATGCGGTGGTCTGCAACTTCTCAGGCTCCCCCGATTCGATCAGGGTCGCCGCGGATCTTCTGTTCGGAGCTGTAAAGCCTTATCCGTCGACGAAGATGCCGATCGACCTGAGTGCTGAAAAGAACCTCCCCGTCCAAGAACCCGCAGCTCCCCCGAAAAAGCCCGCGAAAAAGCCGGCGGGGAAACAAGGCAACGTGTGGGGAGGAAAGTGCTAGAGTAATGCGCCTTTCCCCACAGCGAGTATGATCCATCATTCCGAGCGCCAGCGACAAATCTGAGATTCCGAGCTGGCGCTCGGAATAACATGGACGCTAAAGCATATGGGGTCCTGCCCTGCAGGCGAAACACAAACGATCGATGAGCGAAAGTAAAATACCAAAATCCTCTGCGTTCGACGTGCGCGATATTTATACCATCGCGGGAGCCAAGATCGCCGCCATTTACGAACAAAACAAAATGGCGGTCCACTTCCAGGGCATGTCCAAGACCATGCAGTTCCCGCAAACGGTGGCCCTGCAAGGGGCGCCCACATGCTCGGTCGGCATTTCGCCCTACGGTCTGTACAACCGCCTGAACGATGCGGGCCGGCTCATCATGCTGAACCAAAAGGCGATCCAATTCGCCTCCGCGCCTTTCGTGCGCATCGGCGATAAATGCACGATGTTGACCCAGAAGAAGCCGGGAGATGCCGAATTGCCCGACGACATCCCGGCCCTCAAGAACTACTACCATCCTCCGGTTGCCGAAAAGAACGTTTCCCTCACCGTCGCCACGCCGTCGCTGGAGATCGCATACAAGCTGGGAAAGGTGAAAGTAATCAGGAGACTGATTTCTCCGTTGCTCTCTGGAGGAGACCAGACCTTGATGCCTCTCGGCGTTGAAGAGTTCGAGGTGGAAAACACCGCGAATGAGACTCAGGAGATCACGCTCGTGGTGCCCAGGCCGTCCCTGGTCAATCTCCAAGAGAAGGAGCTCAAACCGACTGACCAGGACAGCGTCTATGTCTGCTCCACGGCGGTCCACGGCCAGAAGCATGAAGAATTCCGGTCCGCGGGCGTCCGGGGTGTGATCATGGGAAGCACGGAAAGCTCCAACCGCATGGCGCTGGCCGTTCCCGAACTGCCCGGCGTCGAGGTGGACACTCAGCCCTATTTCTGCCTGAATCGCTACACGGGGGATCTTCTTTTGAACGCGGACGGGAGCTTCTACGAAAAACGGGAACCGGTCCTACGAAGCGACTATGGAACGGCCGTCAGCCTGACCTTTACCCTGGAGCCGAAAGCGTCCAAAAAAATTCCGGTGGCGGTGGTTCTGGACTTCCCGGAGCAGGCCTACATCGACGGAGCGACATTCGAACGCAAATACGTCAAGAACTTCCCGGACAAAGAGGCGCGGACGGTTGACATGGCAAAACTCGCCTTGGATAGCTATCCACAATGGTGGAGTCGGACCCTCGCGATTCAAAAACGAATCTTTGATTCGATTCAGTCCAGCCCCTCCTATAAAGGCGACAGGGCCGGCGCCCTGCGCTTGACCAGGCTGATCCTGAACGAACTCCATTTCCCGCTATCCAACGCCATAGTATGGGTCGAGGACGAGAAGGGAAATGAGCGCGCCCGGTTCCTGGAATGTTTCGACTACGCCTATATCGATCCGTCGGACGTGGATTGGTATTCGATGGTGCTTTTGATGCTCTTCCCGCGCGTGGAAAAAGATCTGTGCCAGGGTTTCATCGACTCGATTCAGGCCGAAGATCCCACCCCGCGCTATTACCACTATCACGCTTCGTTCGTCGAAGCCCGAAAGCATTTCGAGGAACATCCCGAGGAATACGAAGGCAAGTCGCTGACCCAGATCCGCGATGCCTTCAAGACCAGGGGCAGCGTCGCGCACGACCTGGGCGCGATGCCCAAGGGCCATCCTCTGCGCAATGTGAGCGATTACGCCTGGTACAACAACAACTACTGGGTGGACCTGTTCCCCAAGCTGATGATGCGGGTGTTGCGCAACGTGAAGTTCACGGGCGACATCGATTTCCTGAAGCAGAATTGGCAGACACTCAAATTCGGCCTGGAGTCTCTGCTTAAACTTGATTTCGATGATGACGGCCTGCCCGAGGGCTATCCCGACGAGGTGAAAAACACCTTCGACAACCTGGTCCTCTTCGGCGCCGACGCCTATGACGCCACGCAATTCCTCGGCGGCTGCCAAGCCATGCTGAAAATGGCCGAAATGATGAACGACCGGGTCGGCAAGGCACAAATCCAGAAGGCGTTCGACAAGGGTTGGGCTAGTCTTGAGAAACTATGGCGGGACGGAAAGAACAAGAAAGGCGAGAAACTCCAGTATTATATCACCTGCTACGATCCCAAGACCGGAAACGCCAACCCCGATGTGTGGACCAATCAGCTCGATGCCCTGTGGTATCTGATCTCTATCGGCGAAGAGCCTTTCATCCCCGCGGACCGCGCCAAGAAGATCTTAAAAACGATTTACAGGAACAACCGGGCCTACATGGGCTGGGCCATGTGCAAGACAGAGAACGGTAACCCGGTGGAATCGGACCAAGGGAAAGACGTCTATACGACTTCCAATTACGTCTTCGCCCAGTTATTGGATTACTACGGCATGGCCAAAGAGAGCAAAGACGTTTACAACCACATGGCCCGGGTGGTTTTCGACTATGGTAACTCCATGATCACCCCGGACAACCTCCGGGCCGAGCTGGAAAAGGAAGCCGGAGAATCCGTCCCCGGACCCCATTACATCGTCGCCGCCTATCCCCGGCCGGGTGCGGTCTGGACGCATCTGGTCATGAACCACGTCAAGGACCTGCAGGCCAAGACCCAATCCAAGACCATTAAGTCGAAGGACCTGATCCCGTTCTTCTCCGAGTTGCTGAACGGCCCGGGAAACGGGAGATAGGCAGGAGCAAAGCGTGGAAAACATGGGTTCGAGGTCCGGCCGGTCCGCCAAAAAGCCACTCTGTGCAAGAAGAATAAATCGCTCCAGATAACAATTAACTAAGGAATCAATCGACATGCCCAGGAATTACGACATCACGTTTGTGGGACACATGTGCTATGACGAGATTATTCCCTTCGGAGGAAAGCCCCACATCGCTCCGGGAAGCGCCGTGTTGTGCGGCGCCATGGTCGCCGCCCGCGTCGGCAAAAAAGTCGCCGCCGTCGTGAAAATGGCCAGGAAGGACGAAAACATCCTGCAGCCGATGAAGGATGTGGGCGTGGAAACGTATCTGGTTCCCAGCGATGTGACCACGTATTCAAGGGTTTTACACGAGTCCGAGAACGTCGATGAGCGCAAGCTGACGCTCGTCAAATCGGCCGGTTTTATTTCCATTAACGACGTTCCGACTTTGAGCTCGACGTGCGTCCACCTGGCCGGGATTTCGGACACCGAATTCGACATGGCGCTCATGAAGGGCCTCAAGTCGCGAGGGGACAGCCTGTCGGCCGACATGCAGAGTTTTGTCCGCCATGTCACCCCGGTGACCCATGAAATACAGTTCAGCGACGTCGCGAATAAGAAAGATATAGCGGGCATGATGGACAAGCTCAAGCTGGACGTCGTGGAAGCCCGCATTCTGACCGGTACGGACGATTTGGAGAAAGCCGCCATCATAGTCGAATCATGGGGATGCCCGGAAGTCATGATCACGCACTCCCAAGGCGTGCTGGCCCGTGTGAAGGGAGCGACGTACTACGAGAAGTTCTCGAACAACAGCATCGTGGGCAGGACGGGCCGCGGCGATACAACCTTCTCAGCGTACCTGTCCTGGCGGTTGAATCATGACCCCGGAGAATCCCTGAAATTCGCCGCCGCGCTTGTTTCGATAAAGATGGAAACACCCGGACCTTTCAAGGGAACGCTGGAGGACGTCGCAAAGAGATTGCGGGAAAAGCATTCCTCATAGCGGCGTGTGCCGCGCACATTACAAACATATTCTTGGTCCCATTCTCAAAGTCACTCCACGCCAAGCCAACTGCTTACTATTGCATACTGGTTTTCGCCATCGGCTCAATTCACCCGCGAAGCGCTTGGAACATGCCGGCGCGCAGAAGGCAATTCCTTATCAATGATCTTTGCGTGAGGTTGCTGAATTTTCAGCTTTTTCCCAGCGCCACTTTTATGATGGCATTAACGGCGGGCTTTGGTTGGCAGCGACGGTCGAACAGCAGGGGATAGTCGGTCCTGCCGGTGATCGGCAGGTAGCTGCGCCAGGATTGGCCGTCATGCACGCCCCAAAACGTGACCCGGCTGAACTTGTCCCGGTGCTTCCGGAAGAGTGAAAACAAATCAGCGTACCGCTTTGCCTGGTCTTTCTGGACAGCGTCCGGCAGGCCGTTCGGATACGGATTGTATTTCTTCTGCGTTTCTGCATCGAAGGAAGAGAGGTCCGCTTTCGGAGTGTCAAGATGACAAAAAGGCAGTACACCTATGTCCAACTCAGTAATCATCAGTTTTACCCGTAACTGGGCGAGGGCCAAGACTTGGGCTTCAATCTCATCGACTCGCGGAAAATCCAGAAACCAGTGACCTTGTATGCCAACGCCATCCACGCGGACGTCTTTTGCCTGCAGGTTCTTGACGAGCTGGATGACCCCTTCGCACTTGGGGCGGTACTCATAATCGTACTCATTGTAATTGAGCTCGGCGCTGGGGTCGGCCTGGCGGGCAAATTCAAAGGCCTTGACCACGTAGTCTTCGCCGATGATCTCGAACCATTTGGATTTCCTGAAAGAACCATCCGCCATGATGGCTTCGTTGACGACGTCCCAGCCGTGGATTCGACCCCGGTAACGGCCCATCACGGTAAAGATGTGGTCCTTCATTCGTTGCAGCAACGCCTCACGACTCAGGGGTTTGCCCGATGCGTCCTGAAACACCCAGTCCGGCGTCTGCCAATGCCAGACCAGCGTGTGGCCAATGATGTGCATTTTGTGCTGTTCGCCAAAGGCCACATAACGGTCCGGCGCTTCGAAATTGTATCGGTCCGGTTCCGGATGAACTTCCTCCCACTTCAGGATGTTTTCCGGCGTGATGGAGTTGAAATGTTTTTCCACCGGGGCCATGGCATCCGGCTCCTTGCCGGAAATCTGGTCCAGGCTGAGCGCGGCGCCAATGTAAAAGTCGTCCTTGAAAACGTCTTTCAAAGCAGTCTGGCCTGCGCCTTCGACCCTGTCTGCCGAAACGGTTTGGTTTGGTGTATTCATCATGGCTCGCTCGTGACTCTCTCGCCGTCGGTGGGCAGACGGCTGGTTCGAGTATCGCACAACATCGCCCTCCCCTTGCCGCACGACGGCACTTTGCGTGCGCCCTTTCTACGGAAGGCGGCGAACGAGGACAAGACAAATATTCATACGTCATTGCTCTTTTGCGGGCGCCCTTGTGGAGCGTGTCGCACTGTGGCAAAGAAGAGAAATGGTTTGCGAGGTGGCGGATGAAATCGAGCTTCGCAATTGACTGCATGGCCGCGGGATCAGGCCGCTTCAACACGGAGACTTCGTGCGGTTTTGCGGGTTCGCGCACGTTCGGTGTGCGACAGTGGAAAGAGTATTCTCCATCATTTCGCAATTGACAGCACGGGCGGCAACGGGCATTAAGTGCGCGGTCATGAGCGACGCTGTGTCGGCCCGAGCCTTTTGGAAGAACTGGAACGCATGAAGACGCCAACTCCTGCCGTCAAGCGAGTCGTTCCCCCGATCCTGCCCTACAAAAACCCGGCCCTGCCTGTCGCCAAACGCGTGAAGGATCTCCTGTCGCGTATGACGCTCGAGGAGAAAGCCGCACAGATGATGTGCGTCTGGCAGCAAAAAGCCGAGACGCTCGTTGATGGCGACGGTAATTTTGACCTTAAGAAGGCCAGGGCCGCCTTCAAAAAAGGGCATGGACTCGGCCAGGTCGGCCGCCCCAGCGACGCCGGCAAAGGCAAAAATGCGCGCGAAATGGCCGAACTGACCAACGCCATTCAGAAATTTTTCCTGCAAAACAGCCGGCTGGGCATCCCGGTAATGTTTCACGAGGAATGCCTGCATGGCCAGGTCGGAATCAGGAGCACCAGCTTTCCCCAGCCGATTGGTCTGGGCGCAACGTTCAATCCCGAACTCATTGAATCACTCTACGCCATGACCGCCGAAGAGGCGCGTGTTCGCGGCACGCATCAGGCACTCACCCCGGTCGTGGACGTGGCCCGGGACCCGCGTTGGGGCCGGGTCGAGGAAACCTTCGGCGAGGATCCGTTTCTGGTGACGCAACTCGGCATGGCCGCAGTGCGGGGATTCCAGGGCGACGCATCCTTCAAAGACAAAAAACGCATCATTGCCACCCTGAAACATTTTGCCGCGTACGGCCAGCCCGAATCCGGCATCAATTGCGCGCCGACCAATGTTTCCCTGCGTCTGCTGCGCGAAACGTTCTTGTATCCGTTCAAAGAGTCCATCCAAAAGGCCGGTGCCATCAGCGTGATGGCGTCCTACAACGAAATTGACGGTGTCCCATCGCATGCCAGCGAATGGCTGCTGCGCGACGTGCTCCGCAAGGAATGGGGGTTCCAAGGCTTTGTGGTTTCGGATTACTACGCCATCTGGGAGCTCGGCTATCGTCCCGACACGCACGGCCATTTTGTGGCCAAGGACAAGACCGAATCCTGCGCGCTGGCGGTGCGGGCGGGCGTGAACATTGAGTTTCCCGAACCGGACTGCTACCTGCACCTGGTTGAACTGGTCCGCCAGGGCGTGTTAAAGGAATCCGAACTTGACGACCTCGTGGCCCCGATGCTGTTCTGGAAGTTCAAGATGGGATTGTTCGACGATCCCTACGTGAACCCCGATGAAGCGGAGCGGATGGTTGGCAGCGAAAAGAACCGCAAGCTGGCGCTGCAGGCGGCGCGCGAAACCATCACGTTGCTGAAGAACGCCGGCAATCTGGTGCCGCTCAACCCCAGCAAAATCAAATCCATCGCCGTCATCGGACCGAATGCCGACCGCGAAATGCTCGGCGGCAACAGCTGTCGCCCCAAGTTTTACACCTCGCTGCTGGAAGGCATCCGTTCGAAGGTCGGCGACCGTGTGCAAGTGCCCTTTGCCGAGGGCTGCAAAATCACCGTCGGCGGCTCCTGGAACCAGGATTTGGTAACGCCCAGCCACCCGGAGGAGGACAGCAAACTGATCCAGGAGGCCGTGAAGGTCGCTCAGCAGGCGGACATCATCGTGCTGGCCATCGGCGGCAATGAACAGACCTCGCGCGAGGCCTGGTCGCGCAAGCACATGGGCGACCGCACCAAACTCGGCTTGATCGGGCGGCAACAGGAACTGGTTACCGCCATGCTCGCGACCGGCAAACCGGTCATCGTGTTCCTGTTCAACGGCAGCCCGCTTTCCATCCAGTACCTGAACGAGAACGTGCCGGTCATTTTTGAATGCTGGTATCTTGGCCAGGAAACCGGCCATGCGGTGGCGGACGTGTTGTTCGGCGATTTCAATCCCGGCGGCAAGCTGCCGATGACCATCCCCCTCTCGGCGGGCCATTTGCCCGCATTTTACAATTACAAACCGTCCGCCCGCCGGGGCTATTTGTTTGACGACGTTTCCCCGCTCTATCCCTTCGGTTTTGGCCTGAGTTATACAACCTTCGCCTTTAAAAACCCGCGCCTGGCGAAGAATAAAATCCGCCGGAACGAATCCACGCGTCTGCTGGTGGACGTCAAGAACACCGGCAAGCGCGCCGGCGCCGAGGTCGTGCAAATGTATGTCCGCGATTGCGTCAGTTCGGTAACCCGCCCAGTCAAGGAGTTGAAGGGCTTCCAAAAAATTTCATTGCGGCCGGACGAGACCCAGACCGTTGCGCTCGACATCACGCTGGAGTCGCTGGCCTTTTACGACATCCACATGAAATACGTTGTGGAACCGGGCGAATTTGAAATCATGGTCGGCAATTCCTCGCGCGACGGCGATCTGCAGAAGGTGATTCTCACGGTGACGTAGCAAACCCCAACCCACGACCAGACTATGGCAGAGCAAGAAGAACAACACTTTCATCAAAAACTCTCGTTTTTTGAGAAAGCCGGCTACAGTGGTGGCGATGCCGCGGCGAACTTCGTCTTCATGACGATGGTCTGCTTTCAGGCGAGCTTTTACACGGACGTGTTCGGCATCAGCGGGGCCACCGCCGGGACCATCATCCTGGTAGCTCGGTTGTGGGACGCCTTCTTCGATCCGCTCATGGGTGTACTGGCCGATCGCACCAACACTCGTTGGGGCAGGTTCCGTCCTTGGGTGCTTTGGACTTCGGTCCCGTGGGCTGTCGTCATGGTTTTGGCCTACACGACGCCTCATTTCGCGGAGCCAGTGAAAATCGCTTACGCGTTTGTAACCAACATCCTGCTGATGACGCTCTATTCCGCCAACAATATGCCTTACTCGGCACTTGGCGCCGTCATGACCGGCGATGTGGTTGAGCGCGCGAAGCTCAATTCCTACCGCTTCATCGCGGTCATGGTCGCGCAATTCGTGGTCGTCGGCGTGACGCTACCGTTGGTTTTCAGATTCGGCGGCCCCACTCACGACCGACAACTCGGCTGGCAAATGACCATGGGCCTTTGGGCTGCCCTGTGCCTCGTCCTGTTCCTCATCACTTTTGCCGTTTCCAAGGAGCGCATTCATCCCAAACCCGAACAGAAAACTCCCCCGAAACAAGACTTTGCCGATTTGCTCAGGAATGGCCCGTGGAAGATCATGTTCTGCACGACGCTCCTGCTTTTCAGCCTCATCGCGCTCATGGGTAGCGCGCAATACAGTTATTACAACTATTACGCCGACAAGGCCGCGTTCTTCGACTGGCTGCAAAAGCTTCATCTGACGGCGCCAGCATTGGCACCAGGCGCACCCGCACCCGGCGGCCTGCTCGAATGGATGGGCTACATCGTACACGGCGACCGGACCCACCTCGCCGATTCCAACGTGTCCTTTGTCGGCTATAGCATCGTGCAAATGGTCTCAAAGATCGTCACGATCATTGTCATTGTCTGTTCGCCATTCCTCGCTCGGAGATTTGGCAAAAAGTCTGTCATGGTGGGTGGCTTCGCGCTCTCCGCACTGGCTTACGTCGGGTTCTACGCGCTCAAACCCACGAACATCACCGGCATGCTTTTTATGACCGTGCTTACGTCTTTCGTTTATGCGCCAACCATCCCGTTGCTCTGGGCGATGTTTGCGGACGTGGCGGATTATTCGGAATGGAAAAACGGCCGCCGCGCCACCGGCATCATTTTCGCGACCATTGGTTTTGCGCTTAAAGCGGGCCTGAGTCTTGGCGGCGCGATGTTTCTCTGGTTGATGTCTTGGGCCGGCTATCAGGCCAACCGGCCCCAAACAGATCAGACGCTGGAATGCATCCGCAGAAGCTCCAGTCTTTACCTTGCCATCCTCTTCGCCGTTTGCACTGTCCTGTTGATGATTTATCAACTCAACAAACGTCTGACGATCCAGATCGCCGACGAACTGGCCGAACGTCGCAAAAAATTCGCCACCGCTTGAAAATATTTATGAAAATCATGGCTTCAGTTGGAATCATGGGAATTTTTCTGGCCACCAGTGGTTTCGCGCAAACCACCCTTAAAGAGGCTTTTAAAAACGACTTTCTCATCGGCGCGGCGCTCAACGAAGCGCAATTCTCCGGCGGAAACGCCGCCGAAGCCGCGCTCGTCAAGGCGCAGTTCGACACCATCAGCCCGGAAAATGTTTTAAAATGGGAATCCGTCCACCCCGAACCGGACCACTACAATTTTGGGCCGGTGGATCGTTACGTCGAGTTCGGCCAAAAAAACGGAATGTTCATCGTAGGGCACAATTTGATCTGGCACCAACAGACGCCAAAATGGGTTTTTCAAGATGACAAGGGAAATCCGCTTGACCGTGACGCGTTGTTGTTGCGGATGAGCAATCACATTTCCGCCGTGGTCGGGCGTTACCAGGGAAAAATCGGCGGCTGGGACGTGGTGAACGAGGCATTGAATGAGGACGGCACGCTCCGTGACTCGCCATGGAAGAAAATCATCGGTGAGGATTATCTGCTCAAAGCGTATCAATTCGCGCACGAGGCCGATCCGCAGGCCGAATTATATTACAACGACTATTCGCTGGAAAACGCGCCCAAGCGAAACGGCGCAATTGCGTTGCTCAAAAAACTTCAAGCCCAGGGTGCTCACATCGCCGGCGTCGGTTTGCAAGGCCATTACAAAATGGACTGGCCAAGTCCGGCGCTGGTGGATGAAACCATCGAATCGTTTTCCAAACTTGGGGTCAAAGTAATGATTACGGAACTGGACCTGGACGTATTGCCGCCCGCAACCCGGTCTCAGGCCGCGGAAGTTTCGATGAACTTTGCGTTGCAGGCGAAATTGAATCCCTACACCAACGGCCTGCCGGATGCCGTGCAGCAGGCGCTGGCAAAACGCTATGCCGGTTTGTTCTCGATTTTTGTCAAACACCACGACTCCGTCAGCCGCGTGACGTTTTGGGGCGTGACCGACGGAGACTCCTGGCTCAACAACTGGCCGGTCAAAGGTCGCACCGCGTATCCGTTTCTATTCAACCGCGATGGCAAGCCCAAACCGGCACTTAATGCCGTCATCCAAACATCCAAGTTGCCCCAGGACCCTCAAAAACCCATGTGAGTCAGGCCCTGGTTTGATGATGGCAATTCAACCGCCCGCCCCCAAAGTAATTTTATTGGGCGGCAGCCATGTGATGCAAACAGGCTGGAAAAGAATGTCCAAACTCCCCGCCGTCCATGACCGGGCTATGCACAACCAGCGGATTCATGCTCGGACTCAAGGGCGTGCCGGATTACAACTATGTTATCTAAGCATCTGCCAACCTGTTAAGTTGGGTTTCGCTCGTGACCAATACATCACCGTTTCAATTCACGGATGCTAACAGGGCGGGCTTCCGCCAGCGTTATTATCGCGGCAGGCGTTTCTAATGAAGCCAGGAGTACTTTACCGGGACTGCATTGACGCCTCTCTTTTCAGTCGCTTCCCCGACGCCTGTTTCCTGTCACTTGGCCTCCTAACTTTGACACGTTTCTGTTTCCGCTTCGGGCAATCTGGCACGGGCAGGTCACATTGCCGCCAAATCACTTCACATTCAACTCGCGCTGGATGCCGAATTTTTCAATGCGCTTGCGCAGCGTCGCGCGCGTGATGCCCAGCAGTTTCGCGGCGTGAACCTGGTTGTTGCTCGTTTCCTTGAGCGCCTGGATGACCAGTTCGCGCTCGACGGTGGGAATGACTTTCAATTTCGGGTCGCGCCTGGCCCATTGGAACAATTGACGGGCGAGCGCGGCGGCGTCCGTGGCCGCGGCTTCGCCGGCAACCACCGGAGGCGGCGGGGCGCCGCTGCCGCCTTGACCGGAAATTTCCGGCGGCAGATCGCTTTGCAAAATCGCGTCGCTTTTGGCCATGACGTGCGCGCGGCGGATGGCGTTCTCCAATTCGCGCACGTTGCCCGGCCAATGATATTTTTCCAGCGCCTTGATGACATTGGCGGCAACGGATTTCGGCTTCCGCTGCTGTTCGCGCGCAATTTTTTCCAGAAAATAGTTCACCAGCAGCGGAACGTCCTCGCGCCGTTCGCGGAGCGGCGGAATGTGGATGCGCACGACGTTAAGCCGGTAAAACAAGTCCTCGCGGAACTGTTTCGCGGCCACGGCGGCTTCCAGCGCCTTGTTCGTCGCGGCGATGACGCGCACGTCCACCTGAATCGGCTGGTTGCCGCCGACGCGCTCGAACGTGCCGGATTGCAGCACGCGCAGGATTTTCGTCTGCGTGGCGGGCGTCATGTCGCCGATTTCGTCCAAAAAAATCGTCCCCTTGCTGCATTGCTCGAACTTGCCGATGCGTTGCATGGTGGCGCCGGTGAACGCGCCGCGTTCGTGGCCGAAGAGTTCGCTCTCGAGCAATTGTTCGGGAATCGCGGCGCAATTGACCGCCAGAAACGGCTGCTGGCTGCGGTTGCTGTGATGATAAATCGCGCGGGCGACAAGTTCCTTGCCGGTGCCGCTTTCACCGGTGATGAGCGCGGTGGCGTCGCTGGCGGCCACCTGGCCGATAAGCTTGAAAACCTGTTGCATCGGCTCGCTGCGACCGACGATGCCGAGTTCATAATCCTCGGATTCGAGCAACGGCTGATATGACACCACCTGCTGCATGTCGCGCGCGGCCTTGAGCGCGTTGGCGACGATTTCCTTGAGCTTCAGCGCGTCGAACGGCTTGAGCAGATAATCGTAGGCGCCGAGCTTCATCGCCTCAATGGCCGTCTGCGTCGTGCCGTAGGCGGTCATCAAAATGACGAGGAGCTTCGGATTGGCGGCGCGGATCCGGCGCAGCGTTTCGAGTCCGTTCATGCCGCCCATGCGCACGTCCATGAGCACGAGGTCGGGCTTGAATTTGGGAATGACCCTCAGCCCTTCCTCACCGCTCGACGCGGTGGCCAGTTCGATTTCCGGCGAATTAAAGATTCGTTGGAACGAATACCGCACGTCCTCTTCATCATCAATCAGCAGCAGCTTGCTCATTGGCTATTTAACATAGCAAAAGAAGGCAAAAGAAATAAGGATTTTTTAAAGCGCACATTTGATTTGAATTTACACTGCCGCCCATGCGACCATTCGACCGTTCCCCAAATCAAACCAAAATTATTATGAAAAGACATGTTTTACCCGGCCTGATGGCTTTGCTGGCTGCCCCGCTCCTCGCGGCGGATGTCAGTCCCAAGGCCGACGTCAAGAACGCCGCCGCCGCGCTTGGCAACCAGACCAACTATACCTGGCGGGCAACGGTGGAAGTCCCCGCCGATTCACCGTTCAAGCCCGGCCCGACGGACGGGAAAACGGAGAAGGGCGGTTACACGACACTGTCCTTCAACTTCGGCGACAACACGACCGAGGCCGTGACCAAAGGCACGAACGGCGCGGTCAAGACGGACGACGGCTGGAAGACGCTGGCCGAGGCGTTGAAAGACAACGGCGACGGCGGATTCAATCCGACGATGTTCATCGCGCGCATGGTGCAAAATTACCGGGTTCCCGCGGTCGAAGCCGCGAGCCTGGCCGACGCCGCGAAGGAAATGAAGAAGGACACCAATTCAATTTCCGGCGACTTGACCGAGGCCGGCGTGAAGGAATTGTTGTCATTCCGGCGGCGCGGAAACAGCGGCGATGGCCCGACCGTCACTAATCCCAAGGGCTCGGTGAAATTCTGGGTCAAGGACGGCAAACTGGTGAAATATCAATATCACGTTCAGGGCACCGTGAGCTTCAACGGCACCGCCCGCGACGTTGACCGCACGACCACTGTGGAAATTAAAAACGTCAACATGACGAAAATTGACGTGGCCGACGACGTGAAGAAAAAATTGCAGTGATGCTTTCAAACGGGGCCGGATGAATCCGTCGTTCGGATGGCAATATCCGGGGCGTGTGGCCCAAAAGAACGGACCTTAAAACGGAGCGCGGCTTGTGCCAAGCCGCAGCCGCCCGGGACGCGAATTAACAGGAATTCCCACGGCCACCACCGCCCGCCACCGGCTGCGGGTTGAGACAACCTGCGCTCCAACCTTTGGGCAACACGCCCCGGACGCTGCCACCGTAGCGGCAGCCATCCTTGGCTGCCGTATCGCCCGGCTTCCAGCCGGGTGATCTGATGTGGACGCCAGGTTTTGACGTGGGTGCGGTTTTGTGGCCCAAGCGGCAGGGATGCCTGCCGCTACAGATTGAGGGCCGTGCCCGGGCCATGTTGCACTCCCTGCTGAATTTGCTGAGATTCGCTGTTTGACCTTGCCTGGCGCATCGCCTAGACTTGTTCTCCATTTCGCTATGAAAATTGTCGTTTGTGATCCGGTTTCGCCGAAAGGCATCGCACTGTTGCAGCAGCGGCCTGAATTTCAAGTCGTCGTGCTGCCCAAACGGCTGGCTGAGGCCGAACTGCTGCCCGTCGTCGCCGACGCGGTGGCGCTGGTCGTCCGTTCTGAAACCAAAGTCACGCGCAAAATCATCGAAGCTGCGCCGAAATTGCGCGTCGTCGGTCGTGCGGGCGTGGGCGTGGACAACGTGGACATCGAAGCCGCCACGCAACATGGCACCGTGGTGATGAACACCCCCGGCGGCAACACCGTGACCACCGCCGAATTGAGCTTTGCCATGCTGCTCTCCCTCGCCCGCAAGGTGCCGCAGGCGCACGCCTCGATGGTCGCGGGCAAATGGGACCGCAAACTTTTCCAGGGCGCTGAACTCATGGGCAAAACCCTCGGCGTGCTCGGCATGGGCCGCATCGGCACGGAAGTCGCCAAACGCGCCATCGCGTTCGGCATGCGCGTCATCGCCTATGACCCGTATCTCACCGAGGACCGCGCTAAGGCCGTCGGCGCGGAATTTGCCGACAGCGTGGATGAAGTTTATCGCGTGGCGGATTTCATCACCGTGCACATGCCGGTGACGCCGGAAACCAGGCACATGCTCAACGCCGCCGCGTTCGCCAAGATGAAACCCGGCGTGCGCATTGTGAATTGCGCGCGGGGCGAAATCATCGTCGAGGCGGATTTGATTGCGGCGCTGGAATCGAACAAGGTCGCCGGCGCGGCGCTGGACGTTTATGCCGCCGAACCGCTGCCCGCCGACCATCCGTATCGCAAGCAGGCGAACCTGATTTTGACGCCGCACCTCGGCGCGAGCACGGAGGAGGCGCAGGAAAAATGCGGCATCGAAGTCGCCGAAGTCATCGCGGGTTATCTGCTCACGGGCGAAGTCCGCAACGCGGTGAATCTGCCGTATCTGGACGCGAAGACCTACGAGCAGGTGAAGCCCTACCTGCCGCTGGGTGAGGCGCTGGGGAAATTGCTGGCGCAGCTCGCGCCGCCGGGCGCCGACCGCATCTACATCACCTATGGCGGCCACGCGCGGCAGTTGCCAAACACCGATCCGGTGACGCGGTCCATTTTGCGCGGCTTTTTGGAAAGCAGCGCGGTCAAGGACGTGAACAATGTCAACGTCCGCTCCGCCGCCGCGAGCATCGGCATCACCGTCGAGGAGAAAAAATCCGACGAGCCGGTCACGTTCAACGAATGGGTGCACGTGCAGGTTTTCAGCAATGGGAAGAAACTGATCTCGGCGGGCGGGACGTTTTTCGGCTCGCCGAACAATCCCCGCATCGTGCGGCTGTTCAGCACGCCGGTGGAAATTCCCATCAGCGGCACGTTGCTGCTGTTGAACAACAAGGACCGGCCCGGCATCGTCGGCCATCTCGGCACCCTGCTCGGCAAACACAAGGTCAACATCGCCAACATGAGCCTGACGCGCGACACCGCCGGCGGGCTGGCGTTGACGGTGTTGAATCTCGACAGCGCGCCGCCGCCCGCAGTGCTGGAAGAGCTTCAGAAAGACCCTGACATCAGCAATGTGAAAGTGGTAAAATTGTAAAAGCCGTTAAACCGAAAGAAGACAAAAATGAAAAAACAAATAAAATTAATTTTCCCTGCCGCGTTCGCCGCGGCCTTGTTCGCGCTGCCGCGCGTTAATGCTGCTTCCGCCAACGCCGCCACCAACGCGCCCGCGTCCACCGCGACCAACAGCAACTCCCAAGCCGCGATGACCGCGTTGTTTGGCGACCCGGTTATTGCCAGGGGCAACGGTTTTGAAATCAAACGCAGTGAATTGGACCAGGTGATGCTGGGAATTAAATCCACCGCTGCCGCACGCGGCCAGACCATTCCGCCCGCGCAGTTGACCCTGATCGAAGGCCAGTTGCTCGACCGGCTCATCCAAGATCAGCTTTTGTTGCAAAAAGCCACGGACGCGGACAGAACCAACGGTGTCCAAAAGGCCGGTTTGCAAATGAACCTGCTGCTCGAACGCTTCGGTTCGCAGGCAGTACTCGAACGGCAAATGAAAGCCATCGGCATGACGGTTGCCGAACTGCGCTCCAGGATCACCCAGGAAAACACCGCGCAGGCTGTAAAGATACGGGAGTTGAATGTCACCGCTACGGATGCCGAGGCGAAACAATATTACGACGACACCAATCATCTGGCGGACTTTGAGCAGCCGGAAACGGTTCGTGTCTGCCACATTTTGTCGTTGACGATAGACCCGGTCACGCGCGCGCCGTTGCCGGCGGACCAGCAACAGGCCAAGCGCAAACAGATTGACGACCTCCTCAAGCGCATCCGCGGTGGCGCGGATTTTGCGGCGCTGGCCAAACAATACTCCGAAGACCCCGCCTCGAAGGACAACACCAACGAAATCACCCTCGCGCGCGGCAATCCAGGAATACCACCGGAGATTGAGGCCGCTGCGTTTTCACTGACCAACAATCAGGTCAGCGACGTCATCGCGACCGCTTACGGCTACCATATCATCAAGTTGCTCGACAAAACTCCGGCCAAAAAGCTGGCGTTGACCGACAAAGTGCCGATGGGCGATGTGACCATCGCCAGCAGAGTCAAGGATTTCCTGATACAACAGAAAACCGAAAAACTCGCCCCGGCTTATTTGGAAAAGTTGAGGAAAGCCGCGGATGTGCAAATTCTGGATGCGGATTTGAAGGCGGCAGCGGCAGCGGCGGCGGCAGCCGCCGCCAACGCGCCGGTCCCAACGCCCGAAAAATAGCGCGGCGTTGCGGGACACTTGCCCGGTTTGTTCCGGCAAGCCATTTTGGAAAGCGTTATGAAGACAAAACTTGGAATTGTCATTCTTGCCGTGGCCTGTGGCGGGCTGGTAATTGCCTTGTTTGCGACGAAAAATACGGCGGACGAACGGCTCAAAAAAGATGCCGACGCGATTCTCGACTTTTCCAATCAATTGGTCGCCGCCACCGCCAACCTCGACGAACTCCGCCAGGTCAATCTGATGCTGACCAATGACCTTGCCGGCAGCCGCCAGGAAGCGCTGACTTTCAGCAACCGATTCACCGAAACCTTCGGCACGCTGGCCAGCACCAAAGCCTCGCTCCAAAGCGCCCAGGACCAAATCGCCAGTCTCAACAGCCGTATTGCCAGTTTGGAAACGCGAAAGCAGGTGCTTGACCAGCGCGCGGCCGCGCTCACCAACGCCATTGCCAGCCTGAACGCGCAAATCGCCGACACCCAACAAAAACTCGCCGGTTCTGAAACCAACAAAGCCTTTCTCGAAAAGGAATTGCAGCGGCAAACGGCCGCCAAAGCCGAGTTGGAGAGCAAGTTCAACAACCTGTCAATGGTGCGTGCCCAGGTCAGAAAATTGAAGGACGATTTGCTCGTCACCCGCCGCTTGCAATGGATGCGCGAAGGCTCCGACCCCGGTTCACAGCAAAAAGGCGCGCAATTGCTGATGCAGCACACGGCGTCCGCCCCCCCGCGACCGCCGCACTACGATTTGAACGTCGAGGTCAGCTCCGATGGCTCCATCCACGTCATTCCATTGCCGACCAACGCGCCCGCAACGACGACAAATTTGCCGGCGCAGTGACGCGCGCAGTTGAAATTTTCAATTTGATTTGCAGCCGGAGCGGGCCGTTCACAAACCACCATGCCGACTTACGAATACATTTGCGAAAAATGCGGACACGAATTTGAAGCCGTTCAATCCATCTCCGCCGGCCCGTTGCGGATTTGCCCGAAGGAACTTTGCGGCCGGAAAAAATGGGGCCGCGGTCGTGTGAAACGCAGAATCAGCACGGGTGGCGGCCTGCTTTTCAAGGGCAGCGGCTTTTACACCACCGATTACCGCAGCGAAGGCTACAAACAGGCCGCGAAAAAAGATGCGGCCACATCAAATTCATCCGGTGGCAAAGGCAAACCGGCAAAAAGCGAAACCAAATCCGCTCCGGTGAAAACGCCGGACCAGGCGGCCGGGAAATGATCCGGAAGTTACATGATTGCATCGGTGCGCCGTTGCGTCGGCTTGATGATTTGACGGTTCAGCGGTTCAACGGTTTAATACCATTTCCCGATAATATTCGGCACCTGTTCCAGACGGTAGGGCCGTGCTGCTGCGCGGCCATCATACCCGGCGGCGCAGCAGCGCCGCCCTGCCCATTGCATCGGTTGTCTCTGGGAATTGGTATAACAGCTCAAAACCTTTTTGTTCTTTGCGTGGTGGTTTTTCCGCTGTTCGCCCGTGCGCAGATTTCATTTCCGGACACGAGTTCGGCGCGCAGTGTTTCCGGTCAGTTCATCGTCACCGGTGCGCCGTCCCCCGCCGCAAGGGCGGGGCTGGCGGCCATGCCGAAAATCGCCACCAATACCGATTTTGTCCGGCTGGAACCCGCGCTGCTGGCTGTCTCCGCCGAGCGCATCAAGGAATTACTGGTGCGCGAACTCAACCCTGAACTCCGGGGGCTGGATCTCCCCGCGCCGCCGCCGGGGAAAATTTTTCTCGCGCTGCACCCGGCGCAGTCAACAGATGAAGGCGTCACCATCGTCTCCCGGCGTTCCCCGGGTGGTTGGGATTACCAAGTCCGGTTGCCCGACGTTTTGTCGCGCACCCGTTACCTGCGTGCGATGACCGGCGTGCTGCTGCTGGAACTTGCCAACCGCGACGCCCGCGCGCATTCCACGGAGATTCCCGCCTGGCTCACGGACGGTTTGTCCCAGGAATTGCTCGCGGCCGCCGGGCAGGAAATCATCCTGTCATCGCCGGACAAAATGGTGAACGGCCTGCCGGTCAGCCGCACCATTACAACCACCCGCGGCCTGGATTCACTTGCCGGCGCGCGGCGCGTGTTGCGCGATCACGCCGTGCTGGCGTTTGAACAATTGAGCTGGCCAACCGACGCGCAATTGGCCGGCGACGACAGCGGCGCCTATCGCGCCAGCGCGCAATTGTTCGTCAACGAATTGCTGGCATTGAAAAACGGCCCGGCGCATTTGCGCGCGATGCTCGAAACCCTGCCGAAATTTTACAACTGGCAGCTGGCGTTCCAAACCGCGTTCCGTGAAAATTTTCCGCGGCCGCTCGACGTGGAAAAATGGTGGGCGGTGCAGGTCGTGAGCTTCGTTGCGCACGACCCGGGCCCGGCCTGGACGCCCGCGGTCAGCCGCGACAAGCTTGACGAAATTCTCAGTGTGCCGGTGGAAATGCGCACGGCATCGAACGCCCTGCCCGCGCACGCGGAAATTTCGCTCCAGGCCGTGATCCGCAACTTCGACCGGGCGCGGCAGGTTGCGATTCTCCAAACCAAATTGCGCGACCTTGAACTCTTGCAACTGCGCCTGGCCCCGCCGTTCGCGGTTTTGAACGGCGAATATCGCCGCGCCATTGCGGATTATCTTGGTTCAGGCCAGCGCACCTCGCCCGTGCTGCGATGGATCAAACATCCGTTTGCTTCATCGTCAAAAACGGTCCTGAACGGCACGTTAAGAAAATTGGACGCGCTCGATGCGCAACGGCGGGCAATCGAATCGGCCATCAAGCCGGAGGGCATGTCCCCATGATTTTCAACCGCGCTTGAACACGGCTGGCACCAAAGAGGTCAACTTGACAGGACGCAATTCCAACTTATAGTTCGTTACTGAAAAAATGATGAAGGATGACAGTTCACTTGGGAATGGCGGGGAGCCGCCAGCGGACCACCGACTCCAATCCTTGAAGGAATTCCACTCCGCCGGTCGCGGCTTCTGGCATGATGTTCCCAACACGGATTGGAACAATTGGCGCTGGCAGCTTAAACATCGCATCACGACGCCGGAGCAACTGCAGCGGCTGATGCCCACGCTCACACCCGAGGAATTCGCCGGCGCGAAACTGGCGAACCACAAACTCGCGCTCGCCATCACGCCGTATTTTTTCAATCTCATTGACCCGCTGGACGAGCATTGCCCGATCCGCCGCCAGGTCATTCCGCGCATCGAGGAAACCTGCACCGCGTCGTGGGAAATGAGTGACCCGTGCGGCGAGGATTCCCATTCGCCCGTGCCCGGCCTCGTGCATCGCTATCCCGACCGTGTGCTGTTCCTCGTCACCGACCGCTGCGCCGCGTATTGCCGTTACTGCACGCGCTCGCGACTCGTCAGCAATGCCAGCGGCTACGATTTTCATCCCGAATTCGACAGGCAAATCGCCTACATCGCGCAGCACCCGGAAATCCGCGACGTGCTGTTGAGCGGTGGCGATCCCCTGCTCCTCAGCGACGAAAAGCTGGAACAGCTTCTGGGCCGGTTGCGCGCCATCCCGCACGTTGAATTTCTGCGGATCGGTTCGCGCATCCCGACGTTTCTGCCGCAACGCATCACGTCCGAACTGTGTGCGATGCTGAAAAAATTCCATCCGCTGTTCATGAGCGTTCATTCGAACCACCCGCGCGAACTCACGACCGAAGTCCGCGACGCGCTCGGTCGCCTCGCCGACGCCGGCATTCCGCTCGGCAACCAGTCCGTGTTGCTCAAGCACGTCAACGATGATGTAACGGTGATGAAGGCGCATATCCAGAAGCTGCTCATGTGCCGGGTGAAGCCTTATTACCTTTACCAGTGCGATCTGATTTCCGGCTCGGCACATTTGCGCGCCAGCGTCCGCAAGGGCATAGAAATCATGACCCAGTTGCGCGGCCACACGACCGGTTACGCCGTGCCGCAATACGTCATTGACGCCCCCGGCGGCGGCGGCAAGGTGCCCATCAATCCGGACTACGTTTTGAGCCACAATGCCGACCGCGTCGTGCTGCGCAACTACGAAGGCAAAATCTTCGAGTATCCCGAAGCCCCTGATGGCACGCCGCTTTCCCCGCCGCCGAAAGAAATTGAAGAACCGCAGTTGGTCTAGTTTCCGAACAACAAAGACGCAAATGGGCGGCACAGCCCCGAAGGCTTTCGGGGCTGTCGTGTCCGGCGCCTCGCCGAACACAAGTTTCCGTTTTTTCACCTGCCGGAAAACGCATGTCAAACCTCTTTAGAAATGTCCCCTAGTTAACTCACGAGAGAATGTCCCCTTTGTTGGTTGTTGTTCGTTGCACTCTTTCCCCGGCTGGGGTTGCGGGATGCAGGGAGGCCGGAGCGTAGCGGAGGCCGACCGGAGTCCCTGATCTTTCTTCGATTTTGCGGACACGGGAGCGGAGTGGTAGAAAAGAAAGCGAAGATATATGCCACGAACCCACAAGCCCTATGACGCCACCTTTCGCCAACAGGCGTTGGAGCTGGCCCAGACCAGCGGGAAACCTTATCGCGCCGTTGCTCGTGATTTGGGTGTCAGTGTAGATACCCTGCGTGCCTGGCGGTGACAGCAAGAAACCCAGCCGGATACCGGGCCAGTTGCCACCACCGGTAAGCCCATCGAGTTGGAACGCGAAAACCAACGCCTGCGGCGTGAACTGGCCTACACCCAGCGCCAACGTGAAATCCTAAAAAAAGCCTTGGCCATCTGCTCGGCGCAGCCCGACCTGCTCGGCGATTCGAATTAATCGGGCAGAGGGCCATGCAAACCGCTGAACCCATCAAACTGCTCTGCCAGACGCTGAATGTCTCCCGTGCCGGCTATTACGCCCATGGCCACAAGTCGGAACGACCGCGTCGCCAGCATGACCAAACGCTCACGCCACTGATCCGTCAGGAATTTGAGGCCAGTCGTAAAAGTTATGGCAGCCCCCGATTGCGGATGGCGCTACGGCGGCAGGGACATCATTGCGGCAAAAACCGCGTGGCCCGACTGATGCGCCAGGCCGGCCTGCGGGCGCGTCAGAAACGGCGTTTCCGTCCCTGCACCACCCAAAGCCATCACGGCTTGGCCATTGCGGAAAACTGGCTGGCCAAAGTGCCTGCGCCGGCGTGCCCCAACCAGGTCTGGGTCAGTGACATTACCTATCTGCCAACGCGCGAAGGCTGGCTGTATTTGGCGATGACCTTGGATGTTTATAGCCGCAAGGTGGTTGGCTGGTGCACCGATGACTCATTGGAAACCTTTATGGTAACAGAAGCCCTGAAACTGGCCCGGCAACGCCGTGGTCCGGCTCCGGGGCTCCTGCACCATTCGGATCGGGGCGTTTTCAATATGCCAGTAGCGCCTGCCGGGCGCTACTGGCCAATTATCAAATCACGGCCAGCATGAGCCGCAAAGGCAACTGTTATGACAACGCCATGGCGGAATCCTTTTTTGCCACCCTCAAAACCGAATGTTTTGCCAATGGGATGGCGGCTTCCAAAGCCCAGGCAAAACTCATGCTCTTTGACTACATTGAAGCGTTCTATAACACAGTTCTGGCACGAAACCCGCTGGCTATCACCCAAACATAAACGATTATTTTATCATGGCCCAGCCTACTAAACCCGTCGCCCTGAGCATGGAGCAAATCGGCGAGTTGAACCAGAAACTCTCCGCGTTGCGACACGACCTGAACAACAGTCTTTCGCTGATTGCCGCCACGGTGGCATTGATTCGCCGCCGGCCGACGGTCACCGAACAAATGTGGAACACGCTGGCCGAACAACCCCGTAAAATCGGCGAATCTTTTTCAGAATTCGCCCGCGAGCTGGAGGCGGCGCTCCACATCACGCGGTCTTGACCGCCCGGATTCAAAACGGCTTTTGACTTTGGCCGTGACCGGTTTTTTGGCAGACTCGCGCGCGATGGAACAAACCGAAGCGGAACTGATTGCCGCAGTGTTGCGGGGCAATGCCGCCAGTTTCGAACCGCTGGTGCAAAGGTATTCGCCGCGTGTCTTTGCCACCGCCCGCCGTTATGCGCGCCGCGAAAGCGAAGTCGAAGACATCTCGCAGGAAGTCTGGCTCAAGGCGTTTGAAAAACTCAAAAGTTTCCGCGGTGAAGCTCCGTTTGAACACTGGCTCATGCGGCTGACGGTGCGGACGTGCTACGATTTTTTGCGCGGCCATCAGCGCAACCGCGAGTCGTCGTTTTCGGATTTGACCGAGCCGGAAAACGACTGGCTGGAGCGGTTCGTGGCGCAGCCGGAAACCGCTTCCGAAAACACGGATGCGGCAAAGTTGCTCGTCGAGCGCATTCTGGAACAGCTTTCGTCCCCGGCGCGGCTGGTCATCACGTTGCTCGAAATCGAAGACCGTTCGGTCAAGGAAATCGCCCAACTTACCGGCTGGTCGGTGCCGCTGGTAAAAGTCCGTGCGTTCCGGGCACGGGCCGAAATGCGAAGGATTCTGGCCAAGATAGCAATGGACAAGTATCTGTAACCCGGCATTGCAAGACGCCGTCTAAAAAATCGGGGTTTGTATGAACATCGCTGAACTGCAAAAGAAATTGCTCGCCGCCGCCCGCGCCAACCCGCCGGGCGACCGCGTGCCGTATGCGTTTGAAAAGCGCGTGGTGGCCCTGCTCGCGGCTCGTACCGCAGTTGATCCTCTGGCGTTGTGGGTGCGCGGGCTTTGGCGGGCCGCCGTGTCGTGTGTGGCAATTGCCTTGCTGCTCGGCGCCTGGGCATTTTTCAATCCGGCGGCTTCGTCCAAGACCGACGATCTTTCCCAGAATTTTGAAAACACGCTGCTGGCGTCCGTGGACCAAAGCGATCAGGCACAATGAATTCATGGAAAATCATTCTGGCGACAGTGGTGATTTTTGGCGCAGGTGTGTTGACCGGCGGTTTGCTGGTCAATTACGTGGAGCAATCGCATCCAAAAGATATTCAGCGTCCGCCGGGCGAATTGAACCCTCATCCCCAAGCGAATAATCGCGACCACGACCAGCCGGATCCACAGGATTTGCCCAAACCGCGTCCGCCGGAAATACTCAGCAAGCAATTCATGCAGCAGCTTGACAAGGCGCTTCATTTCACGCCGGAACAACGTGCTGCAATTGCCAAAATCGTCACCGACGGCCAGGAACGCAACCACGAGATTTGGACCAATGTTGCGCCGCAGTTTCACAAGGGGCTGCAGGATGTCCGGCAACAAATTCGCGAGCAACTCACGCCGGAACAACGGAAACAGTTTGAAGAATTGCTGAAACGGTTTCGACCGGCAGGACGTCGCCCGCAACTGCCGGCAAATTCGCCGTCACTCACAAACAAACCGCCGGGGATGGAGTCAACCAACCCGCCACCGGGCGTTTGACTTTTATTTTCCGTTCAGCAGCACGCCGATTTTTTTGCGCAATTCCCCGGTGACCGAATCCATGGAGCGATTGGCGTCCACGATGTTGAAGTCGTAGGTCTTTTGCAAACGCCGGAACACGGCCTGGATCGCCGTCTGATATTTCACAAAGCTGTCGAACATGTCGCGCGACAGGCCGAGGTCCATGCCGCTTTCCCAATAATCCAGCGTCGCGCTTTTGGCGAGATTGCGCTGAACCAGTTCCTCCGGTTCGACGGAAAGATAAAACACCGCGTCGGGTTCAAGCGCGATGCCATAAAGATTTTTCAGCCACGCTTCATCCATGCCGCGCACCATGTCGCGCGCCATGAGGGTGTAAATGTAGCGGTCGGCCAGAACGATGAAACCCGCCTTGAGCGCCGGCAAAATAATGTTTTCCAACTGGTCGGCGAAATCCGTCGCGTAAAACAAACTCAGCGTCGTCCGGCTTAAAATGTTTCCTTCCTGCGCCCCTTCGAGTTCGGCACTTACGAGCGTGGAGCGTTTCAAACCGACCTGCACCGTGGCGTGGCCGCCGGTTTCGAGGCTGTACACCAACCGCGCAATTTGCGTGGAGCGGCCCGAACCGTCCGCGCCTTCGACCACAATCAGCCTGCCCGTTAGGTCCTCAAGTTGAACGCCGGGAATGCCGTGCCCGTAAAATCGGCGGCGTTTGTTTATGGGGGCGGAATTGGTTTTCATGCGGCCGAATCCTCTTCCATCTCCGTTGCCTTGTCCTCCGGCGGAGCTGATGGCGGCAACGGCAACGGGCTGCGGCGTTTGAACTTTTTCAAATCAATGCGTTCGCCCACCAGTTTGCGCACGAGCGCCTGCTGTTTTTCCACGTGCAGGTTGGCGTCCATCACGACGAAATTAAATTCATCGCTGATGGCCATGTATTGCTCCAGGATGCGGCCCTGAAAAATGCGGAAACTTTCGTAGGGGTCGTTCGACAGCCCCAGGTCCATGCCGGCCTCGAAAAATTTCAGCTTCGGCCGGCCCTCGAGAATGCGGTTGAGCGACACTTCCAAATCCGCCTTGAAGAAAATCGTGAGGTCGGGCTGGGCCGCGAAATTGTAAATGCCACGCACCCATTCGGACGGGCAGCCGCGCACCACGTCACGCGCGAACGCGGTGAAAATGTAACGGTCGCACAAGACCACGTAGCCCGCGCGCAAAAGCGGCAGCAAATGACGCTCGTAGCGGTCGGCGAAGTCCGTGGCGTGAATGAGACTGAAGGTCGTCGGCGTGAGCAGTTCGCGCTTTTTGCCTTTGCTCGTGGCCGACTTCACCAGTTCCGACGAGTTCCACTCGCTGAAATAGACCTTGATGCCCTCGGCTTCCAGCCAGCGCTTGAGCAGATAAATCTGCGTGGACTTGCCCGACCCGTCGAGGCCCTCAACGGCGATAAGTCGTCCCGGAAAATTCAGCTTGGCAAAAGTTTTCATCATTCAAGCCAACCGCATTTTTTGATTCTATGCAATCTGACGCGGCTCACAAGCGCAAGTTGATAACAGAATTGTCGCACGCGTTTGCTTCGCTCATTCTTGCCTCAAGCCCGGGATTTCGGCTATGCTGTGACTTTGATTAATTGAATCATGCCACTGACCTCGCTTGAAAAAATCATCCCGATGCTCCAGGTGGCCATCGGTCCGGTCATTCTCATTTCCGGTATCGGCCTGTTGCTGCTTACGATGACCAACCGTTTGGGCCGTGCCATCGACCGGGCGCGGCAACTGACGCGCGAATTGCCGGGGCGCACCGGACGCGAGCGCGAACAAACACTGGCGCAAGTGGCCATCCTCTACCGTCGCGCACGGATGATTCGTTTGAGCATCACGCTCGCCGCGCTCAGCGCGCTGCTGGCGTCGGCGCTCATCATCACGCTGTTTGTGACCGCGCTGCTCCAATGGGAGGCCGGACTGTCCGCCAGCCTCATTTTCATCGCCTGCATGGGTTCGCTGTTCGCGTCACTCCTCGCGTTCATCCGCGACATCAACATGTCGTTACACGCGCTCAAGCTGGAATTGGAAAGCATCAAACCCGACCTCGACTGAACGTCATTGTTTGGGCAAGCCGGACGGATCACGCGGCTGGAAGCCGCGCTGACTGGCAGGCAAGATACCCGCCGCCACGGTGTAGCGGCACGCTTCCCAGCGTGCCAGTGATGGTGGCTTCCGACCGCCAGTTGAGTTGGGTGCAAGGACCAGGTTGTGCGTCCAGCCAGGGCAGATGGTCTTCAATTTGACTTGCCCGCCCGCCGCCGGGCGCGTATTAGAATGGCCGCCGAATTGTTGTGCCCGCGTGGCGGAATTGGCAGACGCGCTAGATTCAGGTTCTAGTGGGTAACACCGTACAGGTTCAAGTCCTGTCGCGGGCACCATTTTTATTGAGGAAAATGAGGATTCTGCGGCTATTTGCACAGAATTTGCACAAAGTAAGGCCCGAAGTCCTGACCGTCGCGTGAGATTCCCCGTCACAGTCGAGTTTTACGACCAGCGAACCAAAGTTTATGCGCCCGCCAGAAACTTCCCGTTCTACCGCGTCGCCTTCAAGGTGGCTGGCAAGCGTCGGATGCCGACCTTTGGCAGCTACGGTGAAGCAAAAAGGGCCGCAGAGGATAAGGTAAAGGAACTTCACAAAGGCCAGCAATCAGCGCATTGGCATCAAATTACGGCTATCAGGTCGGCCACGTCAGGTCTGATGTAATCACCCTCATTTTGGCTGTCGATATTATTTCGTTTCCCGTTGCTGCACCTTGGTGGCAATTATGGAACGAAAAGTTTACACAACGCCCGACGCTGCCACGGGTCACAAGTTGGCACCAGTTCAACCTGAGTATGAGCCGCGCCTTGAATCCAACAAGGAACTCACGGCATTCATTGACCAAAAGGAACAGCTGCGGCGGTTGCCCGTTTCGAGGCGGACGATCACAGACTGGCGACGGGCTGGAAAAATCCCCAGCATAGTATTGGCCGTCGCGTTTTGTTCTGTTGGGACAGCGTATCGCAAACCTTGCGTAGATTGGAGCGGGGGAACGATCAATGAGCGCGGGTGTTCGAGCAACTGCTGGCGCAAACCGTCCATTTCGTTGTCACGGGATTGCGATCCTTTGCCTTGGGATTGAAGATGCCACCGTCAGTTGCGACGAACATCCTGACAAACAAACAGCCGGGGGCCCCTGCCCACGGCCAATCGCTATTCATTCCGCAACCGGAAGAACAGTGCCGGCGTCCCGGTGACCACCAGCGAAACATTGACCTGCGAATTTGTTCCCTCCGTAACCGTTGTCCAAGTTGTCAAATTCGGGGATGATTCCAAGGCCCATTCCGACGGGATCGCGCCGGTCGCGGTGATGGTGACAGAAGTTGGGGATCCATGCAGCTGGATCGTTTGGATCGCGAGAATGGCAAGATCGGGAATGTTGTAAGATACTTCATTCGAGGGAAGGCTTTCCAGCCCCGATGAGGCGCGAGTTGTAACCACGAAATAGACACACGCGCCTTCCTGGAGGCCGGAGACGGTGGCGCTCGTCACATTACCGACAGAAATCTTGTTGGTGCAGGTGCCGCACGCCGGGCCATAGCAAATATCGTAGCCGACGACATCGGGGCTGGTACTGGGATTCCAGGTCAAAGTGACATTCTGAACTGCAGAAGCCGGAAGCGGGATTGAGGCAATGATTCCACTGAAGACGGCGGAAATAATCGCTGCACGGCACGTTCCTTTGACCCGGGGGACAGGCTGTACGCCATAATGGAAGCCGGTCTCATCCTGATAACCGACCGCCACTTTGAAGCTGACCGCCGCGCGCCATTTTGCGATGATTTTGGCAAGCTGCCTCATTCCCGCCCGAAGCAGCAGGGTAGCGCGTCCAAGCGGCAATGCTTTTTGTTTTTGAATGCCACTCTTTGACAAGAGACTGCTGGCCATCATGCCTGCAAATCTAAGCTTCAGAATGGGAAAGCGCTCGCCATCCCTTGGCGATTCCTTGGCTGGAATTGTACAACCGTCAGTTTTGTAGAAATTCGTCTTCATGCTGAAGACTTGGCAAGCAAAAGTGCTGCCAAAACGACAGCATGGCCCTTGGAATTTCAGTTTGAGACGGGGGGAGCAACGGTGTATGAAATGAACTTCTGATGTTCACTTCAAAACCGGGCAGACGGCCGGTTTTCCGCTGATGAAGCCACAGGCCTGTTTACGACAACTTAACCCGAAAAATTTCAGCCAATCCCACCCGGTTCGTCACATTAAACCTCTTAAGACAGAAAGTGTCTTGAAAGAGAACAACTGCCGAAGCCGAACCTTCCGGATTGGGGAGGCGCCATCGGGGCAACCGAGAATAGCCTGGCGTTTCAACGCGGGTAAACGCGTTGGAAATGTTGCCGAGTCCCGAAGGGCCGGCAGAGGTTCCCGGAACTATCGGGGCAACGGCGCGGGATTTCTTTCGTCCCTGCGGGACCCGATCCTCTTTGCCGTCAATATCCACCGTTGAAACGGTGGGCTATTGTCGGGCGTCCGTCCGGGCCGAAAACGGCTGGGACAGGCGCCTGGAGCGCGGGTGTGCAAAGCGCCGCTCGCAGCATGTCCGCAAACCGGGGCGAGTTGGATACATTCGAGCGCATTGTTTGTGGCGAAGCTGCCACAGCTGGTCCGTCGGACACAATAGCGCTCCGCTCGCGCCAGGAGGCATGCGCACGTCTGGACAAAGCAAAAACTAGAACCAGCTAAACTTTTCCGGCACGTATATGATGTCGGAAGGTTTCAAAGGAAAAGGCACGCCCGGCTTTCCCTGCATTTCGAGTTTCAAGTTCACGGTGTAACTCTTTGCCTGCCCATCTTCATGCCGGATGACCTTTACCGCCTTCAAGTTGGCTTTGTCATAGTCAGGACCTCCCGCCTCCATTATGGCTTCCAAGGCCGAGAGAGAGTGGTTGGACGATATCTTTCCCGGCCGGAGCACGGCCCCGGTCACATAGACAACGAAGGAAGACGACTCCACGGCGACCCTGACCTCCTTCGACAGCAACTGGGACGAGTAACGGTTGAGCAAGTCCTTTTCCAGTTCGGCGGGAGTCATTCCTGCGACGGTAATTTCGCCGACCACGGGCAGGACCACCTTGCCGTCGGCTCTGATTGCTTGGGTGGTATCGAGGAGGGGGGCGCCCGGGAAGGTGATTTTCAGGACATCTCCCTCCCGCAACGTAATGGCCTCAGGGGGATTGGCCGATGGTTCGCCGGCGCCTTTAAACTCCGGCCCCGGGGTCTGACAGCCGGTAAATGCCAGCAGGGTCATCAACCCCAGCATCAGCCTCGCCAAGTACGTTCGGCGGATAAAACCGCCTGTGATGTTATCAACTATCGTGGTTGCGTATATTTTCATCAGTGTCTCCTTTGTGTTAATTCATTGGGTTTGAGCCAAAATTTTGCCAGGACGGGTTTGGGGGGCCGTCAACCGGCCAGGCACGGCTGTGGGTTTGTTGAGCACGGTTTTCACCCAGGCTTGGTTGTCGGGGTATCACCGGATCGTTTCGCGGATGCCGCGTCCTCGAATTTGTGCGCCGGCACCCAGCCCAGTTCGCGCTGGATCTTCGACGCGTCAATGCGTACTGGATCAGGTTTGACCCGATGGAACCCGCGCCGCCGGTGAGGAGCAGATTCATGGCAGTGGGTGAAGCATTCAACCCGCGACCAATGGCGCCAGCAGCGCCGGGCGGCCGGGCATGGTCCGGTCCATCCACGGTCCGGTTTCTGGCTCCCAATTCCGGAGTGAGTCTTCCAGCGCCTCCTGGATGGGCCGGATTTTCACGCCGGCGGCGAGCAGCTTGGAAACGTCGAGCACGCAATTCGAGCGCGGCACCTTGGCGCCGACGCGATAAAACTCGCCGTCGTCCTGCCAAAATTCGAAGTCCCGGACCGGCCGCAGGATTTCCTGGATGAGACCCACGACGTGCCGCGTGGTGATGAATCCCGGGTTGGTGATGTTATAGATGCCGAACGGCGCGCGGCGTTCCCAGAGATCGAGGCAGGCCCGCACGTAATCGCCGCGATGCGAGATTGAGTTTACGGCCGGGTGAGGTCCTTTTCCACGCCACGCCGAACTTTTCAACAACAAAACAAGCGGCCGCCAGAATTGCGACCGTTCTCCAATCCCTGGATGTCGAAGGGATTAATGACCACATACGGATGATAAATGGGACAACAGTTTGTGGCAGATGGAAACGAGGAGCAACCTTGAACTTCGAAACCAAGGCTTAATCGAATTGACTCAGGATGAATGTTACCGGAGCTGGGAGTTGGCAGGCCACCATCTTCCAGATCGTTAAACCGTTAAATCGTTGAACCGTTGCATCGTTGAATCACGTAAAACGAAGTTGGGGAGCACGCCCGCCCCGGGCGTCGCTGGACGCGCCTCGCGTCCAGCCGTTTGGTGCAGGTCCGTTTTTTATGCGTGCGAATCTTTTCGGCGCGTTCGATGTTTTCCGCGAGGGCGCGTCCCGCAATGCGGGATGCGCCCGAGGCGGGTGCGCCCCCATTTCAATTATGGTTTTTGGGTTGAATCGCATAAACCGGTGCAACGGTTCAACGATTAACTTTCACCAGCTCACCGGGACGGTCATTTTTTTCCCGAAGCGATTGTGATAAAGCACCTGCCGCTTTTGCTGGCCGTATTCGTGGATCAATTTTGTGATTTTCACGTCGTAGCAGCAGTATTCGGCGATTTCCGCCAGCTTGCCTTCCTTGAACCAGTGGATGGCCTGCAGGCCTTCGGCGGTCTTTTCCACGCCGAACGTCGCCGTCGCAATCGAATCCAGCGACAGCCGGTGTTGCAGTTTGTTCTGCAAATCCACCATCAGGTCGAGCGTCGGCAACTGGCTCAAATCAAAGGTCGTGTAACCGTGCAACACTTCGTAATCGAACCGCAAAATGTTGAAACCCACCACCAGGTCGGCGCGCTGCAAATCCTTGAGGAGGTCGTCCACCTGTTTCTCGCCGTAAATTTTGTAATCGCCGCGTCCGGTGCTGAACGTCACGCCGATGCTCATGCCCATGCGATTGATGTTGCCCCAGCCGCCCACTTCATCGGCGGACTTTTGCGTTTCGAGATCGAAATAAACAATGTTTTTCAAAGTGCTGACGTTATGAAAACCGCATTCGCGGTTGAAAACAATTCCAAACTGCCGCCGGCCAGGCTGCGCTTTCGAGCTTCGGGCTTATTTCGTCATTATGGTTTGGGAATTGGTCATTTTCCCGGTTCGCAGGACGCTTACCCGACCAACGGACACTACTTCACCACTTGCGAAATTCCGCGCGCCGTTCCACATTTCCCGCATGTCATTAACCCCTTCCACCATGCTGCCGCTCGGCACGACAGCGCCCGATTTTCGGTTGCCGGACACCAATGGAAAAACCGTCTCGCTGGCGGATTTCAAGGACAAGGCCGCGTTACTCGTCATTTTCATGTGCAACCATTGTCCCTACGTGCAGCATATCCGCGCCGGACTCGCGCAACTGGCGCAGGATTACCTGCCGCGCGGCGCGGCCATCGTCGGCATCAACTCCAACGACGTGGCGAATTATCCCGACGACAGCCCGGCCAAAATGGCCGCCGAAGTCAAAGCCGCCGGTTATGTGTTCCCGTATCTTTACGATGAATCGCAGGCCGTCGCCAAAGCCTATCACGCCGCCTGCACGCCAGACATCTTCCTTTTCGACCGGGGACGGCGATTGGTTTATCGCGGCCAGTTCGATGCCAGCCGGCCCGGAAACGGAATGCCCGTCACCGGAAAAGATGTGCGCGCGGCGCTCGACGCCGTGATCGCCGGGAAAACCACTTCCGGATTTCAAGCGCCCAGCGTCGGCTGCAACATCAAATGGAAGGCCGGAAACGAACCGGGACATTCCTAAATTCTTTGGAGCAGTTGAGGCGAGACTCTGACTATTTAGAACTCTTAACTCTCAACCATAAACCCTCAACCCGATCAGAGCCTCCTTACGTCGGCGGCTGCTTGTTCAACCGGCTGTTAAACAGTTCATTTGTCGCGTAACGAATCCAATGCGGTCTTGTCCAACCGATTGGAACATCCTTTGAAAGGCCATGATGGTTGAGGAAAACCCAAACGGCGCGGCGCCGAAAGTTCTGGAGCAACTGGTTCATCAGGCCGAACGCGCCGGGGCGAGCGACATCCACCTCCAGATGCGCGGCAAGACCGCCGAGGTCAACTTCCGCCTCGACGGGATCATTGTTCCCGGCGTGGAACTTCCCGCCGACGTGGCGGAACGCGTCTTTGGCCGGATCAAATTCCTGGCGCGGCTGAAGACGTATCAGGATTCGCTGCCGCAGGACGGCCGCATTGCGCACGACGACCTCGGCTGCAAAAACGACATCCGCGTGGCCACGTATCCGACCGTGACCGGCGAAAAAATCGTCCTGCGGCTTTTCAATTCGTCCCCGGCCATATCGCTCCGCGAATTGTCCCTGCCCGCTGCCGCGATCGCCGAACTGGAACAGTTTCTCCGCCAATCCACCGGGCTGCTGCTCCTCACCGGGCCGGCGGGCAGCGGCAAGACCACCACGATTTACGCCTGCCTCCGCCACCTGGTCGAACCCGGCGGACGCCAGATCATCACCGTCGAAGACCCGGTGGAACAGATTGTCCCCGGCACGATGCAAACCGAGGTCAACGAAGCCATCGGCCTTGATTTCGCCCGCGCCGCGCGGCACCTGTTGCGGCAGGACCCGCAGGTGCTCATCATCGGCGAGATTCGGGATGAAGCCACCGCGCAACTGGCCGTGCGCGCCGGTCTGACGGGGCATCTGGTCATTTCCACGTTGCACGCCGGGTCATGCCGGGGCGTTTTCGAGCGGCTGCTCGTGATGTGCGCCGACCATTCCGCCGTGGCGAGCGCGGTCGAACTGGTTTTAAACCAGCGGCTTATCCGCAAATTGTGTTCCGCGTGCAAGGGCGCGGGGTGTGATGCCTGTTTGCGCACCGGCTATCAGGGCCGGGTGCCGCTGGTGGAATGGTTGCGGGTGGACGAGGCGAAGCGCATGAAAATCCGGCAGCGGGAATTGACGGCATTGGTGCCGGCCCGGCCCTTGGAAGAATCGGCGCGTGAGCTTTTGCAGCAAGGCCTGTCCAATCAAGCAGAATACCAAAGAGTATTCGGCCTATGAAACTGGACGAATTTGCCTTCTTCAACCAACAACTGGCCGCGATGCTGCGCGACGGCATCCCGCTTGAGGGCGCGCTGCAGCGGCTCTGCCAGGAAATGCGCCGCGGTAAATTGCGCGACGAATTGCAATCGCTCGAAGCGGATCTCGCTAAAGGTACGCCGATGGCCGACGCGTTGAAAGGCCGCCAGCTTCCTGAACTTTACAAGCGGATGATCATGGTCGGCGTCAAAAGCAGCGACCTGCCCGGGGCGCTGACGATGCTGGCGGATTACTTGCAACGCCAGAGCAGTCTCTGGACGCGGCTGAAAGGATTGATGATTTATCCGTGCATCGTCCTGTTCGCCGCATTTTTGCTGGCCTGTTTTTTGTCTTACATCCTCGGCACGTTTCTTTGGGGAAATTTTGCGTTTCTCGCCGGGACTTCTCACGTGCCGGCGGTTTGGGCTGGCCTATGGGTGTCGCCGGTCTTTCTCGGAGTGGCGGTGCTGGCGGCATTGGTCGCGGTTTCCGTTCCGCCGATACGCCGAATGTTGCGCTGGCGCCTGCCAGCCTTCAAGGAAGCCAGCCTGGCACAAGTCGCATCGGCCATGGGATTGATGTTGAAGAACGGTGTGCCACTGGCCGACGCGCTGACGTTCGTCGAACAGCTTGAACGCGGAACGATGGCGGCAAAAGAAATCACCGAATGGCGTGAGCGTCTTGCTTCCGGCCGCGGAAAATTTTTGGAAATGGCCGCCGCCAACCGCGTATTTCCGCCGCTGTTTGTCTGGACGATTGCCCAATCCGGCGAGGACCTGGCATCTGGTTTTCAGCGCGCCGCTGAACTTTATCAAGCCCGTGCCCTGTATCGCTCCGAACTGCTGCTTTACTCGGCTCTGCCTTGTTCGATCCTGGCGCTGGCAGCGATGATTGCCATACAGATTTTGCCTGTGTTTGGCACTCTGACATCATTTATTACTTGGATTGGCGGTGATTGAGGCTGGCCATGAATATCGGAATTACATTTTCACCCATGTTGGCTGATGCCCCGATCCCACCATTGCTTGTTTTGCTATTGCTTCTTGTGGCGCTGGCGAAATTTTTAGCGGCGTCAATTTCATGCCTCCTTCTGGTCGGCGTCATCGGAGGGGTGATTTTTTTGATTCACTTTTTATTCACCTTGCCGATGCGCCGGATGGAACGCGCGCGGTTGTTCCTTGATTTGTTGGAAAGCGCGCTCAAGCGTGGCCAGTCGTTGGAGGCAATGATTCTTTCCATCGCGCAAATCCGCGACCAGACGCTGGGCGTGCGTTTTCATTTGCTCGCGGCGCATATCGAAAGCGGATCGCGCCTGGTGGCCGCGCTGGAAAAAGTCCCGCGCTTTTTGCCGCCGCAGATTTCCGCCATGCTCCGGGTCGGGGAAAAGCTCGGCGACCTCCGGCGCGTGCTGCCCGCCTGCCGCGAAATTCTGCGCGACCGGCCCGCGGCGGTTCGCAGTGCCATGCATTACCTGATTTTGGTCGTTCTGCTCTTCTCGCCGGTCTTTATTTTCGTGGTGATGATGACGGCGGTCACGGTTATTCCAAAATTCAGGGAAGTCGCCGCTGGAATGAACGTCACTTTGTGGCCAGTGACAAAGTTCGTCTTTGGACACACAAACTGGTTGATTGGCATTGAAACAGTTATTTCCCTGCTGCTGGTTGCTGCCGTGCTGATTTATATCGGCGGGCCGCAGCTTGTTCGCTGGTTTCAGTTTCGCGGGTTGCCGTTCGTGGACTGGATTGCGTGGCGCATACCGTGGAAGCAAAAGCGGCTGCAGCGGACATTTTCCGCCATGCTCGCCGTTCTGCTCGACGGCGGCATGCCGGAAGCTGAAGCCGTCCGGCTGGCGGGCGATTGCACCGCCAACGAAATCTGCCGCCACCGCGCCCGGCTCGTCCTGGCCGCGCTTCAACAAGGAACCAAACTCGATGACGCCGTCCGCGCCTTCGACGACAGCGGCGAATTTCACTGGCGACTGACCAACGCGACGCACGCGCGCGGAGGATTTTTGAACGCGTTGCAAGGCTGGCACGAGGCGCTCGACGCCAAAGCCTTTCAACAGGAGGAGGCCTCCGCCCACGCCGTCACCAGTGGCCTGGTGATTTTGAACGGCGTGCTGGTCGCGCTGATTGCGACCGGCATGTTTGGCATCCTGATTGCATGTGTAAACGCTGCGTTATTATGGTGACCGCTCGTTCACATAATTCTTCCCTTGACCGGTCGCGAACGCGCGAGCGCGGTTTGCTGATGGTGGATTTGGTTGTCGGCATGGCGATTCTCACGCTGGCCATCATACCGCTGGCGTTTCCGTTTGCGCATGAAAGGCAGTTGCTCCGTGCCGAATATTTTCGCGGCGTCGCCATGGAAATTGTGGACGGGGAAATGGAGATTCTGGCCGCCGGCGAATGGCGGAATTTTCCGGATGGCCCGCAGGCTTACACGGTTCATGCCCAAGCCGCCGCCCGTCTGCCGTCCGGCCATTTTCAATTGACCAAGAATGGAAAACATCTCCGTCTCGAATGGACGTCCGACAACCGGCAGGGCATCGGCCCGGTCATTCGCGAGGTCACGATCAAATGAAACCACGCTTGTCCATCCCGCGCGCTGGCGCTTCGACCGGGTATCTCTTGATCGAGTGCCTGGTTTATATCGGCGTGTTCGCCGTCCTGCTCGGCATCGGATACGGGGCGTTTTACGTCTGCTGGGATTATTCGAAGGCGCTGCATTATGTGACGGATGACATCAACTCCGCCTTGCACGCCGGTGAACGCTGGCGGGCGGACATTCGCAACGCCACGGGAAAAATCACCGTCGAGACCACCGCCGCCGGCGAACTGTTGCGGATTCCCTGCGGGACCAACGAAGTCCTTTACCGTTTCAATGCCGGTGAAATCCGCCGCCAAGTGGCGTCATCGGATTTTTCGGAGTCGTTGCTGCCGACGGTCAAGGCATCGCAAATGGTGATGGACGTGCGCGGGCCGGTCAGCGCGTGGCGCTGGGAGCTGGAATTGAAATCGCGCCGCAAGGAAACCCGCCTGCCTTTACTATTCTCGTTCGAAGCAGCTGCCAAACCGATGCCATGAAAATTCCCCGATTTAATCGTTCCCGACATCATCGTCAAAGCGGTTCCGCCGTGTTGATTTTTATCACCCTGTTGGCGATCATGCTGATGTTGATTGCCGCCAACAGCAGTGCCCTGTTCCATTTGCACCGCGAATTGAAATTGTTGGACCAGCGGCAGGTCGCACGGCTGAATGCCTCGCAGACCAACGCCACCACGACCGCCATTTCACCGGGGCAACCGGGATCAAAATGAACGCCGACACCGAAGCCAAAATCAAGATGCTCAACAGCTCGATGCAATGCTTTGTATTCGGACTGTTGGGATTGATCCCGGTGATTGGGCTGCTGTTCACCATTGTGGCGCTCTGGCTTTCAGGCCGGGTGCGGGTCAAAGAAAAACAAATGTGGAATGCGGCGCGGTCTTATCGGATTGGGGGTGTGGTCTGTGCCGCCGGCGGGACCATTTTTTGGGGTTTTATCCTGACCATCATCATTTATCAGGCGGCCACCGACGGCGGTTCCCGCTGAAGCGCCAGTTTCTCAGGCTTTCGGCAGTTTTTCCTCGACCATTTCACACAAGGCATGGAAAAGGATTTGATGCCCCTCCTGGATCCGCGCGGTGTTGTTGCCCGATACGATTAAATCCAGAGTCGCCACACCTTTGGTGAACCCACCGTCGCGTCCGAGGAAACAAATGCTTTCGACCCCTTTGCGTCCGGCTTCTTCGAGCGCGCGCAAAACGTTTTTGGATTTGCCGCTGGTGGTGAAGGCGATGAGCAGGTCGCCCTTTTCGCCCAGGCCCCAGACCTGCCGCGCAAAAATTTCATCGGCGCCATAGTCGTTGCAAACGGCGGTCATGAATTCGCCATTGGCCGTAAGTGAAATGGCCGGATAAGGCCGGCGGTCGGCGGCGTAGCGGCAGAGAAATTCCGTGGCCAGATGCGTGGCGTCGGACGCGCTGCCGCCGTTGCCGCACACGAGCAGCTTGTGGCCGGAGGTCAGGCAGGCCAGAACCATTTTCGCCGCGCGATTCAGCGGCTCTTCCAAACCCGTCAATCCGCGAAGCGTCGCGACCGATTCCTCAATCGCCCGTTGTAATTGTGACATGCGGGAAGACTAGTTGTTGGCCATTGAAAGAAAAGGCGAAATGAAGTATCGCCTGGACGCGGCCAGCCGCCGGTGGAATAACGATTCCGCGTTCCTGGAGAGCGGACTCCTTCGCTCGCTTCCTCACGAGCCACCCGTGACGATCAAGCAACGTAACTGTCCAATCAATATGCGAAGGGCCAATCGGGACGGCTTCACTTTGATTGAATTGCTGGCTGTCATCGGCATCATCGGGATTCTGGCGGCGTTTTTGTTGACGGCTTTATCGCGTAGTGTGGGAACCGCGCGACGCATCAGTTGCGCGAACAATGTCCGCCAGCTTGGTCAGGCGATACAACAATTTGTCGGTGATAATCACGTTTATCCGCTCGACGCAAATCCAGATTTTGACAAGGGCAGCTATCCAAATCATTACGACGGCTGGGAATTTACTTTGGAACATGAGTTGGGGCGAGAAAGTAGTTCGCATGAGACATCGTTGCCTTCAGAAGGAATTTGGAAATGTCCATCGCTGGAACGCCCGGCCAATTATCCGTCAAACTGGGATTGTCTTTCTTATGGCTACAACACCTACGGAATGCGCGCGGGCAGGAGTGACACAAATTCGCTGGGAATCGGCAGGCAATTTGGCATGTCAAACATTTCGGCTCCGCCAGTGCCGGAATCAGGAATTGCGAGTCCAAGTGAAATGATGGCTCTGGGAGATGGTTTTTGTGGTTACGACAAAATAATCTATGGTGGTGCACCAGATGGGTTACTCATGAGGTCACAGGACGTGCCATATCTTGCTCCGATTACTCAAGAGCCGTTTTTACGCCATCAAGGCCGAGCCAACGTGGTGTTTTGCGATGGCCACGTCGAATCGCCGGCGCTGAAATTTCTTTTTGAAGATACCAGTGACGCCGCTTTGGTCCGCTGGAACCGCGACCATCTGCCCCATCGCGAAAAATTGTCGCCTTGAAATTGTAGGAGACGACGTAAGGAGTCTCTAACTTTTTAGAATGAGTCTCGTCACCTCGACTCCTACAATGAGTAGATTCCCGCGCACGCTTCCCGCTTGAGATTTTTCCCGGACAGATTACTTTTCTTCCATGCCGATTTACGAGTTTCACTGCGAAAAGTGCGAACGCGACAGCGAAATCCTCGTCCGCTCCAGCGATTGGAAGGGAACGGAATGCCCGCACTGCGGCTCCAAGAAATTGTCCAAGAAATTTTCCGTGTTCGCCGCCGCCGGCTCCGGCGGCAACGACTCGCCGTCATGTGACAGCGGTGGCGGTGGTTGCTGTGGCGGCCATTGTCACGGACATTGAGTTCCGATAGGGCTGCGTTGCCGCGCAGCCCAAACCTCGGCGGCGCAGCAACGCCGCCCTACCGTTGGCCACAAACTTCCCGCGCCGTCACGCACGTCAAATCCTCCACCGCCCAATCGGGCTGGTGCCGTTTTAATTCGTCCAGCTTCGCGCCGCCGGTGGCCACGGCCAGCACTTTGGCACCTATGAATTTTCCACAGCGGATGTCAAACGGGGTGTCGCCAACCACAACAATTTCTTCGGGCCGCAAATTTTTTCCCAGCACGCGTCGTCCGCGTTCGAGGGCGGCGGCGGCGATGTGATTGCGGTCTTCGTGGTCATCGGCGAACGCGCCGGTGGCAAAAACGTCCCACAGTCCGTAACGGCGCAGCTTGATTTCCGCGCCGAGCCGGATGTTGCCGGTGAGCAGACCGAGCGTTGGCGGATAAGGCAGCGCGCGCAGGTCATTGAGGAATTCCGGCACACCCCGGCAGATTTCACCGTTGCTTTGCGCGACGATATGGTCGAGCCAGAAAACAAAGCGTTCGAAGAATCGCTGGAAATTTTCCGGCGTGGCCGGGATGTTGTGGTAGCCGAAAAATTCGCGGACGAGGCTCACGTCGGTGCGCCCGGCGAACTTGATTTTTTCAATGCCGTCGTGCGCATTGAATTCCGTGGCAAAGGTTTTGGCGAAAGCCTGCGAACCGGCCCGCCCCGTGTGAACGAGTGTGCCGTCAACATCAAACAAAACGAGTCGCACCATCCGGACAGGCTGCCGAAATTTGAAATTTTCCGCGAGATTTTTCGGGCGGAATGCCATCAACAGATGCCTTCGCGTTGGGCATGTTTGGTGTCCCGCCTTCAGGCGGCAAGTTGCCGTTTTGCATGCGAACCGCCTGAAGGCGGGACACCCAACGCCATTTCCTTGCGCCTTTCGGATTGCGCGTTTCGCTGCGGGCGCGATAATCCTCCCGTAATTCATGAACGATTGGAACATTCAATCCCGTGCCCACGTCTGCGAGGCGTGCGGCCAGCCGTTTGCCGACCAACAACCGTATCACACGCTGCTCTTCGAACAGCCGCCGGAGTTGCGGCGTTCGGACATCTGCGAGCCGTGCTCGCAAAAGCAAAGTGCCGGGGACACGCGCAACCGCGCCGGGTTCATCTCGCATTGGCAGGGGATTTACGAAGCGCCAACGCCGCCCGCCGATCCGATTCACAAGGACACCGCCGAAACGCTGCTGCGGAAGCTGATTGAGCAAAACGATCCGCGTTACGCGCCCGCCGGTTACATCCTTGCCGTCATGCTCGAACGCAAACGCGTGCTGAAGGTGAAGGAACAGGTCGTCAGCGACGGCAAACGCGTGTTCATTTACGAACAACCGGGGACCGGCGACGTGTTCACCATTGCCGATCCGAACCTGCGGCTGGACCAACTCGAAGCCGTCCAGCGCGATGTGGCCGCGTTGCTCGAACATGGCTTGAATCCGCCCGCCCCTGCGCCAGTGGCCACCGCCGAAACCGCAACCGAAGCCGCGCCGCAATCGGCCGAACACCCCACCGCGAACTGAACAAACAAAATCAATTTCCCCAAATGGAATCCCCTCACCCGGTTTCGCTGTCGCTCAACCACCCTCTCCCCGCCGGGCGGGGAGAGGGCTGGGGCGAGGGGTGTTTAGTTTATTCAACCCATTGACCGTGTCCGAACTTTCCGAATTCCAAACCCGCCTTGGCTACACGTTCCGCGACGAGGGCTTGCTGCGGCTGGCGCTCACACATCCGTCCGTCGCCCATGAGCAAGGCGAAACTGCGCCGGGCGGGGACGAAGCGCAGCGAAGGCCCGCGCACAATCAGCGGCTGGAATTTCTCGGTGACGCCGTGTTGCAACTCGTCCTGACGCAGCAGCTCTACGAGAAATTTCCCGCGTTCGATGAGGGTCCGCTGACAAAAGCGCGCGCGAAACTCGTCAACCGCCGCACGCTGGCTGAACACGCCCGCATCCTCGGCCTCGGCGCGCATTTGATTTTGAGCCGCGGCGAGGAAATGCACGGTGGACGCGAACGCGCGTCCGCGCTGGCGGACACGTTTGAAGCGTTGCTCGGCGCGGTCTTTTTGGACGGCGGATTTGAGGCCGCGCGTGAATTTATTTTGCGCGAATTTGGCGCGGCCTTCGGCAGGTTGGACACGCTGCCGATCATCGAAAATCCGAAGGGCGAGTTGCAGGAGTTGTTGCAGGCGCGTTCGCCAGAAGCGCCGGAATACCACGTGGTTTCCACCACCGGGCCGGATCACGACCGGGTGTTTGAATGCACGGTGCAGCACGGAGGTGTCGAACTCGCGCGCGGCAGCGGCAAAAGCAAAAAAACCGCCGAGAGCGACGCGGCCCTGGCGGCGTTGAAAAAACTGCGCGAGGAATCGGGGCTCAAGGCCGGGTCTTGAGCAGGTCGCGGATTTCGGTCAGGAGTTGTTCCGTCGGGGTGGGTGGCGCGGGCTTGGCTTCCTCTTTTTTGATCAACTGGTTCATCAATTTCACCACCATGAACACGCAAAACGCCACGATGACAAATTCGACAACCGAGTTGATGAAAGCGCCGTATCGGATGACCGGCGCCTTGACCGCATCGGCATCCGCCAGCGTGGCGTAAGGGGTTGACGAAAGATTCAGAAAAAGACTTTTGAAATCCACTTTGCCGGTCAGCAATCCAATCGGCGGCATGAGGACGTCGTTTACCATCGAGGTAATAATCTTTCCGAACGCCACGCCGATGATGACCCCGATGGCGAGGTCCACGACATTGCCGCGCATGACGAACGCCTTGAATTCCTGGATTATTTTCATGTTGGTTTCCTTTCGCAACTTAGTTTGTCCCCGTCACCCCAAAAGTCAACCAGCGTTCAATAACGCGGCACGTTGGAATCAATTTCGTCCGACCAGGCGGTGATGCCGCCCTTGACGCTCTTGAGATATTTGAAGCCCTGCTCGCGCAGGAAGCCCAGCGCCTTGAGCGAACGCACGCCAGCTTTGCAGTGGAGGTAATAATGCTGGTTCGGGTCGAGTTCGGTGAACCGTTGCTGGATCTGGCTCAACGGCAGCAGCGGCACGCCTTTGATGTGGGCGATTTCGTATTCGTCCGGCTCGCGCACGTCAACGACCTTGATGCCGAGCTTCGGATCGTCGAGCGCCTTCTTCATGTCCTGCACCGTGACTTCGTCGGGATTCACGGCGGGGTTCGCGGGTTCGGGTGTGATGCCGCAGAACATTTTGTAATCAATCAATTCCTTGATGGTCGGATGCTCGCCGCAGACGGGACACTGCGGATCGCGGCGCAATTTAAGTTCGCGGAACTTCATGTCGAGCGCGTTGAACAGCAGCAGACGTCCGACGAGCGAAGTGCCCTTGCCGAGGGCGAGCTTCAAAATTTCCGTCGCCTGGATGCAACCGACAATGCCGGGCAACACGCCGAGCACGCCGCCTTCCGCGCAGCTTGGCACCATGCCGGGCGGCGGCGGTTCAGGATAAAGACAGCGATAGCACGGCCCGCCGAGATGCGGTGCGAACACGCTGGCCTGTCCCTCGAAACGGAAAATCGAGCCATAGACGTTCGGCTTCTTGAGCAAGACGCAGGCGTCGTTCGTGAGATAGCGCGTCGGGAAATTGTCCGTTCCGTCCACGACGATGTCGTAAGGCTGGATGAGGTCGAGGGCGTTTTCCGACGTGATGCGGGTGTTGTAGATGACGACCTCGCAATTCGGATTGATGCCCGCGATGGTTTCCCTGGCCGATTGTGCCTTTGGGCGGCCCACGTCGGCGTCCGTGTGCAAAATCTGGCGCTGGAGATTGGAATAATCCACGGTGTCGAAATCCACGATGCCGATTTTGCCGATGCCGGCGGCGGCGAGGTACATGGCGATGGGCGAGCCAAGGCCGCCCGCGCCGATGCACAGAACACTGGTGGCCTTGATTTTCTTTTGGCCTGCCAGGCCGACTTCGGGTAGAATCAGGTGCCGCGAGTACCGGCGGATTTCGTCATTGTTCAGTTCCATAAATCGAGTAGATAAGGATATTGCAAAGAGTGAATAAATCAAGCTGCGCAGCCTGAATGAAATTACGGCCAATCGTCGCCGTGTTGAAATTGCGCCAAATCACTCGCGCGGAAAGCTGAAATAAAATCCGTCACAAATTCATCCTGCGGTTTTTGCTTCAACGTTACACGCAGCAATTTGAATTTTGCGGGCGGTTTTCCCTGACGAACATTGCTGGCAAAACCAAAATCGCGGGTAAAACAGACATCGAAGTTTTGGATCGCAAATTGGTAAAGCCTGCCATTGTCCAAACCCTGCATCCGCAAGGTGATGACCGACTCGACTTTGTGGCCTTCCGCGCGCAAGGCCGCGACGAGCTTTCGTGGAAGATTCTCGTCCAGCAGGATTTTCACGCCGGTTGCAATTCTTTTTGATGTGCCAGTTCAGCCAATGCGCCGCGCACCGATTTCTCGGTCAGGCTCGGATAAGCATCCACGATTTCGGCGACCGACAGGCCGGCGGCGAGCGACTCGAGAATGAGCGCCACGGAAATGCGCGTGCCGCGCACACGCGGGCTTCCGCCCAAGTGCTCCGGATCAGCGACAATCCATTTCTTCATGCCAATCAATTTAACCCATTTGCCCGGAGGCTCAAGTCGAGAAAGGTGAACTGATGACGCATATTTTCGTTTGGCCTGCCAGGCCGACTTCGGGCAGAATCAGGTGCCGCGAGTACCGGCGGATTTCGTCATTGTTCAGTTCCATAAATCGAGTAGATAAGGATATTGCAAAGAGTGAATAAATCAAGCCAGCGCCGCATGAAACCAAATGCCACACCACAGATGGCCGCTGCGCGGTTGAAAAAACTTTCGCGGCTGCGCCCGACGCTCGCCATCGTACTGGGCAGCGGATTTCATCACGCGCTGACGGAACTGCACGTGGAGAAGAAAATTTCCTACGCCAAAATTCCGGGCTTTCCGGTCCCGAGCGTGAGCGGTCACGCGGGCGAATTGTATTTTGGCAGGCTAGGCGGCACGCCGGTCCTGGTGTTGAGCGGACGGGCGCACTTTTACGAAGGCCATCCAATGGAGCGTGTCACGTTCGCCATCCGTGCGCTGGCGGCGTTCGGCATCCGTGATTTGCTGCTGACGAACGCGGCGGGCGGCATCAATAAAAAATTCCGCGCGGGCGATTTCATGGTATTGACCGACCACATCAATTTGATGGGCGTCAATCCATTGCGCGGCCCGGCGGTTCCCGATCGGCCGCGATTTGTGGACATGACGGAGGTTTACGACACGAAATTGGGCGCGCTCCTGTTCCGCGCCGGGAAAAATTGCGACTTGAGGCTGCACCGGGGCGTTTATCTGGCGGTGAGCGGGCCGAGCTACGAAACGCCGGCGGAAATCCGCGCGTTTGCACGGCTGGGCGTGGACGCGGTGGGGATGAGCACGGTGCCGGAGGCAATGGTGGCGCGGCAATGCGGCTTGAACGTGGCGGCGATTTCGTGCATAACCAACCTGGCGGCGGGCATTGGCAAGGAGAAATTGTCACATGCCGAGGTGCTCGAAACAGCCGAACAGGTGAAGACTTTGGCAGCTAAACTGCTGAAACATTTTGTCGGGTTATATGGCCAAAATTGACAAAAACGAACTGGTGCGGGCGGCGGCAAGGGCGCGGGAACGTGCGGTGGCGCCCTATTCCAAATTCAAGGTCGGCGCGGCATTGCTCGCAAAAAATGATGAAATCATTTCCGGTGCGAATGTGGAAAGCGCGAGTTACGGTTTGACGTGTTGCGCCGAGCGCGTGGCGCTGTTCAATGCGCTGACGAGCGGAAAGAAAAATTTTGTCGCGGTGGCGGTTGTTGCACGCGCGCCCGGCGGTCCGATGCCGTGCGGCGCGTGCCGGCAGTTGCTCGCGGAATACGCGCCGGAAGCAAAAGTATGGGTGGCGGACAGCCGCGCGTTGACCAAAATCAGGGAATTCACGGTGCAGGAACTTCTGCCATCGGCGTTTGTCATTCCTTGAAATTTCCCAAAAGAAAGGTAGGCTGGGATGCTCTATGGGTTTGAATGAAGCCTGAAATTGTCTTTGGTTTGGAGAGTGCGGCATGGCCGGCGTTGCTGGTGAACGCGGGTTGTGCGGTGTTGCGCGCGAACGCGGCGGCGACGGGCACGTTTGGCATGGCCCTGGCCGGCGAAACGCCGCCGTTGTCGGCGATCTGGTCGCCCGAAAACGGCGGCACGCCGGAGGATTTTTTCGCGCGTTGGGGATCATCCGCAAAACCGACCATGGATTTGAAATTACGGGTCGCGAACGGCGCAACGATGAAATTCACAGCGGCGATCTGCGCTTTCAATTCAGAGGGCCGCCAGTGGTTCGTTTTGCAATTATTGCCCGCGGGTGTGCCGGTGTCGGCAACCGCCCCGGAAGTTTCAGCCATTGCGCACGCCCCGGGCGAAACCAAAACTGCGCCGGACGCGGGCGGTATGATGCTCAAGCAAAAACTGGAGTGCGCGTTGCAACTGGCGCGGTCGGTGTCGCTGGATTTCAACAACGCGCTGACGAGCATTCTCGGTCACACATCATTGCTGTTGAGCAAGGCCGAGGCAGGACATCCGTGGCGGCATTCGCTGATGGAGGTGGAAAAATCGGCGGCGCGCGCGGCGGAGATCGCCAACGAACTCACCGTGTTCAGCCGTCAGGAAAAGGAAGCGCACCGCGCGCCGCCGGGGAATTTGAACATGGTGGTGAGCCGCTGCGTGGATTTTTTCCGGGGCGAGCATGGGACAAAAATCGCGTGGAAGACGCAATTGGAGCCGAAATTGTTCTCGGCGCGAGTTGACGAGGCAAAAGTGCAACAGGCACTGACGAAAATTTTGGAAAACGCGGTTGAAGCCATCGCCGGTGGGAGCGGTCAAATCTTTGCGCAAACGCGCAACGTGGATCTGGCCGAACCGACGCAGGATCGCAACGTGCATCTGGCCGCCGGGGCTTACGTGTGCATTGAGATTGGCGACAGTGGTCCGGGCATTGAGGCGGACATATTGCCGCGCATTTTCGAGCCGTTTTTCACGACGAAAAACGCCAGTCATCGCGGATTGGGGCTCGCCCTGGTTTATGGCATCGTGACGAATCACGGCGGTGGCGTGGCGGTGTCCAGCAAGCCGGGCGCGGGCACGTCAGTGCGGGTTTATTTGCAGGCGGAAAAGCAATTCATCCCTGAAAGCTCCGGCACGGATGAAAATTTGCACGGCACGGAAACCATTCTCGTTGTGGACGACGAAAGCCTGCTGCTGACCATGGCCGAAACGATTTTGTCCGAATACGGGTATTGCGTGCTGACGGCGAACAGCGGCCAGAAGGCGCTGGCGATACTTTCACGCGACAACGTGCAAGTTGACCTAATCATCACGGATTTGGTCATGCCGACAATGGGGGGGCGCGAATTCATCGAGCACGCCCGGCAACTCGTGCCGGCCACGCGGATTATGAGCACCAGCGGCTACGTGATGCCAGCGGACAAGCAAACCGGCACACCGTATCTGCAGAAACCGTTCACGAGCTACGAATTGCTGGCGAAAGTGAAACAAGTGCTGACGCAAACACCTACTGTTGACTAAAGGGGGAGGTTATGTTTAACTTTGCTTATTATGCAAATTGAAAGTCTAAAAGTATTCTGTGATTTGGCTGAAACAGAAAGTTTCACCAAAGCCGCTCAAATCAACGGCGTCACGCAATCTGCCGTGAGCCAGCAAATCAGTTCGCTGGAACGCATGTTCAAGTCGCTGCTCATCGAGCGCAGCAAGAAAAAATTCCGCCTCACGCGCGAAGGCCAGATGCTTTACGATTTCAGCAAACAAATCATCCAGACCTACGAATCGCTGCACAGCAAATTGCAGGAATTGAAGGACATTATTTCCGGCACGATTCGCGTGGCGACCATTTACAGCATCGGCCTGCACGATTTGCCGCCGTATATCAAAAAATTCCTGAAGAGCTACCCCACCGTCAACGTCCATGTCGAATACCGCCGCGCCAACCAGGTTTATGATGACGTGCTCAGCAACGTCGTGGACATGGGACTGGTGGCGTATCCAACCAAGGACTCCAAGCTCGAAATCGTCGCGCTGCGCAAGGATCCCCTGTTGTTGATCTGCCATCCGCAGCATCCGTTTGCCCGACAGAAGTCCATCCGGCTCAAGGCGCTCACCGGGCAGAAATTCATCGGTTTCGAGCCGGACATTCCCACGCGCAAGGCGCTGGACAAAATTTTGAAGGAGCATGGCGTGGACCCGAAACACGCCATGGAATTCGACAACATCGAAACGGTGAAGCGCGCGGTGGAAATTGACGCGGGCATTTCGATTGTGCCGCAGGGCACGGTCATACAGGAAATCGCCAAGCAAACGCTCGCCGCCGTGCCGATTGAGGACGGCAGCTTTTACCGTCCGATCGCCGCGATTTACAAAAAGAACAAGGTGCTTTCGCCGGCGATGAAACAATTTCTGACGCTGCTCAAAGATACGGCTTGATTTGCGTTTGAAAAATTCGATGGGCGGTGCCGAAAGCGTCGCCCGTTTTTTATTCGCTGAATCCGCCGTGATAAATGCCGTTGAAAGGCGCAATCATGGTGTGCGGGCTGGCGGCGGCAGTGGTTCGCCGTTGTTTTCTTCCGTACAGATGGTCTGAATTTCAGATGCGGGAAGCGCGCGGTTGTAGATGGCGAGTTCATCCAACAAGCCCGCAAAAAATTTATTGTAAGTCCAATCGCCCGGATGGTCAGTTGGTCGCCGGCTGATCCAGAGGTCTCCCCTGGTCAGAGGAACGAAGCTGCCCCATTGAGCTTGGGCCATGACGGCACCGTTCAAATACAAAACACCGATGCCACTGGCCTTGTCGTAGGTCACCGCCGCATGTTGGAAGCGACCATTGACGACAACCCCCGGCGGCGAAACCAAAAAATGATGCCCGCCATCGGCATCGACGATGTTGGCTTGAAGGACACCTTGAGAATCGGGGCGATGGCCAATCCATAATTGGACCCCAATAACGCCGGGCATGGTTGCGCTGGGATTCCATTCAATGATGGGGTGAAATCCCGAAACGTCGGACGGCTTGATCCATGCCGTGATCGTCAGGCCGTCGCTTTCACCCACATTCAACGAAGGATTGAACGGAATTCTCAGGCAAGAATTGAATCCATTCAGGGAAAAAGCCTGTCCCACCTTGCCTTCGGCAAAAGAAACATCTCCCATCAAGGTGGCCGGATTGCCTCCGGCTGAATCGTTGCCGTCACCTTCGCCGGACCACAACGCCACCAGACCCGGACGCATTTGTCCCGGTTTTCCCGTTGGCGACACCGTCAGGTGCTGGATCAAATCCACCGGCAACTTGAAGTTGCCAAACGCGGTTTCCACGCGAAGGACCTTGGTGACAAATTGGGCTGTCAAGGTGTCGCCGTTGGCGGTGGCCAGTTGTATCGAATTGGTTTTGGGCCGGCAGGTGATGGAGCGGATGCGTTCCAGCGGCAGCTTCATTTCACCCAGGACATCTGAACGGAATTGAAACGTGTCATCTCCGCTTTGGCCAATGATTCTTGAACCGTCCTGCAATTCAATAATCAGGCGGAACCCGACCGGTTGATTGGTGGCGACGGGGGCAGCCCAGAGGGGGTTGAAACAAAAACCCAAAACGCCGCAGGCCAAAAACAAACGCAGGAAGGCTCTCATAATAGTCGAACGCTAGGTGTGGCGTCATGGCCGGTCAAGCGCCAATTAGGCAACCTTAAATCGGATTATTTCAAATTCGCCGGATTCAACGGCTTCAAGTCATGCGGCACGAACAGTCCGTTTTTGCGGATCAGTTCACCGTCGAACCACACTTCACCGCCGCCCCATTCGGGACGCTGGATCAACACCATGTCCCAGTGCACCGCCGAGCGGTTGCCGTTGTCGCATTCCTCGTAAGCCTGGCCGGGGGTGAAGTGCAGCGAACCGGCGATTTTCTCGTCGAACAAAATGTCGCACATCGGATTCAAAATGTAGGGATTGAACCCAAGTGAAAATTCGCCCACGTAACGCGCGCCGGCGTCGGTATCCAAAATTTCATTCACCCGTTTCGTGTTGTTCGCCGCCGCGTTGACCACTTTGCCATCCTTGAATTCGAGCCGGACGTTTTCAAATTTTGTTCCGGCATAAATCGTCGGCGTGTTGAATTGAATCACGCCGTTCACGGAATTTTTCACCGGACAGGAAAACACTTCGCCGTCGGGAATGTTGCGGTCGCCCTTGCACATTTTCGCGCCGATGCCCTTGAGGCTGAAGGTGAGGTCGGTGCCGGGACTTTTGAGATGGACGCGGTCGGCGCGTTTCATCCGGCGTTCGAGCGGAACCATCGCGCGCGCCATTTTTGCGTAATTCATCGTGCACACGTCGAAATACAGGTTTTCAAACGCCTCGGTGCTCATGCCCGCCGCCTGGGCCATGCTCGGCGTCGGCCAGCGCAGCACGCACCAGCGCGTCCGGTTGACGCGATAATCCAGCACCGGCCGCGTGATGCGGGAGTAAAGTGACATGCGCTCGGACGGCACGTCGGCGTTTTCACTCGCGTTCAGGCTGCCGCGAATGGCGATGTAGGCCTGGACCTTTTTCATGCGGAACAGTTCGATATCGCAGAGCAGTGCGGCGTGTTTTGCGTTCGTCTCGCGCACCATTTCGCGCGAAATGCGCGTATGGCGGACTTCGACCAGCGGCGTGCCGCCGGCGGCGCGGACGGCGCGCATGAGTTCAATGGAAAATTCGTCGGGCACATCAATCATGTCCAGCAGCACGCGGTCGCCCTTTTTGACCTGTGTGGAATAATTCACGAGCAGCTTCGCCAGTTTCTTGTAACGCAGATCGGTCATAATCCTTCAAGGCTAACCGGACAAACAGCTTTGTCCAGCGGAGTCATTGCAACTTGTTGAAATGTGCGGTTATGATAACCTCACGCATATGAAGTTCAATTTTTACACGGTGGCGGCGTTTTTGTTCCTAGCGCTGGCCGCGCGGGCGCAGACAACGGCGTTCACCTATCAAGGTCAGTTGAACAGCAGCAACAATGCCGTCACCGGCACTTACGATTTCCGGTTCAGAATTTTTGACGCGAACAGCAACGTCGTGGCCGGGCCGCTGACCAACGCGCCGGTCGGCGTCACGAACGGGCTGTTCACCGTGGCGCTGGATTTCGGCGCGAGCGTCTTCAATGGCAGTTCGCGCTCGCTGGAAATCGCCGTGCGCGGTTACGGCGACACGAACGCCTACACCGCGCTCTCGCCGTGGCAGACGCTGACTTCCGTTCCCTACGCCATCCAGTCCCTAAACGCTTTAAACGCGGTGGCATTGACCGCACCGTTGCAGGCGACGAATCTTGCCGGGACGATTCCGAACTCGCTGCTTTCACCAAATGTCGCGGTTCTCACCAATAACGTGATTTTTTCCGGCGGCGTGACCGCGACCAATTTCACCGGCAACGGTTACGGACTGTCCAATGTGCCGGGCACCAGCCTTGTCGGCATCATCACCGGTAATGGCTCCGGCCTTTCCAGCGTGCCGGCCACCAGCCTCATCGGCACCATTCCCGACGCGCGGTTGTCCGCGAACGTGGCGTTGCAAAGCAATCCCAACTTGAATTTCGCCGGCGCCGTTTCCGCCACCAATTTCACCGGGGCCGGCCACGGACTGACCAATGTGCCGGGCGCGTTCTTCTGGGTGACGGTTGCAGCCAACACCCAGGCCCAGCCCAATGTCGGCTACATCTGCAACAATGGCGTGGCTCCGGTGACAATCACGCTGCCTTCGTCGCCCAGTGCCGGCGATGTGTATAAAGTCGCCGGTGTGGGTGCGGGTGGATGGATCATCGCGCAAAATGCCAATCAAATGATCGCCGCCGGAAATCTTTCCGCCGCTGTCTTCCAAAGCTGGAAGGCCGGCGCTTCCGCCCTCAATTGGTCGGCCATCGCCTCCTCCGCCGACGGAACCAAATTGGTGGCGGCCGTCAACAACGGATACATTTGGACTTCGGCCAATTCCGGCGCGACATGGACACAGCAAAACGGCAGCAGCGGCAGCGGCAGCCGTTATTGGTCTTCCGTCGCCTCTTCTTCCGATGGAACCCATCTCGTGGCGGCCGTCGGTTATACCATTTACACCGCCAACCAGCCCGGGGCCATTTACACTTCAACCGATTCCGGTGTAACTTGGGCGTCGCATACTTCTTCGCCCCTTTCTTCATCCATGAACTGGTCTTCCGTCGCTTCTTCCGCCGATGGAACCAAACTCGTGGCGGCGGTTCGCAGCGGGCAGATTTACATTTCCTCCAACTCCGGCTCCAGTTGGACCGCGCAGGGGCCAAATGGTCTCCTTTGGATTTCCGTCGCCTCTTCGTCCGACGGAACCAAACTGGTGGCGGTGGAGAATAACGGCCAAATTTACACCTCCTCCAACTCCGGCACTTTATGGACACAACGCGTCAGCGGCACCACAAATTGGGTCGCCGTGGCGTCGTCAACGGATGGAAGCAGGCTGGTCGCAACAGCCAGCGGCGGCCAGATTAGTATTTCCACGGATTCAGGCGTCACCTGGGTTGCACAGAGTTCGCCCGTTACCGGCACAATCACATCCGTCGCTTCCTCGTCCGACGGTTCGCGGCTGGCAGTCACCGCTGGCGGATCCGGAGCGTCAGGCAACATTTTTGCCTCCTCCGACTCCGGCGCGACCTGGACGCAACTGGCAGGAGCGCCCACCGTCTCGTGGGCGGACATCGCTTCGTCCGCCGACGGCAGCCAGCTTGCGGCAGCGGTCTATGGCGGCAACATTTACGTTTCCTCCCAAAGCAGCACGACGACCGGCGCGGCGGGTTATTTGATCGGCCCGCAGCACAGCGCCATTGAATTGATTTACGCCGGCAATAATTTGTTTCTGCCGCTGAGTCACGAAGGAACCATTCGGGCATATTAAAAATCGGATGAATCGGGAAACACTGGATCGCTGGTGTGAGCGGAGCATTCTGGGTTTGGTGCTCGGCATTCTGGTTTTTGGCCCGCTGGCCATGGGCGCGGTGGACACGCCGGAATTTCTCGTCATTCAAGGATTGACGGTGGCCATGATGCTCGTGTGGGCGCTGCGATGGTGGATCAACCCGAAACCACAATTGCTCTGGCCACCGCTGGCTTGGGTGGTGCTTGCGTTCGCGGCCTACGCCATCGGGCGTTACCTTACGGCGGACATCGAATACGTCGCACGGCTGGAGATGATCCAGGTGTTGATGTATGCGTTCGTGTTTTTTGCCGTCGTCAACAATTTATACCGGCAGGAATCGGTGCAAATCATCAGTTTCACGCTGATTTTTCTGGCGATGGGGATTTCGTGCTTTGCCGTTTACCAATTTTTGACGCACTCGAACCGGGTCTGGGTTTATGTCTCGCCTTATCTGGGCCGGGCCTCGGGCACTTACATTTCACCGAACAATTTCGCGGGCTTTCTGGAAATGCTTCTGCCGCTGGCGATGGCTTATGTCTTGGTGGGGCGAATGAATCCGGTCGTCCGGATTTTGCTCGGTTACTCCGCTCTGGTCATGCTGGCGGGGATGGTGGTGACGTTTTCGCGCGGCGGCTGGGTGGCAGTTGTCGTGGCGTTGCTGGTGCTTTTGGGAACATTGATTTTTCATCGCAACCACCGGTTGCCGGCCTTTTTGCTTTTGATCGTTTTGGCCGCGGGGGGAACGGTTTTCGTCACCAATTATTTGTCGAAGACGCTCAGTTACATGCGCCGCGTGGGAACACCCGGGGAAGCCGCGGAACTTGACCTGGTGGTCCGCCCCGGCATCTGGACGGCGGCGGAGCAGATGTGGCGGGATCATTTTTGGTGGGGTGTCGGGCCGGCGCATTACAATTATCGTTTCCGGGAATATCGTCCGGAAAGTGTCCAGATGAGTCCCGACCGCGCGCACAATGATTACTTGAACCTGCTGGCCGATTGGGGCGCAGCGGGCGGAATCATCGTGCTCGCCGGCATGGTGACATTCGGTGCGGGATTGCGGAAAACGTGGAAATATGTCCGCCCGGCGGAAAATGATTTTGGACGCGGCATGAGCAATCGCTTCGCTTTTTTCCTCGGCGCGTCCGCCGGATTGTTCGCGCTGGCGGTGCATTCGGTGGTGGATTTCAATCTGCACATTCCGGCCAATGCAATTCTCGGTGTGACGTTGCTGGCGTTGTTGAGCAGCAACCTGCGGTTTGCCACGGAGCGCCACTGGCCGGGCGCGCGCTTGCCCGTCAAAATGCTCGCCACTTTGGTGCTGGTTGCAGGGGTTGCCTATTTGGGCTGCCAAGGCTGGCGTCGCGGGCAGGAAGCGGTCTGGCTGGCACGGGCGGAACAGTCGCCGGTTTATTCCCCAGCGCAGGCCGCAAATTTAAAAAAAGCATTTGCCGCCGAGTTGATGAATTTTGAAACGGCCTACAACATCGGCGAATGCTTCCGCACGCAGAGTTTCGACGGCGGACAAAATTACGAAGACCTGGCAAAAACGGCGATGCAATGGTATGCGCGCGGCATGAAACTCAATCCGCATGATGGCTACAATTATTTGCGTTACGGCATGTGTCTTGACTGGCTGGAAAAGCACGACGAGGCCGGGCCGTATTTCAACCGCGCTGACGCGCTCGACCCCAACAGTTATTACACGGCGGCGAACATTGGGTGGCATTACGTTCAGGCTGGAAATTACGCCGCCGCCCGGCCGTGGCTGAAACGGTCATTGCGGCTGCACTGGCAGCAAAATGGACCGGCCGCCTCCTATCTGGAAATCACCGAGCGCAAACTCGTCGAAAAGGCCTCCGGCCAGAACGTTTTGCCCGCCGGTTTTTGAGCGCAAATGGCAAAATGGCAGGGAATTTCCAGTTGACATTTGACCGTTTATCCTTAAATTGGTAACAAGCAGAAAAAAATTGGAAGACAATTATGAAACACATTCAAACCTTGGTGTTTGGGACGATTTGCGGGTTTGTCTTGACGCTGGCTGCTGGCGCAGTTGCACAACCAGCAATCCAGCCGGGCGTGGTCACCGCGGTTCGCATTGTGGGTGAGGCCAGATACTCATTGGGAGATGGCAAATGGCATCCGCTGGTGGTGGGCAAAATTCTCGCGGCAGGCGCGGTCATCCAGACCGGGCACGATGCAACAGTGGACATTGTTTTGGGCAAGAAAATACTAATGCCTCAGGCAATACTAATGCCTAAGACTGTTCCACTGCCGGATCGAATCTCTCTGGCAGCGGATGCAAACGTGCGCGGCTATGTCTCTTACAGACCTACAGCGGAACAAAACGCCGTTCGCATGACGGGTGACACCGTGCTGGCCATTGATAAACTGACCGTTTCAGACACGGGAGTGGACACCGTTAACGACACGGAACTGGATTTGCGCCAGGGGGGCGTCTACTGTAGCGTCAAAAAATTTTCCGGCGCGTCCCAATACCTCATTAAAATCCCCAACGGCATAGCCGGCGTTCGCGGCACGCTGTTCTACATTGACGCAACCGGCCGGTGTATCGCGTATAAAAATTCCGTGGTGCTTTCCATCACCGGCCCGGATGGCAAACCAATTACTCTGGTTCTAACTGAAGGCAATCAGTTTGATCCAGCAAATATGGGAAACGGCCAGTCCGGTCCATTGCCACTTGGCGTCAGTCCATTGCCACCCGGTCTGGGTGCCGAGTTGGATAGAATTTTCGATGCACTGCGTACAATATATTTTCCTGATTATGGAGAGATTACCTTTCCCTTTGACTGGACCCAAGGCCACATTTCGCCGACACAAGGGCAGTACGGTGGTGGCTCCCACGGTGGGTGGTTGTCGTGGTGGTAACTTCGACTGACACCAGCTACCTGCCATACCTTGATTTTTTAATTAGCGACACCAGAGCAGCCTTGAGTTGCTCTGGTTTTTTGTTTAATTGGGCGCGGTGAAATTCAAACCTTTCAAACGCGCGCCGGTCATTCTGGCCGTTTCCGTTCTCGTGTTCGTTTGCGGCGTCCGGCTCCTGCGGCTTGATTTTTTTGAGCGGCTGGAGCGCATGACCTACGACTTGCGCGCGCGGGCGGCTTTGAATTTTCCCGCGCCGGCTGCCACCAACGTCGCTTTCGTCTCGATGGAAGATTCCAGCATCGCTGCAATCCGACACGGACTATTGGGGCGGCCTTACGGACTTTACTGGCCGCGCCAGATTTATGGACGGCTGATCGAGGAACTTTCCGCACAAGGAGCAGAAGTCATTGCCTTCGACGTGCTGTTTGGCGAGTTGCGCCCCGACCACGCGCCGGTTCAAATGGCCGACGGCAGCATCATTGAATCCGATGACTTTTTCGCGCTGCAAATGGGTCGCGCCGGCAACGTCATCTCCGCATTCACCACTGAAGTTGCACCGCCCGATCTGTTTACGACCAATTGCCTCGCGCTCGGCGACATCTCCACCGAAAAAGATTCCGACGGTGTTTTGCGCCGCACCAAAAGTTTCAATTTGAAATGGCATCCCGCTTTCAAATCCGCCGCTCGACAGTTTGCAATCAATCTGGAAAACGCCCGCATCGAACCGGATAAAATTCTGCTGCCGCAGCCCGATGCCAAGGATATCGCTGTGGCGCTCGACCGCGATGGCAATTTTGATCTCACGGATTTTGTCGGTGATAAAATACCCAAAGGCTGGAAACGCCGCGACAAACCGTTCGAACGCGTCTGGGACTTGGGCATCGTCATGGCCGCGCAAGATTTGAAACTGGATTTGGATCATGCCGATGTGGATTTGCCACGCGGGAAAATTGTTTTGTACGGTGCGAATGGTGTCGAACGCACGATTCCTGTTGATGCCAAAGGTTATTTTTACATTCACTGGCAGTTGACGGCGACCAACGCGAGCATCGTGCGCGCGCCGATTGAAGATGTGCTCAAACAGGACAAGCTGCGGCTGCTCGGCCAGACGAACGGGTTGCGCGATGATTTTCGAGGCAAACTTGTTGTCGTCGGTTCGGCGGCGCAAGGCAATGATCTGACCGACCGTGGCGCGACGCCGCTGGAAAAGGACACGCTGCTGGTCAGCAAATATTGGAACGTCGCCAACTCCGTCATCACCGGCCAATTCATCCGCCGCGCATCGCTGCCAATGGAATTCGCGCTGATTGTTTTTCTCGGCGCGTTGACGGCCTTTCTCACCTGGCAAATGCGGGCATTTGTGGCTTCGGCGGCGGTTCTGCTGCTGCTGCTGGCCCATGTTGCCACCGGATTTTATGCTTTTGTGGAATTTCGTTACTGGCTCCCGTTGGTATTTCCCGCGGGCGCAATGTTGGTCGAGCACTTGAGCCTCGTCACGTATCGTGTGGTTTTTGAGGAACGTGAACAACGCCGCGTCAAATCCGTTTTCTCCAAAATCGTTTCCCTCGACGTGATGAATGTATTGCTCGGCGCGGAAAAGCTTTCCCTCGGCGGCGCGCGTCGCGAAGTGACCATGTTCTTTGCGGACGTGCGCGGGTTCACCACGTTGACCGACGAAATGCAGCAGCGCGTGGCGGATTTCATCCGCGAGCACCAGCTCGAGACGGATGTAGCGGAAGCGTGCATTGAAGAATCCGCGCAGGAAACGCTCGAAACGGTAAATCTCTATCTGACCACCGTTGCCGACGCGGTAAAAAAACACGGCGGCACGCTCGACAAATACATCGGTGACTGCGTCATGGCGTTCTGGGGCGCGCCCACGCCAAACGAAAGACACGCCTCGGGTTGCGTGTGGGCCGCGATTGACGCTCAACGTGCCATCCGCGATTTGAACGAAAAACGGTCGGCGCAGAACACCGTGCGCGAAACCGAAAACCGCGCGCGCCTTTCCGCCGGGATGCCGCCCAAGCCACCATTGCGCGCGTTGCAGCTTGGCACCGGCATCAATACCGGCCTTGCGACCGTCGGACTGATGGGCTCGGACGCGCATATTTTGAATTACACCGTTTTCGGGCGCGAAGTGAACCTCGCCAGCCGGCTCGAAAGTATTTCCGGCAGCGGCCGAATCATCATCAGCGACACAACTTACAACCATTTGTTGCGCGAGGATCCGGCGCTGGCTTCGACGTGCGTTGAAATGTTCCCGGTCACGGTCAGAGGCATCCGCGCCGCCGTGCGGATTTACGAAGTGCCGTGGCAAACGCCGCCGGCAAAATGATTTTGGGGCATCGTTTTCTTCCTCGTCAAATTCGCCGTAAATGCTAAAGTGATTTTGATGCGCACGGCAATTTATCCCGGCAGTTTTGACCCGTTGACCAACGGCCACCTGGACGTGATTCAGCGCGCGGCCAAATTGTTCGACCGCATCGTCGTGGCCGTTGCGAAAAACGATGGCAAACAGCCGCTGTTCACGCTCGACGAACGGTTCGCGCTCGTGAAAAAAGCCATGAAACATTTGCCGAACGTCGAAGCGGACGCGTTTGACGGCCTGCTCGTCGAATATGTCGCGAGTCGAAATGCGCAGGCGATTGTGCGCGGACTGCGCGCGGTGTCGGATTTTGAATTTGAGTTTCAACTCGCATTGATGAACCGCAAGCTGGACGAAAACATCGAAACGATTTTCATGATGCCCAAGGACACTTACACGTTTCTCAGCTCGCGTCTCGTGAAGGAAATCGCGCGGCTGGGCGGCGACGTGAGCGCGTTTGTGCCCGCGCACGTGCAAAACGCCCTGGCGAAAAAATTTGCCGGGACGAAAAGGAGTTAAGTCATGCCGCTCGTCGTCAATCTGCGTCATCTGGAGGAGCGCGACGTGATTTTGCGCGGCGAATTGCCGGTGGACGAGCTGGATCTGGACACGCGCGACGAAATGATTGGGGTCACGCAGCCGTTGCGGCATGAGTTGGAGGTTCAATTGCTGGATCGCAGCCTGTTGATTCGCGGCTCGTTGCGGCTGACGCTGGAGTGCCGGTGTGTCCGCTGTTTGAAACCGTTCGAGCGCGAGTTGGAATTGAATCCGTGGATGCGTCATTTGCCGCTCGAAGGCGAGGAACCGGTGCCCGTCGTCAACGATTGCGCGGACTTGACGCCGTATGTGCGTGAAGATATGCTGCTTGAATTTCCGCGGCATCCATTGTGCAAACCGGACTGTCGCGGATTGGAAAAAATAAAAACCGGCAAGGCCAAAAACACCGGCGGCAAGGATGAATTGATTCCGTCCGCGTGGGCTGAATTAGACAAGTTAAAATTGTAAATTTGAATTTATGGGTGTTCCAAAACGCAAACCGTCCCACAGCCGGCAGCGCATGCGCCGCGCTTACAACAGTGTGCTGAAGTTGCCGCAACTCGGCACGTGCCCGCAATGCGCCGCGCCGTATGTGCCACACCGGGTATGCCCGGCGTGCGGCTATTACAAAGGCCGTCAGGTGTTGACCATCACGGCGGGCACTTGATTTTGCGCCGGGCCGCGGAAATTTCGCGTTATTTCATCTATGCGAATAGCGGTAGATGTCATGGGCGGCGACCACGGGTGTGCGGTTGTCGTCGAGGGCGTCCGGCGTGCGCTGGAGGCCGACCAAAAAATCTCCACGCTTTTTCTCGTTGGCGATCAGGCGGAGATCGAGTCCGCGCTTGGCGCGACGGGCTGTCATGATCTGCGCGTTCAAATCGTTCATGCCAGCGAAGTCGTGACGATGGACGACCGGCCCGTCACCGCGCTTCGCAAAAAGCGCGACAGTTCCATTACGCGCGGCGCTGAACTCGTCCATGACGGCCAGGCCGATGCGGTTGTTTCGGCCGGCAACACCGGCGGCATTTTTGCGGCGGCCACCTTCAAGCTGGGCCGTATCTCCGGCGTGGATCGCGGCTGCATTGCCGCGGTCATTCCGCGGCAGGAAAATGAATTTGTCCTGCTCGACGGCGGCGCAAACATCGAATGCAAGCCGCTGCATCTCGCCCAGTTTGCCGTGATGGGCAGTGTTTATTCGCGGGAAGTGCTGGGACGCAAAAAACCCCGCGTGGGCATTCTCAGCATCGGTACGGAAGACTCCAAGGGCAACGAACTGACGCTCGAAGCGTTCAAACTTTGCCAGCAGCTCGACTTGAATTTCATTGGCAACGTCGAAGGACATGATTTGTTCAAGGACCACGTGGACGTGGTGGTGTGCGATGGCTTTGTGGGCAACATCGTTTTGAAGACATGTGAAAGCCTGGCCGTGGCGATGTTTTCGATGCTCAAACGCGAATTGGTGCGCAATCCCAAACGGCAAATCGGCGCCTATCTCGTGAAAAACGCCTTTCAAGCCATCCGCCGGCGCATGGATCCGGAGGTCTATGGCGGCGCGCCGCTGCTCGGTTTCAACGGCATGGTGTTCAAGGCGCATGGTTCGGCGCGCGAACGCGCCATTGCCAGCGCACTGCGTGTGACGGCGGATGCCGTTCAGCATCACGTCAACGAAATCATCGCCCGCGAAATTGTGAGTGCCAATGAAAAGCTGGCCGCCGCGGAAATTTCCGTTCCTGTTTCCGCATGAGTCCCAAATTCAATAATCCGCGCGCCAAACACAATTTCCAGGGCCGCACCTGTTCCATCACCGGCGTCGGCTCGTATGTGCCGGCGAAAATTTTGACCAATGCCGACCTCGAAAAAATGGTCGAGACCTCGGATGAATGGATCATCACACGCACCGGCATCAAGCAGCGGCGGCTGGCGGCCAAGGATGAATTCACCTCCGACATGGCGGCGCACGCGGCGCAGCGTGCGATGAAAAAGGCCGGGGTCACTGCCGACCAGATTGACCTCATCATTGTCGCCACCATCACGCCGGACATGCCGTTTCCGGCGACGGCGTGCATCGTCCAGCAAAAAATCGGCGCGCGCCGGGCGGCGGCGTTTGATCTGGAGGCGGCGTGTTCCGGGTTCATTTACGGTTTGGAAGTAGGACAGCAGTTCATCATGTCGCGCACCTATGACACCGTGCTGGTCATTGGCGCGGAAAAACTTTCTTCGATTGTGGATTGGAAGGACCGCAACACCTGTGTGCTGTTTGGCGACGGCGCGGGGGCGGCGGTTCTGCAAAGCCGTCCGAATTCGCACGGGCTTTTGACTGCGGTGATGGGTGCGGACGGGTCGAAAGGCAGTTTGCTCCACATGCCCGGCGGGGGCAGCCGTTGTCCGGCCTCCGCGGATTCGGTCGCGGCGAAACTTCACTATTTGCGAATGGACGGCCGCGAGACTTTCAAAAACGCCGTCCCAGCGATGTACCACGCGGCACAGGAGGCGTTGCGCCGTTGTGAATTGGACATTTCGAAAATCAAATGCGTCATCCCGCATCAGGCGAACCGCCGGATCATTGACGCGGTGGGCAAACGCCTTGGCGCCACACCGGAACAGTGGTTCATCAATTTGGACCGTTACGGCAACACGTCGGCGGCATCGGTGGCCATTGCGTTGGACGAAGCCGTTTCTTCGGGAAAAATCCAGCGGGGCGATTTGATTTTGATGATGGTGTTTGGCGCCGGCCTGACCTGGGGCGCGGCGGTCATTGAATGGTAAAATCTTATTCATTACATTTTAATAGTTAATTTGACGACCGGTCCGGGCGTGTTAGTTTGATAAGATTATATGAGCGCCAAAAAATTTGAGAGTGCTGATTCGTTCCAGCAACGAATCACCGTGGAAGGCCGGCAGTCCCGTTTGGAGCTTTCCGCCGAATCGGTTGTCATTCACAAAAGCGGCATCGAATTCCGAAGCCCCACACCGTTCAATCCGTGGACGGAAATGACGGTCACGCTGCAATCACCGCGCGATGACGGTCGCGTTCAATGCAACGGCGTGGTCATTGCCTGTTCCGGCAGCAAACACACCGGCTACCAGGTTTCGCTTGTTTTCACGGGCATGTCCAAACAGGCGCAATCGCGCTTGAACCTGATGGCGCACTCCGCTTTGGGCGCGGGCTAGACCGCCGGTTTTCCCGGCCGGCAGTTTTTCAAATGTTCGCGAGTTAAATTCGCGGCTTTCCTATCCGGTTGAATTCGTGTTTATTCGCGTCCATTCGCGGTTTTCAAACAACCTGACAAAATTATGCCAGTTCAATTTCGGGACAAGGCCCGGTGCCAATTCGACATGATTGCGCTCGGCGAAATCATGCTGCGGCTTGATCCGGGCGAAGGGCGCATCCGCTGCGCCCGTGAATTCAAGGTTTGGGAAGGCGGCGGCGAATACAATGTCGCCCGCGGCCTGCGCCGGTGCTTCGGCCTGAAAACCGCCGTTTGCACTGCCTTTGCCGACAACGACGTGGGACATCTGCTTGAAGATTTCATTTTGCAGGGCGGTGTAAACACGGAATTCATCAAGTGGTTGCCGTTCGATGGTGTCGGTCGTGTCACCCGCAACGGTTTGAATTTCACCGAACGCGGTTTTGGCGTGCGCGGCGCGGTCGGGGTTTCCGACCGCGGCCACACGGCGGCGAGCCAGCTCAAGGCCGGTGATTTCGATTGGGACCACATTTTCGGCAAGGTTGGGGTGCGCTGGCTGCACACCGGCGGCGTCTTCGCCGCGTTGAGCGACACCACGCCGCCACTGGTCATCGAAGCGGTCAAAAAGGCCAAACAATACGGCACGGTGGTCAGCTACGATTTGAATTACCGCCCCTCGCTCTGGAAATCCATCGGGGGCCAGAAACGCACCCAGGAAGTAAACCGGGAAATCGCCAGATACGTGGACGTGATGATCGGTAACGAGGAGGATTTTACGGCGTGTCTGGGTTTCCGCGTCGAAGGCGCGGATGAACATCTGCTGCAGATTGACGTGACGGCATTCAAGAAAATGATTGAGACGGCGGTGAAAGCGTATCCGAATTTCAAGGCCACCGCCATGACGCTTCGTGCCGCGAAAACTGCGACAATCAACGACTGGGCGGCCATCGCATGGATGGATGGCAGGTTTTACGAGAGCCGAAAATATCCCGACTTGGAAATTCTTGACCGTGTCGGTGGCGGCGACAGTTTTGCTTCCGGTTTCATCTACGGGTTGATGACCGCCGGCGATCCGCAGAAAGCCGTGGATTACGGTGCGGCGCACGGTGCGCTGGCGATGACCACGCCCGGCGACACTTCGATGGTGTCGAAAGACGAAGTTGAAAAATTGATGATAGGCGCCGGCGCGCGCGTACAACGATAATTTCGCAAATCTGCGACTGAATTTTCGCCAGCCCCGGGTGATCCGGCGGCTCAACTTGCCTTCAACTGGGCAATGAGCGTTTGCAACGAGGCTTTGGCGTCACCGAAGAGCATCCGCGTGTTGTCCTTGTAGAACAGGAGATTCTCAATGCCGGCGAAGCCCGCGGCCATCGAGCGTTTCATCACAATGACTGTTTTCGCGCGGTCGGCTTCAATGATCGGCATGCCGTAGATGGGGCTGGATTTATCTTCACGCGCGGCGGGGTTCACCACGTCGTTGGCGCCAATGACGAGGCAGACATCCACGCGGTCCATCGTGGGGTTGATGGCTTCCATTTCGCAAAGCTGGTCGTAGGGCACGTTGGCTTCGGCCAGCAGAACGTTCATGTGGCCGGGCATGCGGCCGGCGACGGGATGGATGGCAAAGCGGACTTCCACGCCGCGCTGGCCGAGTTCATCGGAAAGTTCGCGCACCTGGTGCTGTGCCTGCGCCACGGCCATGCCGTATCCGGGCACGATGACGACCTGTTGGGCGTAGCCCAGCAGCAACGCGGCTTCGTCGGCCTGGATGGGTTTGACGGTTTTTCCGCCGAGGTCGCTCGCGCCGGCCTTGCCGCCGCCGCTCGAACCGAACGCGCCAAAAAGAACGTTGGTGACGGGCCGGTTCATGGCCTTGCACATGAGCAGGGTCAGCAGTGTGCCGGACGAACCGACGAGTGTGCCGGCCACGATCATCGAAAGGTTGTTGATGGTGAAGCCGTCCGCCGCGACCGCGAGGCCGGTGAACGAGTTCAACAGCGAAATGACCACCGGCATGTCCGCCCCGCCGATGGGCATGACCATCGCCCCGCCGAACACCAGCGCGAGCGAAAACAGCACGATGAACGCTGTGGTGTTCGTCGTCGCCCAGCCGCCAAGATAAACGCACAGGCCGAGGATGACCGCGAGGATAAGGCCGTTAAGAATGTTCTGGCCGGGGAACGTGTGCGGTTTTTCGAGGTAACCCTCCAGCTTGGCGAACGCGATGAGGCTGCCGGAAAACGACAGCGAACCGATGAGCGTCGCGAACAACATGGTCACCGCGAAGAACGTGGTGATGCCCTCAAAGCTGTTGGCGCGTTTCAGAAATTCCAGGCTCGCGACGAGCGCCGCCGCGCCGCCGCCCACGCCGTTGAACAGCGCGACCATTTGCGGCATGGCGGTCATTTTCACCGAGTAAGCGCCGACGGCGCCGATGCCGAGGCCGAGGAGGGTGCCGACGACGATGAGCGTGCAGTTCAGGTTCCAGCTTTCAACGCGCATCAACGGGACGGTGGCCATGAGCGCGACGAGCATGCCGAACGCGGCGACCAGGTTGCCCAGCCGCGCGGTCTTGGGCGAACCCAGCAGTTTGATGCCGAGAATGAACGAAACCGCGACTCCGATGAATATGATGGCGATGAACGAACTCATTTTTTCTTTTTCTTGAACATTTGCAACATGCGGTCGGTGACCATGAAGCCGCCGAACACGTTGGCCGAACCGAAAACCACCGCGACGAAGCCGAGCGCCCGCGTCAACGTGCCGTCCGCGGCGGCCAGCACCAGCATGCCGCCGAGCAAAATGATGCCGTGAATGGCGTTCGTGCCGGACATCAGCGGCGTGTGCAGCATCGAGGGCACCCTGGAAATCAGTTCAAAGCCCAGAAAAATCGCGAGGACAAAAATAAAAAACACCAGAATTTCAGTGCTCATAAAAATCAGCTTGGTTTTGCCACGAGCTTCTCGTTGACGATTTTGCCGCCATGCGTAACGAGGCAGCCCTTGATGATTTCGTCGTCGGGCTTGAGGACAAAATTTTTGTTCTGCTTGTCCCAAAATTCCTCGATGAGGCTCGTCAGATTCGCGGAATAAACCTGGCTCGCGTGCAACGGAACGCGCGCGGGCAGGTTCGCGATGCCGACAAGCTTCACGCCGTTGCGGTCCGTCACCCGGTCATAGACCACACCTTCGACATTGCCACCGGTCTCCACCGCAAGGTCCACCACCACGCTGCCCGGCTTCATCGCGTTGAGCATTTCGGCGGTGACCAGAATCGGCGCGCGGCGGCCAAACACCTGGGCGGCGGTGATGACCACGTCGGACTCGCCGCAGGTTTTTTTCATGGCGTCACGCTGCTTCTGGACCTGTTCCTCGGTCAGCGCCCTGGCGTAGCCGTCCTTCGTCTGGCCGGTTTCGCCGAGGTCAATTTTGAAAAATTGCGCACCGAGCGATTTCACCTGTTCCTCCACGACGGGCCGGGTGTCGTAAGCGGTGACTTTTGCGCCGAGGCGTTTGGCGGTGGCAATCGCCTGCAGACCGGCGACGCCCACGCCGATGACGAAAACTTTCGACGGCAAAATCGTGCCCGCCGCCGTGGTCATCATCGGGAAAATTTTGTTGGCATAACGCGCGGCCAGAATGACCGCTTCATAACCGCCGAGGTTCGCCTGCGACGACAGCACGTCCATTTTTTGGGCGCGGGTCGTGCGAGGAATCAATTCCATGCTGATGGCACTGATGCCGCGCTCGGCAAGTTTTTGGATCAATTCCTTTTCGTTGAACGGGTCCAGCAGGCTCACATGGACACAGCCGGATTTGAGCAGCGCGATTTCCTCCGCCGGTGGCTTGCGCAGGCGCAGCACCATGTCGCCGGAGCCCAACAGCCCCCGGCGATCGGCGGTGATCGTTGCGCCGGCGGCGGTGTAGGCGGCGTCGGCAAAACTCGCACCAGCGCCAATGCCAGCCTCGACCTCCACCTGCGCGCCAAGTTTCACGAGCTTGGCGGCGCTGTCCGGCGTCAACGGCGCCCGGGTCTCGCCCGGATGCGTTTCTTTAGGAACTGAAATTTTCATTTTTCAAAAAAAGGAGCGCAAAAAATATCACAACCCACCCGGGACGAAACTCAAATGTTGCCATTTATCAAACCTGAATTGGCCTGCCTTGTCGGCCGGCCAAATCGCTCTTTTGAATTTCAATCTTGCGATTTTAGCGCTGGATGCGCGCCGAGCCGCCTTTGGCGAACGCCTTGACCTGTTCCGCCGTCGCCATCGTCGTGTCGCCGGGGAAGGTCGTCAGCAGCGCGCCGTGCGCCCAGCCGAGGTTGACTGACTCCTGCGGTGATTCACCGGTGAGCATGCCGTAAAAGAGGCCCGAGGCGAAGCCGTCGCCGCCGCCGACGCGGTCATAGACGTCCAGTTCACAGGTGGGCGAGGTGTAGGTCTTGCCGTCAATCCACGCCACGGCGCCCCAACTGTGACGATTGGTCGAGTGGACTTCGCGCAACGTGGTGGCCACCACCTTGACCTTGGGATAATTCTTCACCACCGAATCAATCATTCCGAAGAACACGCTCGGATCGAGCTTGCTCTTGGCAGCCACATCCGGCCCTTTCAGGCCGAGGCCCTTCTGCAGGTCTTCCTCGTTGCCCACGATCACGTCCACGTGTTCGACAATGCGTTTCATGACGGACAGCGCCTTTTCCTGGCCGCCCCAGATGTCCCAGAGTTTCTGGCGGAAGTTCAGGTCGAACGACGTCACCGCGCCCGCGGCCTTGGCGGCCTTCATGGCTTCAATGATCAATGGACCCGTGGTCTCGGACAATGCGGCGAAGATGCCGCCGCTGTGGAACCAGCGCACGCCCGAGCCGAAAATCTCCTTCCAGTTGAAGTCGCCGGGTTTGAGCATCGAACCCGCCTCGTTGCAGCGGTTGTAAAACACCACCGGGGGACGCACGCCGTGGCCCTGGTCGCTGTAAACCGTCGCGTGGTTCGGGCCGCGCACACCATCATGCTTGAACTTCTTGTAAAACGGTTTCACGCCCATGGCCCGGACGCGCTCGGCAATCAGGTCGCCAATGGGATATTCCACGAGCGCCGTGGCAATGCCGGTGTTCATGCGGAAGCAGTCCGACAGGTTGGCGGCGCAATTGAACTCGCCGCCGCTGACGTGGATTTTGCATTCCGTGGCCTTGCGGAACGGCACGATGCCGGGATCAAGACGGTTGACCAGCGCGCCGAGGGACAGGAAGTCCAGCACGCCTTTTGGGGAAATGTTCAGACCTTGGCTCATGGTGTTGTTTTAAATGGTACGATGTTTGGCGGTTAAATTTCCCGAACAGGATTCCAGAACGCGGAAGAGGCGCAAGGTGCTTTTTGTAAAAATCTTGCAAAAGTGTTTTGTTTTTCTGCAAAAAAACCGGCAACGATGCAAAAACAGGGGGAAATATCTTTACAATTTACAGGCCTTTGGAGAGATTCCACAGGTTTTCGACGTGGATTAAGCCAAGCTGGAGCCATTATTTCAAGACGTTGCCAGCCCCGACCCGAGTGGTGTAAAATAAATTGAATTTATGTTGTATTACGAACGCGGTTCCGTAGCCGACAAGCTGTCCCTGGACGATTTGCGCAAGGGGCTGTCCCACGCCCTCAACCACCTCGGTCCGCGCAAGCGGGTGCTGGTCATCCCGCCGGATTTCACCCGGTTCCATTCCCACGCTGGGGTGTTGACCAAGCTCATTTATGATTATTATGGAGATCATTTGACGGACGTTCTGCCCGCGCTGGGCACGCATACGCCCATGACTTCGGCGCAGATCGCCGAGATGTTCGCCGGCGTGCCGGAAAACCTCTTCCGCGTCCACAACTGGCGCACGGGCGTCACCACCGTCGGCGAAGTGCCGGGTGAATTTGTCAAAAAAGTCTCCGGCGGCGCGGTGGATTTTCCCTGGCACGCGCAACTGGCCAACCTCATCTGGACCGGCAAACACGATTTGATTTTATCCGTTGGCCAGGTGGTTCCGCACGAGGTCATCGGCATGGCCAATTACAACAAAAACATCTTCGTCGGCACGGGCGGCCAGGAAAGCATCAACAAAAGCCATTTCGTCGGTGCGGCCTACGGCATGGAACGGATGATGGGGCGCGCGGACACGCCGGTGCGGCGCATTCTCAACTACGCCTCCGAACATTTCACAAAGCATCTGCCCATTGTTTATGTCCACACGGTGGTGGGACGCGGCGACGACGGCAAGCTGGTCGTGCGCGGCCTTTACATCAGCGATGACATTTCCGGTTTTGACAAGGGCGCGGCGCTGTCACTCCAGGTCAATTTCGAGATGCTCGACGCGCCGCTCAAGAAAGTGGTCGTTTATCTGGATCCCGGCGAATACAAGAGCACGTGGCTGGGCAACAAGAGCGTGTATCGCACGCGCATGGCCATGGCCGACGGCGGCGAACTGATTGTGCTCGCGCCCGGACTCAAGGAATTTGGCGAGGACAAGGAGATTGACCGGCTCATCCGCAAGTACGGCTATCCCGGCACGCCGGCAACTCTGGCGGCGGTCAAGGCCAACGCCGAACTGCAAAACAATCTCAGCGCGGCGGCGCATTTCATTCACGGCTCGTCGGAGGGCCGGTTCAACATCACGTATTGCCCCGGCCACCTCACGCGGCAGGAAATCGAAAGCGTCAACTTCAAATACGCCGATTTGAAGCAAATGACGCAGCGTTACGATCCAGCCAGACTCAAGGACGGCTGGAACACCATGTCCGACGGCGAAAAAATCTTCTATATTTCGAACCCGGCACTCGGTTTGTGGGCGTATCGGGGGCGATTCAAGGACTAACCAAACCAAACAAACCAAGTACAGAGGAAAACAAGGATGAACGTTCCATTTAAGGTGAATTTGAAGGACCAGGTCGCGCTCGTGACGGGCGGCGGCGGGGTTTTGTGCAGCACCCTGTCGCGGGCGCTGGCGGCGTGCGGCGCGAAAGTTGCCGTGGCGGATTTGAAACAGGAAGCCGCCGAGGTCGTGGCGGCGCAGATCCGCAAGGAAGGCGGCAAAGCCATCAGCGTTGCGTGCAACGTGCTGGAGAAGCAGAGCCTCGTCGCGGCCAACGAGAAGGTAAAGAAGGAACTCGGCCCGGTGGACATCCTCCTCAACGGCGCGGGCGGCAACCATCCCAAAGGCACGACCAGCCTCGAATACCTGCGCAAGGAAGACCTGGCCGGCGCGGCCAAGGAAATCATCACCTTCTACGATCTCGACCCGAAAGGCGTCGAGTTTGTGTTCAACTTGAATTTCCTGGGCACCTTGCTGCCGACCCAGGCGTTCACCCGCGAGATGGCCGGCAAGGGCAAGGGCACCGTCATCAATATTTCCTCGATGAATGCGTTCCGGCCGTTGACGAAAATCCCGGCTTACAGCGGCGCCAAGGCGGCGGTGAGCAATTTCACGCAATGGCTCGCGGTGCACTTCTCGAAGGTCGGCGTTCGCGTCAACGCCCTCGCGCCCGGCTTCTTTCTCACGGACCAGAACCGCACCTTGTTGACCAAGCCGGACGGCTCGTTGACGCCGCGCGCCAACACCATTATCGCGCACACACCCATGAGCCGGTTTGGCACGCCCGAGGATTTGGTCGGCCCGCTGCTGTGGCTGACTTCCGCCGAAGCCTCCGGTTTTGTGACCGGGGTGGTGATCCCGATTGATGGCGGTTTCGCCGCGTTCAGCGGGGTCTAGGCCGGCACGGACTTGGGCGGGTGGGGCCAGAATGATTGTTTCCCCGCGCGGCTGTTCTGGTTATACTCCCGCGCCATTTTTTGAATTGGCAAATAAATTTTATGGAACCAAAAGCTGATATTGCACTTATCGGTCTGGCTGTAATGGGCCAGAATCTCATTCTCAACATGAACGACCACGGCTTCACCGTCGTGGCCTTCAACCGCACCGTGTCCAAGGTGGACGATTTCCTCAACCACGAGGCCAAAGGCACGAAGGTCATCGGCGCGCACTCCCTCCAAGAAATGGCCGCGCTGCTCAAAAAGCCCCGCCGCGTCATGCTCATGGTCAAGGCCGGCGCCGCCGTGGATGAGTTCATCGAACATCTCCTGCCCGTGCTCGAAGCCGGCGACATCATCATTGACGGCGGCAACTCGCTCTTCGAGGACACCATCCGCCGCGCCAAATACGTCGAGAGCAAGGGACTGCTCTACATCGGCACCGGCGTGAGCGGCGGCGAGGAAGGCGCGCGCCACGGCCCGAGCATCATGCCCGGCGGTTCACCCGCCGCGTGGCCGCACGTCAAACCGATTTTCCAGGCCATCGCCGCCAAGGTGGACGACGGCACGCCCTGCTGCGACTGGGTGGGCGAAGGCGGCGCGGGCCATTATGTGAAGATGACCCACAACGGCATCGAGTACGGCGACATGCAGTTGATCTGCGAAGCTTACAACCTGATGAAAACCGGCCTGGGCATGACGCCCGACCAGATGCACGAAGTTTTTGTCGAATGGAACAAAGGCGAATTGAATTCCTATCTCATCGAAATCACCCGCGACATCCTCGCTTTCAAAGATGCCGATGGATCGGCACTGGTGGACAAGATTCTCGACACCGCCGGGCAGAAAGGCACGGGCAAGTGGACGGTGATTTCTTCGCAGGAACTCGGCATTCCCATTACTCTGATGGCGGAAGCGGTTTACGCGCGCTGCGTCTCGGCCATGAAGGAAGAACGCGTCGCCGCGGCCAAAAAATTGAAGGGGCCCAAGCCCACCATCAAGGGCGACCACCAGAAATTTATCGAAGCCATTCGCCAGGCGCTATACGCGTCGAAGATTGTCAGCTACGCGCAGGGGTACATGCTTATGCGCGCGGCGGCGGCGGAACACAAATGGAACCTGAACTACGGCGGCATCGCGCTCATGTGGCGCGGCGGCTGCATCATCCGCAGCGCGTTCCTCGGCAAAATCAAAGAGGCATTCGACAAGAACGCCAAGCTGTCGAACCTGATGCTCGATCCGTTCTTCAAGAAAGCCATCAAGGACTGCCAGCGTTCCTGGCGCAATGTGGTGGCCCTGGCGGCGAAGAAGGGGATACCGGTCCCGGCGTTCAGCACGGCGCTGGCGTTTTACGATGCCTACCGCAGCGAACGGTTGCCGGCGAACCTGTTGCAGGCGCAGCGCGATTATTTTGGCGCGCACACCTACGAGCGCGTGGACAAACCGCGCGGCGAATTCTTCCACACCAACTGGACCGGTCATGGTGGCACCACCGCTTCGAGCACCTACACGGTGTAATGCAAAGGTAGGGACGGCTGTCCTCAGCCGTCCGCCCACGGCGCGATGAGGACATCGCGCCCTACCAAAAAATTCAGGCGCGGGCTTCGGCCCGCGCTTTTGTTTTCAGAAGGTGAGCTACGCCAAACCCGCGAAATTTTCAGCCGCAAAGAAACGCAAAGAACACAAAGACTTGAACCGCTAATTGACGCTAATGACGTAGGACAATGCTTCCAGCTTGTCCGTCAAACCAGCGCCTCGCTGCAAATGATCTTGGGGACGGGCCGCGTGGTGACGTGGAGACTTCGACGGTCAACCCAATCGCGGAGATTGTGCTGGTCGTAAATGCGCGCCAGTGACCGCAATAGATTTTCTCCAGTCACGCCGTTTTTCAGCAGTTTCAATAATTCGCCATTAACCGCCCGTGTGATTGGCCCACGAAACGCCTTTTCCAACACATTGATGTTGCCCTTTTGGTCTTCGTCGGTGCTCGCCGCGAACAGGACGCGCAACTCGCGCAGGACATAATTCTGTCCGTGACTCAATGACAACGTGTGCGCGCGTTCTGCCTGCCGGTGTTTCACTTCGCGCAACGGTTCGCCATGAAACTGATGCGTCATGGCGATATCAAGCTTACGGCGAAGGTTTACACGGATGAAACTCAGCTGCCGATTTACGAGGCAATCAAGGGTCTTCCTCGGCTTGGGGGGTGTACACAAATACGCACACAGATTTCTGGCGCGGACGGTCAAAACGTGGCGCAACCTGTCGCGATCGGTGAAGGGAAGAAAAGTGATAAAACGGGTGTAAATGGCGGGGATTGTCTCGGTCTGGCACCACTGGTCGCAGAAATGAAATTGGAGCGAGCGAAGGGATTCGAACCCTCGACACTCACGTTGGCAACGTGATGCTCTACCAGGCTGAGCTACGCTCGCTTCCAGAAGAAAAAAGACATTCTATGCGAACTTGCCGGATTTACAAGCCCGATTTCAGGCTGGCTTGACGCAAAGCAATTTTATGCGCTTTGACTTTTGCGCCTGCCAATGTGCTAAACTGACGCGTGAGCAACGGTTTCTACATCCCCGGCGAACAACGCGCGGCGAAGGTCAACGATCTTTTTGCCGCCATCGCGCGGCGCTATGATTTGCTCAACGACCTGCAGAGCTTCGGGTTGCACCGGCGCTGGAAACGCCGCGTCGTTGAACTCGCCGCCGTTCAATCCGGCAATCGCGCGCTCGATTTGTGCTGTGGCACCGGCGACCTCGCCTTTGCCCTCGCGCACAACGGCGCGGAAGTCACCGGCCTCGACTTCAGCACGGCCATGCTTGAGATAGCTGAAACTCGGCGACGAAAAAAAAATCCGCAATCCGCAATCCGCAATCCGCAATTCATTCAGGGCGATGTGCAGCAAATTCCATTTCCCGATGCATCATTCGATATTGTCACCGTCGGTTACGGTTTGCGAAATTTGACGAGCTGGGAAAAAGGTCTGGATGAAATGCACCGCGTGGCCAGGCCCGGCGCCCGGCTGGTTGTGCTTGATTTTGGCAAACCGGCGAACGCCCTTTGGCGCGCAATTTATTTCGGTCATTTGCGCTGCTCCGTGCCGCTCATCGGCCGGCTGTTTTGCGGCAATGCGGATGCCTACGCCTACATTCTCGAATCGCTAAAACATTATCCGGCGCAACTGGCCGTCGCGGAAAAAATGCGCGAACTGAAGCTGGTGAATGTGCGTGTCATCAATTTCCTCGGCGGCGCGATGGCCATCAACCACGGTGAGAAACCGATTTGAGCGGCAGATCAATAGTCATTCCTTCACGCGCGGCGTCCACGCGCAATTTCGCCCGTTGTTTGGCCACGAGCCGGCGCGCGTGCTTGACCAGTCCGTCAATCCGTTTGTCGTCGTGGTCCGGGTCGTGGTGGAACAGGGAAAGTTGTTTGACCCCGGCTTGCAGTGCGAGCACGACCGAATCGTCCACGCAACCGTGCCCCCAGCCGACGTGCTTCTGGTATTCCCCGGAATCGTATTGCGAATCGAGAATCAACAAATCCACGTCGCGCAAAAAGTTGATCATTTCCCGATCCTTGCCGCCCGTGCGCGGCTCGGCGTCGGGGAAAAAGGCGATCAGGCTGTCGGACGAGAACAGCCGGTAGCCGACACAAAGGCCCGGATGATTGGCGCGCATCGCCCGCACACACACCGGGCCGATGTTGAAGTTGAAGTCCTTGAGTTCCTCGATTTCGATGTTGCTCGGCAGTTTATTGAATGGCACGGGAAAGTAGGTGCTTTCCATCTGCCCGGTCAGGGCATTGACCAGGCCTTTGCGCGTGCCTTCGCAGCCCAAAATCCGCAGCCGGCAGCGTGAATTGTAAATCGGCCCAAAAAACGGCAGACCTTGAATGTGATCCCAATGCGTGTGCGTCAGCAGCATGGTCAGATTTAGCGGCTGATCCTTGAATTCCGCCAGCAACGAACGGCCCAGCGCACGCAGCCCCGTGCCCGCGTCGAGGAGGATGATTTCTCCCCCGGCGCGCACTTCGATGCATGACGTATTGCCGCCGTAGCGCACGGTTGTCGGTCCCGGCGTCGGGATCGAACCGCGCACGCCCCAGAATTTTACGCAAGTGGCAGTTTTGATGAAACACTTTAACCCGTGCGGTCAAAAAGACAAATCGCAAAAACTGAATGGTCTGGAAGTCAGAATGCGGCCGGCAGCCTTTTCGGCCTCAATTCATCACGAAAAACCTTGCGTGGCATGGCGACTGTTTTAGTATGATAACCTTTGGCACCTTGGCGGGTTGGTAGCTCAGTCGGTAGAGCAGCGGCCTTTTAAGCCGTTGGTCCCGGGTTCGAGTCCCGGCCAACCCACCAGCCTTCGCTACGAGCTACGGCTCGGCGAGCCAGAACAGAGAGCGAAGGCTGCCGCGCCGTAGCGCGAAGCGCGTAGGCTGGCGAAAACCAACGATACGCTTTGAGCTTCGTCCGGCGGATCAGTTTTGCGCTGACGACAAAACTTGCTCCCTACGACTCGCCCCGCTTACTCTGACCACACAATGCGGTTGCTCGACCGATATCTGTTCCGCGAACTGCTCACGCCGCTGGCGTATTGCCTCGGCGGTTTTCTGATTTTCTGGATTTCCTACGACCTGTTCACCGAGTTGCAGGAAATGCAGGAACGCAAACTGCATTTGCTCGATGTCATCGAGTATTCCGTTGCGATGACGCCGGAATTTTTGGTGACGGTGCTGCCGGTCGTGTTGCTGCTTTCGTTGCTTTACACGCTCACGAATCATGCCCGCCACAACGAAATCACCGCCATGCACGCGGCGGGCGTGAGCTTGTGGCGCTTGTGCGTGCCCTATCTGGTCGTGGGTTTGGCTGCGAGCATGGTTTTGTTCTGGCTGAATGAGTGGTGCGTGCCGCGCAGTGCGAATTGGGCGGAACGAATATTGGAACGCCATGTGCAAAAGCCGGGCGATGCTGGAACGCAAAACGAATTCCGCAACTTCGGCTTCACCAATGCGCGCGATCATCGCACCTGGTTTATCGCCGAATATCGCGTAAAAACCTCCGAAATGCTGAAGCCGCAGGTGAACTGGACGTTGCCCGACGGTTCGAGCCACCGCTTGTATGCCGACCGCGCGATTCGCATCGCCGGCGTCTGGACTTTTTTTAACGCATCGGGATATTCGCAGGCGGACGCAAGCGCGCCATTGTTGCCGTCATTCCAGACAAATATGCTGGCGATGCCGGAATTCACCGAAAAACCGGCGGAAATTGAGGACGAGATCAAAATCGGCAGCTATCAGAGCCTCCGCAATTCCCGCCGGGCGGATATTCCGCTCAAAGTCATTTTTCATCATTTGCGGTTAAATCCAAATTTGCCGCGTGCGGATTCAAGGTGGCTGTTCACGAAATTTTATGGGCGGCTGGCCGCGCCTTGGACGTGTCTGGTCGTGGTGCTTATCGCCATTCCGTTTGGCGCGGCTTCGGGGCGCCGCAATCTGTTCGTCGGCGTGGCGGGCAGCATCTTTATTTGCTTCGGTTATTTTGTGATTCAGTCCGTCAGCCTTGCGCTCGGCTCGGCTCCTAATGGTCATTTGCCCGCGTGGCTGGCAGCCTGGCTGCCCAATATCATTTTTGGGGCGACGGGCCTGGTGTTGACGGCGCGGGTGCGATGAACTTGAGATTCAATCGTGAGTGACAAACATTCCAGACAGATGTCGCGTTACGAGCGGCTGCAATTGCTCTATCAAGTGGGCAATGTCATCCATTCCACGCTTGAACCCCAGGAGGCATTGCAATTGATCGTAAGCGAAGCCGTGCGGCTGATGCGCGCGTCGAGCGGCTCGGTGGTCTTGATCAATCCCACCTCGGGCTTTCTGGAAATCCACGCGTCGGAAAACCTGCCGGCGGCGGCAACGCGGCTCAAATTGCGCATGGGTGAAGGCATCACCGGCTGGGTTGCACGCACCGGCAAGCCCGCGCGCGTCGGCGACGTGACGCAGGACCCGCGCTACGTGATGGCGCGTCGCAATGTGCGGTCGGAACTGGCCGTGCCGCTGGAGGTGAACGGTGAAACCCGCGGCGTGCTCAACATGGATTCAGATCGCGCGGACGCCTTCACCGCGGATGACCAGGAATTGCTTCAGGAACTGGCGGTGCAAGCGGCCAAGGTGATTCAAAACACCTGGCTCTATGAGCAATTGCGGCTGAAGGCGCATTTGTTTGAATCCCTTGCCAGTGTGAGCCGGACGATCAACTCCACGTTGAATCTCGACGAAGCGTTGCAGGCCATCACCCGCGAAGCGGGCGTGTTGATGCAGGCGCGGACGTGCTCGCTGATGATGCTGGACGAAAGCCGCGAATGGCTCGATTTGCGCGCCAGCTACGGTGCGGGTGAAGCCTACGTCAACAAACCGCGGCTGGCAGTCGATGACAGCCTGCTCGGCGTCGTGGTACGTCGCAAAAAACCGATACAGGTTGCCAACGTCCAGGAGTCGAGCCGTTATCAGCATATCGAAGTCGCGCGGAGTGAAGGATTGGTTTCGCTGCTGAGCGTGCCGCTGCTCTTTGCCGGCCAAGCGATCGGGACCTTGAGCATCTACATGGGCCGTCCGTATAGTTTTTCCAACGAGGAAATCAGCATTTTGAGCGCATTGGCCGAGTTGTCGGCGATTGCGATTGAAAAAGCGCGGCTTTATGAGCGCGTCGTGGACGTCGAGGAACAGTTGCGGCAGAACGAAAAACTCTCCGCTCTCGGCCTGCTGGCCGCCGAGGTTGCACACGAAATCCGCAATCCGCTCACGGTGATGAAGCTGCTGTATCATTCGCTGGATTTGAAGTTTCCGGCCGGGGACCCGCGCGCAAAGGACGCCCGGATCATTGACGCGAAAATCGAGCACCTGAACAAGATCGTCGAGCAGATTCTCACGTTTGCGCGTACAACCGAGCCCAAGCTTGCGCCGGTGAATTTGAATGAATTGGTGGACGAACTGGGATTACTGGTCCGGCACAAGCTGGCGAATCAAAACATCCGGCTGGTCCGGCAATTGCAGCCGGATTTGCCGGTCGTGATGGGCGACGCACCACAACTGGAACAGGCGTTTCTAAATCTTATCCTCAACGCCGTCGAGGCCATGCCTGGTGGCGGAACACTTACGGTCGAGTCCAAAGCCATTCGTTTGCCGCGCAGCAATCCTCGGACAACTCACGTCGCGGTGAAGTTCAAAGACACCGGTGGCGGCATGAGCAAGGAAGTTCAAAAACGCGCCTTCACAACAGTTTTGAGCACAACCAAGGCCAAGGGAACAGGATTGGGTTTGGCCATCGTTGGTCGCATTGTTGAAACACACCACGGCAACGTCCTGATTAAATCACAAATTGGCTCCGGTACGACCATTCGCATCACTTTGCCTGTGAAATAGGCAAAGGGTGGGCTGTACGCCTTCCTGTTGGCAGCCTGAAACTTCGGACGCAATTCAGCTTCAAAATTCTTAAGACCCCGCTCATTGCGGATTCGGCCATACACGCTATTTTCTTGCCAGACGCTACCGTCGAGTTTATTCGACGTGGTTTCCAATTTTATGAATTACTCAAAGCTGGAATGGTGGGAGCGATTTCAAAAGTATTACACTGAGTTTCCCAAACTTGGGCTGGCCGTGGATTTGAGCCGGATGAAGATGGATGACACATTCTTCGCGGCGATGGAACCCCAGATGCAAAAGGCATTCGCCAACATGGCGGCGATCGAGTCCGGGGCCATTGCCAATCCAGATGAAAATCGGATGGTGGGACATTATTGGCTGCGGAACCCGTTGCTCGCTCCTTTGCCGGAAATTCGCAACGAAATTGAAGATACCGTCGCCCGAATCAAGAAATTCGCGGCCAAAATTCACACGGGTAAAATTCGTGGCGCAGGCGGGCCGTTTAAAAATTTCCTTCTGATTGGTATTGGCGGGTCGGCGCTGGGCCCGCAATTCGTCGCCCACGCTTTGGGGGATCTTCGTACCGACAAGCTCAAGCCCTTTTTCTTTGATAACACCGATCCAGATGGCATGGACAGGGTTCTTGCTACAATTGGATCCGACTTGGACAAAACCCTTTGTATTATTATTTCCAAATCGGGCGCCACGAAGGAAACCCGCAACGGAATGCTGGTAGCAGAAAATGCTTTTAAGCACGCAGGGCTTCACTTCGAACAACACGCAGTCGCCGTTACCTCTCACGGCAGTGATCTCGACAAGTGCGCCATGAAGAACAAATGGTTGATGCACTTCCCCATGTGGGATTGGGTCGGGGGCCGAACCAGCGAATTATCAGCAGTCGGGCTATTACCAGCTGCTCTACAAGGAATTGATATAACTAATTTAATTTTAGGAGCTTGTGAATGCGACAAGTCAACAAGGCTACATAACGTTAAAGCCAACCCGTCAGCACAGCTTGCGCTGGCTTGGTACGAGTCAGGTAACGGTAAAGGAACCAAAAACATGGTCGTTTTGCCCTATAAAGACCGTTTGGAGCTGTTTTCTAAGTACCTCCAGCAACTCGTGATGGAATCACTCGGAAAAGAGCAAAATTTGAATCGAACTGTGGTTAATCAAGGAATGGTGGTTTTCGGAAATAAAGGGGCAACAGATCAGCATTCATATGTTCAACAGCTTAGGGATGGACTGAACAATTTCTTTGTCACTTTTATAGAGGTTTTGAAGGATGGGAAAACCCAAAGCATGGAGGTTGAACCCAAAGTGACATCGGGGGATTATCTTCACGGATTTTATCTGGGAACCCGCCAAGCACTCGCTGAAAAGAACAGGGAATCCATCACTATCACAGTCAAAGAAGTTTCTCCCTTTGTGATTGGAATGCTAATCGCATTGTTTGAACGGGCGGTTGGCCTTTACGCCTCATTAATCAACATCAATGCCTACCATCAACCTGGCGTCGAGGCTGGCAAGAAGGCCGCCGGTAAGGTGATTGAAACACAGCGCAAGGTGTTGGTTTTTCTCTCCAAACAACCCGGCACGGGGTTCAGTGTTGAAGAAATCTCCAAAGGAATTGGCGTGGAGGATGACGTTGAACACATCTTCAAGATTTGCGAATACCTGTCCACAAATCCAAAAAGAATAGTATGTAACTTGTTTGATGACAATATATCAAATCGGAAATATGCTATTATTTAATTTCTAATGTTCGTTTATCCAAAACAATACGACGTCATTGTCGTCGGTGCCGGTCACGCCGGGATTGAAGCCGCATTGGCTGCTGCCAGAATGGGCTGTCAAACTTTGCTGCTCACTATGAATGCAGATACCATCGGACAGATGCCCTGCAACCCCGCCATCGGCGGACTTGCCAAGGGGCATCTGGCGCGTGAAATTGATGCCTTGGGGGGAGAAATGGGCAAGGCCACAGACATGACCGGGTTGCAATTCAGGATGCTGAACACAAAAAAAGGTCCGGCTGTTTGGGCACCAAGAGCTCAGTGCGACAAAAAGGCTTATCAGTTTCGGCTTAAATGGGTCTGTGAATCGGAACCCAATTTAGATTTAAAGCAGGGGCAAACGTCAAAAATTCTTCACAAGGATGGGGAGGCCTTTGGAGTCGAAACCACCCTTGAAGTCCAGTACCTCGGAAAGACAATAGTAATAACGACGGGGACATTTCTTCGGGGATTGATGCATGTTGGATCGAACCAGCAGCCTGGCGGAAGGGCCGGCGATTTGGCCGCGTTAGGCCTGTCAACATCACTTAAAGAAATCGGCGTTGAGCTTGGTCGGCTAAAAACCGGAACTCCGCCACGACTTTTGAGGCGATCAATTGACTTCTCCAAAACAGAAGCTCAATCGGGCGACGAACCAGTCCCTTATTTCACATTCTGGAAGGATGATTTGTTCCACATGGAACAATCGGCCAAGACTCTGTTTGGCAGCAGCCGTTCTGCTGGGAAATACCCGCCAAGATCAATCTTAGATAAAATCAATGGCCAATTGAGTTGTTTTATAACATTTACTACACAAAAGACCGCGGAAATAGTCCGTTCAAATCTACACAAATCTCCCTTGTATTCAGGCACTATTGAAGGAATAGGCCCGAGATATTGCCCGTCAATTGAAGATAAAATTGTGAAGTTTCCCGAAAAGGAAAGGCATCAAATTTTTCTTGAGCCGGAGGGGGTTGAAACCGACGAATTCTACGTCAACGGCTTCTCAACAAGTCTGCCGTTTGAAGTCCAAGTGGAATTGGTCAGGACAATCATCGGCTGCGAAAATGCTGAAATCATGCGTCCAGCCTATGCCGTGGAATATGATTTCGCCTACCCAACACAACTACTGCCGTCCTTGGAAACAAAGGCTTGCAAGAATCTGTTTTTAGCCGGACAAATCAACGGAACCTCCGGATATGAAGAGGCTGGCGCTCAAGGAATCATCGCCGGGATTAATGCAGCCAGAAGAGTCAATTCCCTCGACCCAATCATCCTTCGGCGTGATCAGGCGTATATCGGAGTACTGATTGATGATTTGGTTACCAAGGGCACGACTGAACCTTATCGGATGTTCACATCGCGCGCTGAATATCGGCTTTTGCTCCGTCAAGACAACGCCGACATGCGGCTTTCAGACATTGGGCATGAAATCGGCCTTTTACCCGAATGTAAGTATTCAAAATTTTGCTCCAAACAAAAAGCTGTATTTGACGAACTAAGTCGTTTATATTCAACATACTATGTAAACAATTCGTTGGCAAAAGTTCTCTCCAGACCTGAAGTTGGCTACAAAGATTTGCCGAATCGCAATGACGCTCTGTCCGAGGAAGTAATCCAGCAAGTCGAGATTGCCATCAAATATGCCGGGTACATCGAACGGCAGGAGGTAGAAGTTGAGAAATTCAAGAACTTGGAGGACAAGCAAATTCCCGACTCTTTTGAATTTTCGTCGGTGCCAAGTTTGCGCCTTGAAGCCCGCCAGAAACTTTCAAAAATTCGTCCAACGACCATCGGTCAGGCGGCCCGAATTTCCGGCGTGTCGCCTGCGGACATCAGCATCCTCATGGTTTGGTTGAAGCGTTGGGGCGGGGCTGGCGAAGGAAACGATTTGTCAACCGATGCTGAAATTTGCAGTGCCTGTGAATCGGAACTCGACGGGTAATGTGAAGTGATTGTTTGGCTGTCCGACATGGATTCGAACCATGAATAACGCCTCCAAAGGGCGCTGTGTTACCGTTACACCATCGGACAAACCGGAAAAACAGTAAGCTTTCCGCACCATTCACGCAAAGGGAAAATCAGCAATAACAATTTTTGCAAAGAAAGAAAGTTTGCCCGCAGCATTTCTTGCCCGCAAGATGTCGTAATTCGTAATGAACAACGGTTCAGTTGAAACAACCCCGCGTGTTGCCGCAGCCGTTCCTCCGGCGGCACCGGCACCAGACTTTTCCAAGCCGGTCAGGCGGCCAAAGAAAGGCGTCCTCAAGATTGCCGCCGAAGTGCTTAATCATGGCGGACCGGGCTATCTCCAGTTTGCCATCACGAACATTTGCAATGCGGACTGTGATTTCTGCGGTTTTGCCCGCTCCAAGTTTGATCCCAAAGCCCGGCACAGCGTGACATTGCAGGAAACGCGCGACGTCATTGACATCGCCGTCAAAAATCACATCGGCTATCTGTTGTTCGTTGGCGGCGAACCGATGGTGCATCGCGATTTGCGGGCCATGACGCGCTGCGCGGCGGAGCGCGGAATTCATCCGATGATTTGCACCAACGGGGGGCTTTGGACCGAGGAAAACATGCGCGGCCTCGCCAGCGACGGCCTGAGCAGCGTGATCATGTCCATTGACGCGCACGATGTTTCCAAACACGAGAAGAACCGCGGCCTGCCGGATGTCTGCAAGAAAATCAAACGCGCCAACGAATTCTTCCACTCGGCCGGCATCCAGACCACCGCCAGCATCACGGCGAGCCGGTTGATTGACGATTATGATAAATTGCCCGCGTTCCTCGAAACGCTCGGTTTCAAAAGCTGCACGTTCAGTTATCCGCTGACTTCGCTGGCCAGCAGCTATCTCAGCTTCAGCAACAGCGGGCTGGTCAATTACTCGAAAGATGAATTGATTGAGGTGTTTGAGAAAATCAAACGGATGAAACAGCGCAGCCGTTTCCCGGTTGTCAACCCGGCGGAATCGCTGACCGAAATGCAGCGGCATCTGCGGGGCGAAAAGGAGAAGTTCGGCTGCCTCGGCGGGCACAAGTATTTCTATCTCGACTGGAAACTGGACCTTTACCGCTGTCATTTCTGGGAGAAGCCCATGTGCAAAGTGTACGAGTGGGACGACTCAAAACTCATTCGCGACGGCTGCACGCGCTGCATGATTGACTGTTACCGCGACCCAAGCGTGCTGCAATTCGTCGCCATCAGCGCCAGCGACGCCTTCAACAATTTGAAAAAAGGCAGGCTGATTTCGGCGGCAAAAAACGTTTTTGATTCCCGCAACCTGACTTCCCTCAAGGCCGTTTGGGAGGACCGCAAGTGGATTGGCGGCGTATAACCATTATTTCTGTTATAAAAAATTCCCAGAAATAGAGTTGGAGTAATGAAACGAGAAGGCTGCAAAGCTTGCAGCTAACTTAATGTTAAGCTACATCGAATAATTATGTTCGACTGGTTCAAAAGATCATCTGGAGATTCAGGGCCGCATCGTAAGAACCGGCACAACACCGAAGAGAAACCGATTTTCCGTCCAGCTACATTACCACTACGTCGTCCCGAGCCGTCTCATATTTCTATCCGAGACACATTGTTCGGCGATATGCCTTTAGACCAATGGCCGCGTGACAATGTACAGTCTGACGTATTTCCGTGGAGCGCGTTTGTTTCAGCACGGTTACATCTTGCGGCTGGACACCGCGCTGCCGCAGCGACCAGTTGGCGCCAAGTGCTAGATTATTCTGGACTTGAGTCGCGCCAGTATTTGCAGGCTTGGCATTTTCTCAAACAGCAAGGCCAGACACCTCCGCCCAACGTGGCCAAACAGGTTCTTGGCGTCGTCGTTGAAGTTGCTATGCCAAATGGGCTCGACTTGCTTGCGGCTTACCCAGACCACTCCGCCCGCTACTACAATTATTCAGGTGCAGGAGTTGTTTGGGAACGTCCTGATTCGTCGCTTGATTCTGCTATTGACCAGTTGCTTGAGGCATCGAGGCAGGTCGTTTCACGAATTGGACCGTGGGAACAGGTGCGTCCAGCACCACCGCCATGCGACCAAGCGCGTTTGTCTTTTCTCACGCCGAGCGGATTGCATTTTGGTCAGGGGCCGGAGGCCGCACTTCTACACGACCCGCTGAGTGGGCCGGTGTTCCACTCGGCAAACGTGCTGATGAAAGCGTTAATTGCCAAATCGAATGTTGCCTGACAGCCAGATGAGCCGCAAATTTCTTTCATCCCGTCAAAAAATTCCCTCTTGTCATCCGGCGATTTCCTGATAGGTTTGCTGCCCCTTTTATGAAGACGGACATTCATCCGAAATATGTGGACGCGGAAATCCGTTGCGCCTGCGGCAACGAGATCAAGACCCGCTCCACCAAGCCCGTGATCATCGTGGGCATTTGCAACGTGTGCCACCCGTTCTACACCGGCCAGCAGAAGTTCGTGGACACCGCCGGTCGCGTGGACAAATTCCAGCAACGCCTGGTGAAGACTCAAGCGGCCCAGGCGGCGGCGGCAACCCGCAAGAAAAAGAAGTAGCTTTCCGATATTTATCCGCCTGCGCTCTGTTTCTGCAGAAGGCAGGCGGATTCTTTTTCCAAAGCAAATGCCTGCGAAATTTACGATTTACAATTGCCGATGGACGTATATTTCGCGCGGCCATTCATCAATCATAAATCGCAAATCGTAAATCCAAAATGGACCTGCGACCGCACATTGAAAAATTCTCCAAACGCTTTGCCGAGGTCGAGGCCGCGTTAAGCGACCCAAAAGTTTTCGACAATCCGCAACGCGCGCAGGAATTGTCCAGGGAATACGCCCGGCTCAAGGAGCTGGTTGCGGACGGCGGAAGCTATTTGAACACCCTCGCCCATTTAGACGAGAACCGCGCGCTGCTGAAAAGCGAACCGTCTGATTCCGAACTGGCGCAACTCGCCAAAGACGAAGCTGCGCGGCTTGAAGCCGAGGGGAAACGTCTCGCGCAGCAAATCCAGTTCGGCATTCTGCCGCCCAACCCGACCGATTCGCGCAACACCATCATCGAAATCCGCGCCGGCGCCGGCGGTTCGGAATCCGCGCTGTTCGCCGCCGATCTTTACCGGATGTACACGCGCTACGCTGAAGCGCGCGGCTGGAAGGTGGAAACGATGGATTCCAACCCGTCCGATCTCGGCGGCTTCAAGGAAATCATTTTTTCCATCATTGGCACGGACGTTTTCAAGCGGCTGAAATACGAGAGCGGCGTTCACCGTGTCCAGCGTGTGCCCGCGACCGAGGCGCAGGGCCGCATCCACACGAGCACCTGCACCGTCGCCGTTTTGCCCGAAGCGCAGGAAGTGGACATCGAAATCAAACCGGAGGAATTGGAAATCAACGTCTGCCGCGCTTCCGGCAAAGGCGGTCAAGGCGTCAACACCACCGACTCGGCCGTGCAGATCATCCACAAGCCCAGCGGCCTTATTGTTCGTTGCGCCGATGAACGTTCACAGCAAAAGAACCGGGTGAAAGCGTTGAAAGTCCTGCGCTCACGCCTGCTGGAACGCAAAATCACCGAGGAAAACGCGAAATATGCCGCGCAGCGCAAAGACCAGATCGGCAGCGGCGAACGCAGCGAAAAAATCCGCACCTACAATTTTCCACAAAACCGCGTCACCGACCACCGCGTTGAACTGACGCTGTACAACCTGGCGAATTTCATTGAAGGCGAACTCGACCCTCTGCTCGAGCCGCTGATGATACATGATTTGGAGCAACGATTGGAGGCGTTGAGAACGTAGGACCGGCATCTTGCCTGTCTCAAATTTTGAGAAAGCCGCTTAAGCGGAAGATCTTTACGGAGGCAGGCTGGAAACGCTGCCCAACTTTATAGACTGACGAAAATGAAAACCCCACATTTTGAACCGCGCGGGCTTATTTTTGACTGCGACGGCACGCTGGCCGACACGATGCCGTTGCACTGGCGTGCGTGGCACATGGTCACGCAACGGTACGGACTCCATTTTCCCGAAGACCGTTTCTATTCGCTCGGTGGAGTTCCGGCGCGCGACATTCTCAAGCTGCTCGCGCAGGAACAGGGCCGTTCGCTCGATCATATTGCCGTGGCGCATGAAAAAGAAGAGACCTACCTGACGACTCTTTCGCAAGTTGAACCCATCCACGCCGTGGTGGAAATTGCGAAGGCGAATCACGGCAAAATCCCGATGGCCGTCGCGTCCGGCGGCACGGAAAAAATCATCGGCATGGTGCTCGACCGTTTGAATATCCGGCTACTCTTCGACGCCATCGTGACAAGTGAGATGGTGAAAAACCAGAAACCCGCACCGGACATTTTTCTCGAAGCCGCGCAGCGCATTGGCGTGGAACCGAAATTTTGTCGTGCTTACGAGGACACTGATTTGGGCATGACCGCGATTCGTTCAGCCGGAATGGAAGCGGTGGATGTGCGGGCACTGATCGCCAAGCGTTGAAGCCTGTTCGGTTTGCAGCTTATCCTCGTATTAGGTGGCGTGCGATGGTTTGGAGTTTCGCCTTCAGGCGGCCACGCAACGGTGTTTGTCCGAACCGCGTAAACGCGGAACTCCAAACGTGACTTGCAAATACACTCCTACAACTTCACCCACCTGCCTTTTTGGGAGGATTCCTCGACGGCAGCAAGCACGCGCTGGTTTTTCAGGCCGTCCTCGAACGTCGGCTGGACCGGCTTGCCCTCGACGCAGGCGTTCACAAAATCGGCGACCGTGTGAATGAACGTGTGTTCGTAGCCGATGCCATGTCCCGGCGGCCACCAATGGCCGACATACGGCTGCACGCCGTCGCGCTCCGTCACGAGTATGTCGCGGAAACCCCGCCGGTCTTTCAGGTCGTCGCCATTGTAAAATTTCAGCCGGTTCATGTCCTCAAAATCAAAATAAATCGAACCTTTGCTCCCGTTGATTTCGATGGCGATGTGATTTTTGCGGCCGAGCGCGTAGCGCGTGGCTTCCACGTTCGCCAGCACGCCATTTTCCATCCGCCCGATGAACAGCGCGGAGTCCGGCACGGTCACCTTGCCCATCTTGCGCGCACCCTTGGCCAGCGCATCCGCCAGCGGCCGTTCCGGTATGAACGTGTTCAGCAACCCGCAGACCTGCTCGAATTCGCCGACGAGGTAACGACCCAGGTCTATGACGTGCGAATTGATGTCGCTGTGGACGCCGCAGCCGCTGGTCTCCTTTTGCAACCGCCAGTCCAGCGGAAATTCCGGGTCGGCCAGCCGGTCCTGCGCGTAACGCGCGTGAAAATGAAAAATCCGGCCCAGTGCGCCTTCGCCAATCATCCGCTTCGCCAGTGCGATGGCCGGAATGCGCCGGTAATTGTGGCAGACCATGTGGACGACCTTTGCCTTGTGCGCGGCGGCGAACATCGCCTCGGCCTGTTTGAGATTCAACGCGAGCGGCTTTTCGCACAACACGTGCTTGCCGTTTTTCACCGCGGCAATCGCCATTTCCGCGTGAAAATTCGTCGGCGTGACGATGTCCACGATGTCAATCAGCGGCGACTCGACGACCTCCTGCCAGTCCGTCGCGGATTTTTGCCAGCCGAGTTGCGCGCGTGCCGCCTGCACTCCGGCGGCGTGGCGTCCGCAAATCGTATGCATCTCGACGTTGGCCTTGAGGTTGAAGAAACGGGGTGCCTGCCGCCATGCATTGGAGTGCGCCCTGCCCATGAAGCGGTAGCCAATCAGTCCGACACGCAAAGTCTTTGGCATGCAAAGTAGTGGTTGAACTGGATACGCCTGCCTTTATAGTGAGCCGCGTTGACCAAGTCAACGGCAACCGCACAAAATGCCAAATATGAACTTTACCACCGCTGAAATTGCAAAACACCTTGATGGTGAAGTCGTTGGCGATGCCGCAGCAATGCTCAAAGGCTTTGCTCCCGCCGACCACGCCAAACCGGGCGACCTCACGTTCGCCGAAAATGAGGACTATTTCGCCCGCGCCGAACAAAGCGCGGCGACCGCTATCATCGCCGACGAGCATTTTAAATCCGCGAAAAAAATCCTGATCCGTGTGCCCAACGCCCGCATCGCGTTCGCCAAGGCCATGACGCTGTTCTTTCCCGAACGAACCTACGCCGCTGGAATTCATCCCACGGCGGTCATTGCGGCGAGCGCCAAGGTGGACGCCACCGCGCACATCGGACCGCATTGTGTCGTCGGCGAACGCGTGAAAATCGGCGCGCGGGCGGTCCTGCAGGCCGGCAATTTTGTCGGCGACGATTCGAAGCTCGGCGACGATGTGAACCTGTTTCCGAACGTGATGGTTTATCCGCACACGGAAATCGGCCAGCGCGTGCGTATTCATGCCGGCACGGTGATTGGTTCGGACGGTTTCGGTTATGTGCAGGACGGCGGCGTTCACCGCAAGGTGCCGCAGATCGGTAATGTCATCATCGGCGACGACGTGGAGATCGGCGCGAATGTGACGATTGACCGCGGCGCGCTGGGCCCGACAGTCATCGGCAAAGGCACAAAGATTGATAACCTCGTCCAGATCGCGCACAACGTCGAAATTGGCGAAGGCTCCCTGATTATCTCACAGGTGGGCATCTCCGGCAGTTGCAAGTTCGGCAAGTACGTCATCCTCGCCGGACAGGCCGGTTTTGCCGGACATTTGAAAATCGGCGATCGCGTCACCGTCTCGGCGCAATCGGGCGTGATGCACAACATTCCGGACGGCGAAAAATGGCTGGGCACGCCGGCGCAACCGGACAAACAAGCCAAACGCCAGTTGATTGCCATTCAGCGCCTGCCGGAACTGCTTAAGCGCGTCGCGGAACTTGAAAAGAAACTTGGCGGTAAATAACGATTGCATCCCCATCACTGGTGCGTCCGCAACGGCGCGCTTTTTTAATTGCAACCGTAGATGGACGTGGATGATTGTTAGCAACCCAAGCTTGTATTTGATTCAAAGAGTTGATAACCTGGCGTTGCAGTGCAGGCGACAAAAGGAAAGACAATGACGACGAGACAGCGCGTAATTGTGCCTGAATCTCTGGTCGCTGCCGTGTCCAATCGCGACAAAGTTACGGGCGCACCGCACGACTTCTACCGCTACCCCGCTCGGTTCTCACCGGTTTTTGCGCGCGAAGCCATTAAGACATTTACACAGCCGGGAGATTTTGTTCTCGATCCCTTTTGCGGTGGTGGCACGACATTGGTGGAAGCACTTTCACACGGTCGCCGTGCCGCTGGCATGGACGTAAGCTCACTCGCTGCCTTTCTGACACGAACAAAAACAACGCCAATTTCAGTTCACGACAAGCGAGAGATTAGCGCTTGGCTTGCCGCGCTGGAAAGGGAAAATTCAAAATCAAACCTTGATCGCGATGAAATTGTCGAAGTCGAGACGCTTTACTATCTCCGCAACCTGCCTGACGAAGCTCGCGCCTTTTTCTTTTGGGTTTTCGTACGCCTCAACGCTCTACCGAAATTGAAACAACAAAAGTTTGTGCGCCTAGTTTTGCTCGGCGTTGGGCAGTGGGGGTTGGATTGCAAAAACATGGTGCCGACAGTTTCTGAATTCAAAACCGAGTTTTGCCAACGTCTTCATGCCGCGACCGATGATTTTTTTGATTACGTTTCGGACATCGCCGACGCGAACGGCCTACCACGTTGCCGCCTCTCATCTATGCGCCGCGTGATCAACCGCTCATCTGTGAAGTGCGGTGAAGATGGACGGATTCCAGAGTCTTGGCTTCCTGCAAAACTTGTTTTGACTTCACCGCCATATCCAGGTGTTCATGTGGTTTATCATCGTTGGCAAATCATGGGTCGCAAAGAAACGCCTGTTCCTTTCTGGTTAGCAAACCAGCGCGACGGCGCGGGCGAATCACACTATCTTCTTGGCCCGCGTGACGAAGATGAACTTGTAACTTACTATTCCCGGCTCAAATCTGTATTTTCATCAGTCCGGTCTTTGCTCGACGAGAATTCCATTGTAGTGCAACTCGTAGCGTTTTCAGACCCGACTTGGCAGTTGAAGACTTACCTCCAAACCATGAAAGAGGCTGGTTATGTTGAAGCGGAGGCCGACTGCATCGCTTCGGCCAAAGTCAACGGTCGCATATGGCGAGAAGTTCCAGGACGCAAATGGTACGCGAATAAGCGCGGCGAGATTCCTGCGAGCAAAGAAGTTTTGCTCGTTCACAGGACGGCACGAGATTAATTTGATAGGCAACCGCTCGATATGGAAATGCCCGATTTTCGTTTACGAATTGATGCTCACGCGTTGGTGCAGCTAGGGGAACAGCTGATTAGGCCGGAATACTTTTCAATCTTTCTTCACAAAGGACATAGTCCTGTGTGTAACTGCTTTTGCCTCGGTTTCCTCGCCTGCAATAGCCGAGCTACGTCGCCTCGCCTGAGGCGTCGGCCACGTGCATTTCTTCGGAATCAAGCGCACCAAGTGCATCTATCATCGGGAGAATGAAGGGCGCTATCGCCTTCGTGACATTCTCCACTTGTCTCTCGATATTCATTTCCGCACCGTCAGACTCGCCTTCCGATTCAGTCTCTTTGCATTGGGCTGCACGATGAATGAGCGCGAGTCCAGTAAGCATTAACCCAAGTTCGAAGCGTGTTCGAGCTACCGTGTCGGACTGGCCGACCTTGTGTTCATACTTCAGGTAACGCTTCAAGTGTGTGTTGTCCTCGTTTATGAAAAAGTCATAAATGTCGTTTCCATTCCCTGCGGGCTCTTCAGAAGTGCCGGCGTGTTTAATCCGTAGGGCGGTAAACTGATCGAATGGCGGATCATGCTTATCCCAATCGGCTTCGCTCACACGCACCCAATTGGGCAACTGGATACCGGTCGGAATTTCTCGGTCAAGTCCCTCATTTTCTGAAGGCGGCTTGCGTCTTCGCCCCCCTCCACCACGCGGCTCAGATGCAGGCTTAACGTGAATCGTGAAGCAGTTCCGAAACGGCTCAACCTGGCTAGAGTCTGACACCGAGGCGACGAAACAAACCGTCTTGCCGACGCGGCAGTCACCTGGCAGCTTGACGTTAAGCGTCGCAATTCCATTCTGCAAATTTAGGCTATAATCCTCAACCATGAGTAGCTGCGAATCGCCGCTGACCATGTTCAGCGAAAATGCGCCGGGATCAACTTGGCGACTAAAGTAATCGTTTGCCGCGTCCGTTTCGAAGGCGATGCGCACACGCATGTTGATATGGCAGTCTCGGCTCAAATCTTCGCCATATTTCTTCCCTCTGAACCTAAAATATGTCGGGTAGCGTTTACCCTCGAACGGTTTTTCTTCGCTTTGAACTTTTGTGGACTTGAATGGATTTGTGGCGCGATCACCAAGCAGAAAAAGCTGCGACAGACTTGGCGAATGTCGGATCAACGTCTCCAGCACTTCTTCTAAAGGTTTGGAATCTTTGAGGCTCGCCTCGAGTTCCTCACGCCGTCTGCGTTCCCTTAACTCACGCAATCCTTCATGGTTCTTAAGCAGAACCTCGATCTCATCTTCCATCGCGTGACGCAGAGGAGCGGCGCTCAGCCGGTCTCGGCTGTTCATAAAAAGATCCTCACGCGCACGGCCAGATAGTGCAGTGCAATCCACAGTGACCAGGATCGAATCCGCAAGGTAGCTAAGTCCCACTGTCTTCCGCCGAAAGAAATCCAGAGTGAGATGTGCGTGCGTCTGGCCATTGACGGTGAAAATAATGCCTTCGTTTTTCCGGTAGGCGTCTGCACGACCTTTCTTGAAGGCGTAAATCGTAGCAGTCATATGTTCGCCTGCCACACTCATTGGGCAAGAGTTCGGAAACTTTGGTTCGAGATTTTCGCCCTTGTCGTCGTCGAGCCGGACACTTAACCCAGTCAGCGTTGTTTCAAAGCTGCCGGCGTGGCCACGATAGCCGTGACGGCATTCATGAAAACGGATCGGCAGTGCAACATCAGGGAGTAGGATGTCCATTCGACTCAGCATCCCATCTTTGCGCAAAATATGCCCTTTCAGCCCGGTGACAGCATACTCGTAGAGTTTAACGAGTGTGCCCCATTCCGACACTCTGGCATATGCGTTGCGTCCTTCTGGAAATATCGGCATGCTCTCGGCGGTGAATCGGAGCACGCCGCCACGACCAGGTGCTGCCTCACAGCCCACCGGAGCGAGATAGGTGTAAACCGAACTGCGACGGCTCCCCGAAGGATCTTCCCTTCGGACAATGGTGAAGCCCCATTGTGTGTCGGATTGGTGTTTGAGTTTGCCATTCAGGATGGCGGGATTCCGCCGACTAATGATCAGTTGCAAGTTATGATGGCCGCAGAACTTCAAAACCCCTGTGCCACCCATATTGAATTTCCCCTGCACGAACGGGATTCGAAGCTTGTTGGATTTCGTAAGGGACAGAAAGGTTTCGGACATTCTTTCTGGGGTCTGGCCCTCCCCGCAATCCGCAATCGTGAATGAGGGACTCCCTTCTTGTGGCGATGCACCGGTGGTGGCAAATGTGATCCCGCGTGCAATCTCGGTTCGCTTCGCATCAGGCCAATTCCTGATTCTGCCCGCTACCAGACTTTTGGGATTAGATCCAGGCTCGAAAAAAACGGCGACCGCCTCCACAATCGACTCAGCCCCAGATGGGCCTTCGGGATCGATCCCACGGATGAGGCATTCATTCATCAGCCGCGCGTCAACGGAATTGACAAGTTTTTCCACGAGTGCCGCGTCCGGTCTGCTTTGTTGATTACCAATGGTGTTATAGTTGTTCTCGTAGTCGCCGTAGTACCGCCATGTGTCGGCGTTCTCCCAGAAGCCGGCATCCGTCAGCAGCTTAATGACGTTTTCCTCCGAGTCCGCTCTCATCAGAGCAAAACAGAGTTGCCTGAGCTCCTCGTTGTTCATGGACTGTCTCTTACTTTAGCCAGTTGATTTTGATTTCCTTTTCCAGCGGTTTGAATTCGGTGTCGGCGGTGACGAGTTCGGCTTTTTTATGTCTGGCCAGCGCGGCGGCGAAGGCGTCGGCCAGACCCAGGTCGTGCTCGTTTTTCAAATGAGCGGCGGCTTCCGCCAGTTCGCGGTCCAGCGGCACAATTTCCAGCGGCATCGTGTGTCCGAAGTGACGCGCGGTATGCAGTCCCACGTCGCCCTGCTTCCGTTCCAGTTTGTAGAGAACTTCCGCCCAGTTGATGGCGCCGATGAACATGGGTTTGTCGGCATCGGCGGCCTTTTGGAAGAGGTCGCGCATCTGCTCCATGCCGGGCTGGCCAAAGAACATGGCCAGCAATGCCGAGGCGTCCAAAACGGTGGGTTTCACTTGTTCTCCTTTTCGCGCTCGGCGCGGCGTTCCTCCAGATGTTCCTGCACGACGGATTTTTCGCCGGGCTTCTGTTTGAAGATGCCGCAGAAGGAATCAATGTATTCGCGGGTGACGGGCTGAAAGATGATGCGGTCGCCCTCCTCCACAAAGTTGACACGGGTGCCGGGCTTGATGCCGAACCGGCGCCGGATGCGGGAAGGGACGACCAACTGGCCTTTGGAGGTGACGTAGGCGGTGTTCATATTGTGTCTGTCATTTTGAAAAAGGATGGCACAAACACAAATGTAAGGCAAGAACTATTTCGTAAGACTTATTCACAATGCCTTTTATCTGCCTCTCTGCGTTGAAAGAGTCCGCGTCATCCGCGGTTCAACGGCTTTTCATCTCCCGTTCGCGCAGCCAGGCGAAGATGACCGGCGTCACGATGAGGATGTGGATGAGGCTGCTCACCATGCCGCCGATAATGGGCGCGGCCAGCGGACGCATCACTTCCGCGCCCGGGCGCACGCTCCACATGATGGGCAGCAGGCTGGCAACGATGGTCACCACCGTCATCACCTTCGGACGCAACCGCAGCCGCGCGCCGTCCTTCACCGCCTGCAACAAATCGGCGTGTGAAAGTTGTGGAAGCGACGCCTCGTCGCATTGTTTTTTTTCTGGAGTCATCTCGGCGACGGGGGCGTCGCCGCCACCCAGCTCGGCGCGCTTCTTTTCCACCGCTTCCTGCAAATAAACCACCATCACCACGCCGGTCTGGATGGCCGTGCCGAACAGCGCGATGTAGCCGACCCACACCGCCACGCTGAAGTTATAGCCGAGCAGCCATTGCAGAAAGACGCCGCCGGTGAGCGCAAACGGCACGGCCAGAATCACGTGCGCCGCCTCCTTGAAGCTGTGATACACGATGTACAGCAGCAGGAAGATGATGAACAACGCCGCCGGCACGATGAGGCGCAACGTGTGTTCGGCGCGAAGCTGGTTTTCATACTGGCCGCTCCATTCGATGGTCATGCCCGGCGGCAACTGGATTTCGCGGGCGAGGCGCGCCTGCGTTTCCTGCACAAAACCGCCAAGGTCGCGGCCCGACACGTTGGCCTGTACGAAAACGCGCAACCGGCCGTTTTCACTGTCAATTTCGTCCGGCCCGATGTCGCGGTGAATGGTTGCGACCTGGCCCAGTTGAATGAATTTTCCCGCGGGGGTGGACACCAGCACGTCGCCAAGCCGCTCGATATCGTCACGCTCATCGCGCGCCAGCCGCACCTGGATGGGAATCCGTTCGCGGCCGGCAATGGCGGTGGTGACATTTTCCCCGCCCAGACCGGATTGGACCACATCGAGCACGTCCTGCGCGCGCAGACCGTAATGCACCATCACCGAACGGTTCAGTTCGATGTTCAGATACGGCTTGCCCTGCATGCGCGACGCCGCCACGCCAACGGCGCCGGGAATTTCCCGCACGATGCGCTCAACCTCAAAAGCCTTCTGCTGGAGGGTGTCGAGATTGTCGCCAAGAATCTTGATGCCGACCTGGGCGCGGATGCCGGTGCTGATCATCAGAATCCGGTTTTGGATCGGCTGCAAAAATCCGGGGATGTAGCCGGGCACGTTGGAAAGTTTTTCCACCAGTTCGGTCACGATTTTGTCTTCAGTCAGGCCCGGCCGCCATTCCGATTTGGGTTTGAGCATGATGGTGGTTTCAATCATCTGCACCGGCGCGGGGTCGGTGGCGGTTTCAGCGCGGCCCAGCTTGCCGGCGACGGATTCAACTTCGGGCGTCTGTTTGATGACCTGGTCCTGCCACGCCATGATGCGTTTGACTTCCGTGAGCGACACGTCCGGCAGCAACACCGGCATGAACAGCAGGCTGCCTTCGTTCAACGGCGGCATGAATTCGCTGCCCATGCCGCGCGGCAGCTTCGCCGCCAGTTGCGGGTTGAGGGTTGAGAGTTGAGACACAATTTTCGACGGCACACCAAAAGCCAGGACCAATGCCGCCGCGAGTGCAATCAGCGCCAGTCCCAGGACGGTTTTGCGGAACCGCAGCGCCCAGCCCAGAATCGGATCGTAAATTCCCAGCAAAACGCGCATCAGCAGGTTGTTTTCCTCGGCCTGGAACGGTCCGCGGATGAGCGCGGCGCACAGCGCGGGCACGAGCGTTATTGCCAGCACGGTCGAGCCGGCCATCGCAAATGTTTTGGTGAATGCGAGTGGATGGAACAGCTTGCCCTCCTGCCCGGTCAGCGAGAAGACCGGGATGAACGCCAGGATGATGATGACCATCGCAAAGAAAATCGGGCGGCCCACCTGCTGGGCCGCCGCCAGCGTCACGTCCATGATTTCCGCGCCGTTGAGCCGGTGGCCCTTTTCTTTCTCGGCTGATTCGGCATGGCGGACGACGTTCTCGGTCATCACGATGCCCGCGTCCACGAGCACACCGATGGCGATGGCGATGCCGGCGAGCGACATGATGTTCGATGAGATGCCGAAATGGTTCATCAAGATGAACGCCATCAGGATGGAGAGCGGCAGCGGCAGCGCGACGATGAGGATGCTGCGCCAGTGCCCGAGGAAAATGATGACGGTCAGCGTGACGAGGATGATTTCCTCGGTCAATGCGTGCTTGAGCGTGTCAATCGTCCGCTCGATCAATTCGCTGCGGTCGTAAAATGGTTTGATGCTGACGCCGGGTGGCAGGCCAGACGAAATCCGCGCAATTTTTTCCTTCACGGCCTTGATGACGGCCATGGCATTTTCACCGGTGCGCATCACGACCACACCACCCACGACCTCGCGGCCATCCACGTCCAGCGCGCCGCGCCGGAAATCGCCACCCATCTGGATGCGCGCCACGTCCTTCAAGTAAACCGGCGTGCCGTTGTTCAGTTGCAACACGATGTTTTCCAGGTCCGCGTTGGAATTCACCAGCCCGAGGCCGCGCACGACGAATTCCATGCCGTTTTCCTCGATGATTTTGCCGCCGACGTTGAGGTTGCTCTGGCGCACGGCGTCCATGACCATTTGCAGCGTCACGCCGAGCTGACGCATCCGCAGCGACGAGACCTCGATTTGATATTGCCGCGGGAAACCGCCGACGCTGGCGACTTCCGCCACGCCCGGCACGGCGTTGAGCTGGTAACGCACGAACCAATCCTGGATGGCGCGCAACTGGCCGAGGTCGTAGCCACCCTGCGGCGACCGGGTGGGGTCCACGGCAAGGTAATATTCATAAACCCAGCCCAGGCCGGTGGCGTCCGGACCGAGTTTCGGCTCCACGCCCGCCGGCATGACGTCGCCGAGATAATTCAACCGCTCCAGAACGCGCGACCGCGCAAAATAATTGTCAATCTGGTCGTCGAAAATGACCGTGATGAGCGAAAACCCGAACATCGAGCTGGCGCGGACGGTTTTCACGCCGGCCATGCCCTGCAAATTCACGGACAACGGATAGGTGACCTGGTCCTCGACCTCCTGCGGGCTGCGTCCCGGCCAGTCGGCATAGACGATGACCTGGTTTTCGCTGAGGTCGGGAATGGCATCCACCGGCGTCTGGTAAAGGGCGCGGACGCCGAACCCGGCGAGCAACACCGCGCCGCACACGACGAGGAACCGGTTGCGCAACGACCATTCGATGATGCGGTTGATCATAAAAATTCCGGTCAACGGCCGTTCGCGAGCTGTGCTTCGGAATCAATCAGCAGATTGCCGGTGGTGACGACCTGTTCGCCCGCCTGCAAACCGTCGAGTACCTCCCAGAATTCATCGCCCGCCCGCCCGAGTTTCACGGGCCGCGATTCGTAATGACCGCCGGCGTCCACATAAACAATGGGTTGTCCGGCTGGCCAGAGCACGGCGCTGCGCGGCACGGTCAACACCTCCGGCACATCGGCGAGCACTCGTCCCTCGGCGTAAAAGTTGTTGAACAACTTGTACGCTCCAAAATCACCGGTCCCGATGCCGGGATTGGAAAGTTCCGCGCGCACCTTGGTGCTGTCCGTGGTCGCGTCGAACATTTCATCCGCATACGGTTGCGTGCCGTGCCGTTTGATCTGCGCGGTGAAGATTTTGCCCGGCATGGATGGCACGGTGACTTCAACGGTCTGGCCGACCTTGAACCACGGCAGGTCGCGCTGATAGGCGTCAAAGGTGAACCACGCCGTCGTCCAGGAATTCACGCTGATGGTGCCGGCGACGCGCAACGTGTGGCGCAACGTGCGGCGTTCCACCACATCGGTCCGGACATGGATGGTGCTGGCGCTGGCAGGATTGAGCGTAATCACACCGGCGGCGTTCGTGCCGGCGGCGTCGGCGTAAATCGGCACCAGATCCATGCCGCAAATCGGGCATTTGCCCGGCTTGTCCGATTTGATCCACGGGTGCATCGCGCTCTGGTAATAAAGGATTTTTCGTCCGGCAGGCGCCGTGGCGACCGGCGCGGATGGCGCCCGATGGGAAATCATCCACCACGCGCCGGTGCCGGCAATTGCCGCGGCCAGGGCGATGATCAAAATTGTTTTCGTTTTCATAAATTTTCAGTTGTCTTTAGTTGTCGTTGTTTGTGCGCTGACGGGTAAAAATTCAGTTGATTCACGGGCACAAAAATTCCGTGGAACAAACGAAGGCCGCGGTGTCCGGCCCGGGACACACTGCGGGCGTTCAGAAGGTGGGAGTCAGATGAGCCGGGCGCAATCCCGCGCATAAAGCGGCGCGCCGGATGCCGTCAACGGCAACACGAAGGCGGAAGAAATCGAACCCGCTTCATTTTCGGGCAAGGTCCAAACCATCAGGGCCGGAGCGGAAAGCAAAAATTGGTTTTGCATGCCGGAGGGCGCGGGAACTGCGGGCGCGGACTGCGAACCGGGCGACGGTTGGGCGGCGCAGCAGCTCATTTTGCCGCCGCAATGGCAACAGGCGCGGGCCGGCTGCCGGGAGCACGCCGGCATTGGCGCAGCCAGCAACTGCGCCCACACCAGCAAGAAGCTGAACAAAATGGCGCTGAACCGTTTCACAATTTTATTTATCCGCGCGCAAGGCAGCAGGTGCAAATCACTTTTTAGGGGCCGCGGCGTCCTGGATTTTCTTGATGTATTTGGCCGGGTCCTTGTCGAAATCCTTTTTGCATCCCGAGCAGCACAGTTTGACCTCCTGGCCCTGATAGACAAAGACGTACGGTTTGCCCATCTCGCCGAGTTTTTCGCCGGACACGGGGCAGGTGGTCAGTTTGTCCGGCTTGGGCGGTGTGGCCGCCACCGAATTCGTGTCGCCCGCCACGCTGGCCAGCGGCAAGGCGAGGAATGGAACCGTCAGCGCAAGAATCCCAAGCATTTTCAATGTTTTCATGGTCAATTTCAACATGATGTCATCCATTATACACCAGACTGCGAAAATTCCCTCAAAAAAAGTTTTGCGGGATTTTCCGTCTGCCGGGGTAATGCAAATACAACAATTCGGCGGCGCAATGAAGCGCCACCCAAATAAATAGAAAGATAATATGAAAATTCGAATCCTCCTTACGACAATCGGCGCAGCCGCCCTGGCCGCGATCGCCCTCAACGTCAACGCCAGTGGCGCGTTGCTCACACCGCGCGCCGCCGGCAACCAGATCATAGTCGCCCCCGGTGTCACGGCGGCCCAACCGGCATTTGTGACCCAAACGGCCACTCCGCGCGCACTAGGCAACCAGACGGCCACTGTTCAAGGCACGGAAACCACTGTGGTGAAGTGCAGCGCCATCGGCAGTCCGAAATATCTGGCAACAGTCGGTAATGACGCCCGCACAACCTGCTGCAAACTCACGCTTGCCGAGTGCCCGACGATGAGCACCTGCGGCAGTGCAAAATAACCAAAACCATCAGCCGGGTTGTCCCGGCGCAGCCAAAAGCGTAAACTACGGGCGGCGGAACAAACCCCGCCGCCCTTGAACCGATGAACAAAGAAAATATCAATCCGGATGATGCCAGACTCGGCGCGCTGCTGCGCCGGTCGCTGGTCTCGCCCGCGTTGCCACCGCGTTTCCAGGAAGGTGTCTGGCGGCGCATCGAGGAAGCCGCGGCTCCGGCCAAATCCACTGGCGGCATTGCCTGGCTGGATGCGCTGGTAACACTGGTGCTGCGTCCGCGATTTGCCCTGGCCACCGCCACCGTGCTGATTGTCGCCGGGGCACTGCTCGGTGTGCGCAATGGGAATAAATTGGCGCACCAGGACGCCCAGGCACGGTACCTCGCGGCGGTTGCTCCCAATTCGCTGCGTTGATGGCATGAACCGGTCGCTCGTCATTTTGCTCAGCGCGCTGGTCTTGTGCACCGCGCTGCTCGGCGGCTCCTATGCCGTGAGCCGCCGCGTTTGCGAAAGATGCATGGCCAAATCCGTCAGTGATCTCGATTGGTTACAGCAGGAGTTTCATTTGAGCGACGCCGAGATGGCGCGCATCCAGAAACTGCACGAAGGCTATCTGCCGAAATGCGCCGCGATGTGCGACAAAATCGCCGCCAAAAAATCGGAACTGGAGACGGTGTTGAACGGCTCAACCAACGTCAATCCGATAGCCAAACAAAAGCTGGCCGAGCTCGCCGCGTTGCGCGCCCAGTGCCAGGCGCAGATGCTGCAGCACTTCATTGAAGTCAGCCAGACCATGCCGCCGGAGCAGGGCCGCCGCTATCTGGCTGAAATGCAGCGCCTCACGCTCGGTTTTCACGAACAGACCGAACAATTCATGTCCGGATCCGCAGGCCATGAGCATCACCACTGACGCCCAGCCTTCGCCGGAGGCTTTGGCGCGGCAAGCCGACGCCCGGGATCGGGCGGACATGGAACGATTGGCTGCCGGCCAGGACGCGGCGCTCAATGATTTGATGGAGCGTCACGCGACGCCGGTGTTCCATTTTCTCTGCCGCATGGTTGGCAACGAAGATGATGCGAATGATTTGGCGCAGGAAACCTTCGTCAGAGTCTTTCGCGCCCGCGCCAGTTTCCGGACCAGTGAAAAATTTTCCACCTGGCTTTTTACCATCGCCGCCAACCTGGCGCGAAATCATTTCCGCTGGCGGTCACGGCATCCGAATGTCTCGCTGGAAGCTGAAACCGGCGAATCGGAACAAACCCTCGGCGGCACGCTTTCGGCGATTGACCCGGCGCCGAACGAACAGGCGCTGACCATCGAACGTGCCGCAGCGGTGCGCGCCGCCGTCGGCAATTTGCCGGAGGATTTGCGGGAGGCAATCGTGTTGTGCGAATGGGAGGAACTCGGCGTGGCCGAGGCGGCGGCGATTCTCGAATCCACCCCAAAGGCTGTGGAATCGCGGCTCTATCGCGCCCGGCAGATTTTGCGCGAACGGTTGAAGCAATGGCTGTAACGTGCTGCCGGCATCCTGCCGGCAGATCCATTTGAAATCGCCGACGAACGAAAAGTCAGAACTTCCGGCAGGATGCCGGAAGCACGTTATGATTTCGGCTTCAACTGCGGGAACAGGATGACGTCACGGATGCTTTCCTGGCCAAGCAGCATCATGCACAGGCGGTCAATGCCCATGCCCATGCCGCCCGCCGGCGGCATGCCGTGTTCGAGCGCGACAAGGAAATCCTCGTCCAGCTTCTGCTGCTCACCGCCGGCCTGGTGTTCCAGCCGTTCGCGCTGCGCAATGGGATCGTTCTGCTCGGTGTAGGCCGGCGCAATTTCCTGGCCGTTGATGCAGCACTCGAAAACTTCCACCGTCGCCGGGTCGTCAGGCGACAGTTTGGCCAATGGCACCAGTTCCTTCGGCAGATGCGTGACGAACGTCGGTTGAATCAAGGTCGGCTCGATCAGTTTTTCAAACACCGCGCCGGTGACTTCAAAGTCCTCGTATTCCTTGCCGATTTCCGCGCCCAGATCGTGCGCACGCTGGCGGCGTTCGGCAGGAGAAATATCAAACCAGTCCGCGCCGGCTTTTTCGCGCACGAGGTCCTTGTATTTCACACAACGCCACGGCGGAGTGAGGTTGATGGTTTTGACGACCTTGCCTTCGGCGTCCTTGTGTTCGATGAACAGTGTGTCCACCACGTTTTCCGCCACGTGACAAACCAGGCCCTGCACCAACTCCATCATGCTCTCATAATCACCGTAGGCTTCATACGCCTCGAGCATGGTGAATTCGGGATTGTGTTTGCGCGAGAGACCCTCGTTGCGAAAGACGCGGCCAATTTCAAAAACCTTGTCCACGCCGCCAACCAACATCCGTTTCAACGGCAGTTCCAGCGCGATGCGCAGATAAAAATTGCAACCGAGCGCGTTGTGCTTGGTGACGAACGGTTGCGCCGCCGCACCGCCGGGAATCGCCTGCATCATCGGCGTCTCGACCTCCACGTAGCCGCGTTTGTGCAGGAAATTCCGGATTTCGCGGACGATTTCGCTGCGCATCAGGAACAGTTCCTTCACCTCCGGGTTCGCCATCAAATCGAGATAACGCTGGCGGTAGCGGATTTCCGTGTCTTCCAGCCCGTAATACTTGGCCGGTGGCGGACGCACCGCTTTGGCGAGGATGACGAAGCCGGTGATTTTGACGGAAATCTCGTTGGTCTTGGTCGTGAACATCGTGCCGCGCACCCCGATGAAATCCGCGAGGTCGAGATGCTGGAAGATGGCAAACGGCTCATCGCCGAGGACATTTTTCTGCGCGTAAATCTGGATGCGCCCGCTCTGGTCGCGGAGGTCCATGAACATGGATTTGCCCATGTCGCGGTGCGCGGTGATGCGCCCGGCGAGCGCGACTTCGCGGCCCTCGGCGTAATGTTCGCGCGCGTGCTGGCAGGTTTCCGTGGGCGTGAACTTATTTTTGAACGGGTCAATGCCCTTGGCCCGCAACGCGGCGAGCTTGGCTTTGCGCTGTTCGATGAGTGAATTCGTGTCATCCATACGGCAGTCGGTTCAGAGTGTCCCCAGTGAATCACAAAATCCGTCCGAGCGCACGAAAAAGGTGTCACCCCGTTCAACCGGAGCGCTCGGTGTCCCGCCTTCAGGCGGCAACTACTTATGGAGCGCACCGCGCCAACCGCCTGAAGGCGGGACACCAAACCGGATTACCCCGGCTGTTTCACATGTGAAACCAGTTGTAGGCGTTCGGGAACAACCGCCAGTCAATGAGTATTTCCGAAATCAGCATGAACAAAATCATGCCCGTCAAAACCAGCGGGCGGACCCAATTGTTTTTCACCCGGCCCAATGCCGAGTCGAGGCCGTAAAGATAAAGCAGCAAAAATGGAATCAGCGCGCCGAGCATCAACCGGCCGGACGTGAAATACGGATGTTCGCGCGACGGATAATAGCAGTCGTGGAAATCGTAGAGGATGGACAAAAATCCCAGAAACACCACCGTCGCAAGGAAACTTCCGAAGCCGAACCAAAGCGCCTGCCGCTGCGAGGCGATCGCATCCGTGGAACGGGCAAGCAGGGCGATGACTGCCACACTGACGAAACCGACGGATGAGATTGCGTAAATCGTGTCCACGACCGGCGACGCCAAGGGCTGGCGATGCCAGAGAAATTCTCCCTGCCAGAACGTTGCCATGAGGCCCGACACAAAGGTCCACAAACCTTGCGGCGTGAAAATCGGATGCTGCCACCATTCGCCGAACGGTTTGGGCGTCCAGTTGAGAAACTGGATTTTGGCCGCCGTGCCGGTGAAATCGCCGAAGGTGTGCTTGCACCACGCCAGCCAGGCAATCATCGGCAGGCCCGCGCACCACGCCAGCGACGCCAGCGCCGGTCCGGCGGCGCGCAATTTTCCCGACCTGGCCAGACATCCAATTTTGAACAGCACCACCAAACCGGACACGGCCAGGAGGGGCAGGTTGCTGATTTTGGTCAGGAACGTCGCCGCGAGCGCCAGACCGGTGAATGTTCCAAGCCGGACACCCGGAATATCCGCGCGCAACCATCGCACCAGCAAAATGAACGCCGCGCCAAAAGCCAGCGGCGACAGCACGTCGTTTTGAATGGAGTAAAAGGCGCTTTGCGGAAGGAACGCCAGCAGCGCCGGAACCCCGAGCCGTAAAAATTCCCGTTCCGGGAAAACCAATCGCGCCGCCACGTAACCCAGCCAGACCAGCGCGACAACGAAGAAAATGTTGAGGAAGCGGATCCAGTAGAGCAAAAATCCGTCGTGAAAACCGCACGCTTTCCAGAGACGCCACCACAGACCCGCAAGGGTGTAATACAATGGCGGCTGCGAAGCTTCATAATTCACCACCTTGCTCCAGGCCACCTCCTTGGCCCCCAACATCGGGGCGATCTTGTCCATCGGCTGGGTCCACGGCGGCGGAAATTTTTCGGCGGGAAAATTATTTGAGGGCCAGAGGAATTCGCGCGTGCCATAGATGACAACGTAAGGGGTGGCTTCGGGCGAAACCAACTCCAAGGCGCGCGGGACGTGACCCTGCGAATACTTCACAGCCAGGTCAAAATGGATTTGCTCGTCCGCGGTGCTGAAAAACGGGGCCGCCGCCGAAAAAACAAAAACGTGAACCGCGGCAAGCAGGCACAACAGCCAGACGATTCTTCGCTCTTGCGATTCAGAAAATGTGGCGGGCGGATTGGAATCTGCGGCGTTCACACCATTTTGCATTGCGCGGTCAAATTAAAGCACGCGCGGCAAAGCACAAGCCCGACGAGGCGGAAAACGGTTTGCGGGATGTTTCACAACGATTGTTCCAGCGTTTCGGCCAATTCCCGCGGCGTAAGCACAATCGGATTCGTCTTCATGCTGCCCGCTTTTGCGGCTTTGACGACCAAATCGGCGATGTGCGTTTGTTGAATTCCAAAACTGCCGAGGCGCGGAACTTTCAAATCGGTGACGAGGGCGCGAATCCATTTCACGCCATCGTCGGCTTTGGCCTTCGAATCGCCGGTGAGCCACCACGCCGCCTCTTCGTAACGGGCCAGCGCCGGGCCGTTGGGATCGCGCTGTCGCAGCGCGCGGAGATTCATCGCCATCACGTGCGGCAGCAACGCGGCACAAATCGCGCCGTGCGGCGCGGAAAAACCGCCGCCAATCGGCCCGGCGAAACCATGCACCGCGCCCAGCCCGGCGTTGGCCAGAGCCAGTCCGCCGAACAAACTCGCCACCGCCATGTCTTCCCGCGCGTCCTTGTCCCGTCCCTGGCTGAACGCGACGCGCAACGACCGCGCCGCGCGGCGCAATCCCTCGACGCACAATCCATCGGTCATCGGGTTGGCGCGATTGCAAACGAACGGTTCGATGAGTTGCGTCAGCGCATCGAGACCGGTGCCGGCGGTGAGCGCCGGCGGCAAATCACAAGTCAGTTCGGGGTCAACCAGAGCCACTTTTGCGAGCATCAACGGGCTGCGCAGACTGACTTTCAATTTGTGTTCCGGCGACGCCAGCACCGCGTTGCGTGTCACTTCCGCACCTGTTCCAGCAGTCGTGGGAATCGCAATGAACGGAGCGGACGGTTTGGCCAGCGTCTGGCCGCGCCCAATGATTTCAACGTAATCCAGCGGTTCGCCGCCATTGGTCAGCATGGCGGCGATGGCCTTGCCCGCGTCAATCGCGCTGCCGCCGCCGAAACCAATCACCAGTTCGCAACGCTCGGACCTGGCCAGTTTCACGCCTCGTTCCACCGTTGTCAGTTCCGGTTCGCCGGCAACAGGAAAGGTCACTGCGCTGACGCCGGCGGATTGCAGACTGATCAGCATCCGTTCCGCGCGGCGCAAATCGCGTCCGGTCACGACGAGTGCGCGGCGGCCAAAATCCCCGGCGATGGCGCCGGCATCATTGACCGCGCCCGCACCGAAAACGATGCGCGTGGCGGTTGCAAATTCAAATTTCATGTTCGCTTGTGGCCGCGTTCATGAGAATGCGGTGCTCCGCGCTTTCACAAGCGCGGCTGCCAATTTTTGTCATCAGGAAAAAGGTTGGAGAACTTCACGCTGAAGCGCGGCTCGGCCATCATGGGCGCAACCGCATCCCGCCAGACCGGGTAATGCCTTGTTTCCTTGTGCGCGGCGGCGGCATTCGCATCCCGATAAACTTCCACCAACACAAAGCGCGCCGGGTCATCCTGCTGCTGGACGACGTCAAAGCGCACGACGCCCGGCTCTTTCAGGCTTTCCCGCGCGTTGGCGAGCGTCGCCTGTTTGAAAGCCTCAACGCACTCCGGCTTTACGCGAACATGAACATGAACCACAAGCATGTGCGACGAATAGGCGAAAACGGGAAAAAGCTCAAGCCCCGTCAACGACGGGGAAATTGACGGGGACGCCCAATCGAAAAGGCGGCAACGGTTTCAAAGTCTTGACTCGAAGCGGTAATCACCCGAACCGATTTCAAAGACTGCGCGGCCATTTTCCTCGCGGAGAAATTTCACACCCCGGCTCTGTGACGCAGGCTGGCCGCCTTCCGTCACGAGGGCGGATGAGTTGGCCGGAACAAATACCGTCGCCACCGTGTTGGCCGGGATTGAAACCTTCAAGGTGAATGTGTCACCGCGGCGCGTCCAGTCGCTGCCGATTTCCCCCCGGATGGAATTGAACCGCGCCCGGGTCCACGTGATGTCGCCGACGGGCTGCGGCTGGATGAGGATTTTTTTGAAGCCCACGCCGGCGGGATCGTTCCGAATTCCGGCCAGGTCGTGGTAAAACCATTCCATGATCTGGCCCAGCATGAAATGGTTCTGCGACGAGCTGCGCCCGGCGTCCCACGCCTCAGTCAGACTCGTCGCGCCCTTTTTCAACTGAAAACCGTAGCCGGGTTTTTCCGACTGGTTGTTCAAGTCAAAAATCACGTCCGAGCGTCCGCCATCGGCGAGCGCGCGGAGCAGATAGCGATAGCCCACGTCACCGGCCGTGAGGGCGTTGCCGCGCGCGCGAACATCGCGGACCACGGCGTCCAAAACGGCGGTGCGATTGGTCGGGTCGCAAAGGCCCATCACGAGCGGAATGGAATTGGCGCACTGTGAACCGGTGGCATAGGTGCGGTTGGCCGGGTTGTAAAATGTATCGTTGAACGCGGTGCGGATTTCGCCGGCAAGTTCGGAAAATGCTTTTGCGTCATTCGTTTTGCCGAGCCAGGCCGCCGCCTGCGCCATGATTTGCACGTCCTGGAAATAAAAGGCGGTTGCGGTGAGCGCGATCGGGGTGAGCTGCGCGATGCCCGGCGACCTCGGTCCGATGTCGTACCAGTCGCCGAGGCCGTAGTTGACGATGTGATTTGTCGCGCGGCCATCGAGAAAACCGATGTAATTTGTCATCGCATCGTAATGACGGCGGAACAATTCCAGGTCGCCGTCGAATTCGTATTGCTGCCACGGCACGAGAATGAACGCGCTGCCCCATTCGGGCGAATCGCCGAACCGGCCGCGCTCATCCTGGTTGGTCTGGCCCCGGTCCCGGAAGACGGTGTACTCCGGCGCGGTTGTGGGCACGAGGCCGTTGGTCAACTGCGAATCGGCCATGTCGTTCATCTGCTTCGTAAAAAGCTGCGCGAGGTCGAATTCGTAGCGCAGCGCCGGGCCGTTGAGGTGGTCCTGCTCCAGCCAGCCGCGTTTTTCGCGCTGCGGACAGTCGGTCATCAGGCTCATCATGTTGCCGCGTTGCGCCCAGCGGACGAGCGCATGAATGCGATTGAACAAATCGTCGGAGCACTGGAATTCACCCACCGGTTCGGAAGCGGACTGGACGACGACGCCGGCAATGGATTTGACGACGGGCAAATTCGTTTTGCCTTTGGGCGGCAGGCAGTCCACCTGCAAATAACGCGCGCCGCGGTAGAAAAATTTGGGGAACCAGATTTCCGTACCCGTGCCTTTCAACGTGTAAGTCCAATAGCTTTTGCCGCCGCACGTTGTGTCGTCCAGACGGCCGTCGGGCTTCAGCAATTCGGACGGGACGATCCGCACGACTGCGCCCGCCGGGCCTTTCACGGCGATGCGCGGCATCAACGCGGCGTTCTGGCCGAGGTCATAAATCCTCGTGCTGTTCGTGAGTTGGCGGGTGGAAACCGGTTTCAACACCTCAAACGCACGGATGGGGGGCGCGGCGCAGGAAAGGCCGCGCAATTTTCCGCCCGGCCCGCCGGTGGTTTGCGCGGATTGCCATTTTGAGTCGTTGAAATTGGCCTGGTCCCACCCGCCTTCCACGAGCCGCGCGTCAAAATCTTCGCCGCCATAAATCGAGGAAAACGTGATGGGACCCGGCGCGACGCGCCAGCTTTCGTCCGTGCCGGTGACTTCGACCGAGCCATCGGCGTATTCGAGCCGCAATTGAGCGATGGCCTGGAGCGGGCCAAAGGCGTAGGGAGCAGGAACGAAGCGCTTGGGAGTGGTGTCATGCACGTCATACATCCCGCAACCCAGAAAAATTCCGGCGGCATTTTTCCCCGGGTGCAGGAACCGGGCGACGTCGAGGGTGTCGTAGAGGCAGGTCCGGTCGTATTTCGACCAGCCAGGCGCAAGCAGATCGTCGCCGGCTTTTTTTCCGTTCAGCGACAATTCGTATTGGCCGAGGCCGCAGATGTTCACGAGCGCGCGTTTGAGCCCGGGCTTCACGGTGAATTCGCGGCGCAGCAGCAGCGTTTCAAAATTTGTGGCCGGTGCGGAAATCCATTTGGCCCGCCAATCCGAACCGGCCAGAACACCCATCGTCCATGTCGCCGGCTGGCTCCACGCGGAAACCTTTCCGCCGGCGTCCCAAGCGCGGACCTTCCAAAAAACCTGCTGCGCGGATCTCAGTTCCTTGCCGCTGTAGGAAATTTGAGCCGTTTCGCCGGAATCCACTTTTCCGCTGTCCCACAAATCGCCGTTGTCCTTCGCCAGATTTTTCCCGGACGATGCGGCGAGGATTTGATACGCCATTTGCTTCTGGGCGCGTTCCCGGCTTTCCAATTTCCAAAACAGCCGCGGATGGGGCGAGTCCACGCCCAGCGGGTTCACGGCATAATCACAACGCAAACCGCCAACGGTCACGGTCGCCAAACTTTGGGAAACCATCGCCAGCCAAAAACCGGCGGCAAAGAGTATGCACCCGCCCCGTGCCTTGGTGCCGTCAAATGGAGTCAACATGCGGAGTGCCAGTTTAAGCCAAATCCGTTCGTGAACACAAGCATTCAAGTGTATTCCGGGCCGCGCAATTTGCATTGAACCCACGCAACGATCTTTCCACACTGGCCAGGCTGTGGGCGCACAATGGAAACAGGCCGGCCGCGAAATCAACGCGCAGAAAAAAGGCCAGATGACCGCCAAACTGGTCCGCGAAATCATGGTCGCGGCCAAACTCGGCGGTCCTGACCCCGACCTCAATCCGCGCCTCTTCGCTGCCGTCGAAAAAGCCAGGAAAGCTTCCGTTTACCGGGACACCATCGAACGCGCCATCAGAAAGGGCGCCGGACTCGACACGGAAAAGATCAATTACGAAACCATCGTCTATGAAGGTTTCGCGCCGCACAAGGTGCCGGTCATCGTTGAATGTCTCACCGACAGCCGCAACCGCACGGCGCCGGAAATCCGCAATTTGTTCAAGGCCGGCTCCCTTGGCCAGCCCGGCAGCGTGGCGTTTTTCTTCAATCACCTCGGCGTGGTCGAAGCCACCCATCCCGATGCCCATCGCGATGCGGAAGCCGACGCCATCGAAGCCGGCGCGCAGGAAATCGAACCGCTTGAAGCCGACGAAGTCCCCGCCGGACAGAAGGGCGCGCGGTTTTTGACGGAAATCAAGGACCTCGATCACGTTTCCAAGGCGTTGAAAGCCGCCGGTTGGAACGTCATCGCCTCGGAAATCCGTTATCTCGCCAAGAATTTTGTCGAAGTCAGCGGGGTGGCGCGCAAGGACGTCACGGATTTCCTGAACGCGCTGGACGACCACGACGATGTGCATCGCGTCTATGCGGCGATGAAATAAATTTTTGAGATTTGCCGCCGGCTTAGAGACTGAAAAACTTCAAGACCTGCAATTCGCCCCGGAAGTGGAGCAGAATTTGATTCCCTTGCACTTCGATTTGCACCGGATGACGGGATTGCGAGTAATCCCACATCGTGTGCCCATCGGACGGACTCAGCCGGCACAAATCAAAATACAAAACCGGATCTTCGCCCGGAGTGATCAAGGGGTTCTTCGCGGCGCGCGCGGCGTAAATAAATTTCCCGGAAAGGAAGCATTTGGCCCCGATGCCCTCGTTGCGCCACAGCACCCTGCCGGTGGTGGCCTCCACTTTCAGAATCACGGGGTTTACCTTTGAGGATAAATTAAACTGCTGGGAAAATTGAATGGCATCCGGGCTGGCCGTCGTGCTGGTCACGTAAAGGTGCCCCTGGCCGTCCGGTTGCACCTGGGAAATGCCGACGCTGGTGAGCCGCCAATGCACCTGGCCGGTCGCCGCATCGAAACTGGTCAGCATTCCCCGGTCAAAAACATACAGGGTGTTGTCCGATTCAACGCACGGCGGATCGGCTTCCGTGGCGAAATCCTCCGAATAATGAGGCGGGACGGAGTACGTGAGGCTGGCCGTCCAAAGTTTCTTGTTGTTCTTGTCGAAAACCTGAATGGAATTCCCCGCCGCCAATACATCCCGGGTTTTGAGCGCGAAAAACGAGGGAGCGCCGATGACTTCGCCCGTCCAATCCGGGGCGGTGCCGGCCGGCCACCGGCGCAAGGTGACCTGGTATCGGCTGGCATCTTCCTCTTCCACACCGCCGGTCTGTTCCCGGCGCAGGTCGTTGATCATCTGCTCGGAAGCTTCCATGCTTTGACCGGCGGTGAGATTGTCATCGACCGTGGATTTTTTCTGGGCCTTCATTGCCTGATGAGCAATCGTCTTGCGCTCGATTAAATCCACTTTCATCTGCACGACATTGGCTCCGTCAGGCACAAACTGATCGCCCCAGCTTGTCCTTTCCATGGCCTGGGCGGCGTTCGCCAGCTTCGCCAACGTCGCGTAGCCCTCGCTGTTGGTGGGTAAAGCGGTGGTGGATGGTTGCGGCTGGCTCTTGGATGGCGATGCCACGGCGGCACCGGATTCGATCGGTGCGGTTTGAACCGTGCCATTGGAAAACGCGATGCGGGTGACGGTTTCGCGCCCGGATTCATCGGAGGAAATCACCGTCATGCCGGTGTCAGTTTGCGCCATGCCGAAGAACGGCGGGGGCAACGGTATTTCCTGTTTGCGGTTGCCGGTGCGCCGGTCGTACTGCGCGAGGTGGCCCGGAAACAAAATCCAAAGATCGTTCGCCGTGGCGATGACGTGTGGCTCGGGATAAAGCCCGGCGGGTTCCTCCTTTTCGCCTTGGACGGGATTCAACGGGACCGGCGCGGGGATTCCCGAATTCAAGGCGACCGACCACAATTGCCTTTGTTCCGCCAAATCGAACAAGGTCATTTGGTTTGCCTTGATGGAAAGCACCTGGTTGGGAACCAGGAATTGATAGAACCGCGCCCGGTCGCCGTGGGGAAGTTTCTCCGAATAAATGACGCGCGGATGCGAGCCGAAAAATGTGTACCAGATCCATGCGCCCATAAGAACGACCACCAGGAAAACGGCGGCCCGCCAGATCAACGCGCCCACCCGGGCAACCCTGGCCTCGATGACCGCCCGTTGCTTTCCATAAACCGGCAAATCCATCCCGGTCTGTTCGGCACGCTTCCGGCAATAGGTCGAACAGACATAACCAAACTGTTCCATGCACTCGCCGCAAATGGGTTTGCCGCAAACCCGGCAGGTTTCCGTTGCCGGATTCTTCGGGTGCCGGGGACAAAAGGGCACGGCGGCGGCGGCAACCGGCGGCATCGGGGCCGCGGCCGCGGCGAGTTTCTGGCGAATCACCTCGTTGGCAAAGTCGGTCCCGTCCGCGCCGCAACCGGGACAATTGACCCGCACCGGCATCCGGCCGTACACCGGCTCGATGTCGAACGCATAGCGCGTTCCGCACGGGCACTGGACTTTGACTTCCATGACTAGTGTTTTGGGTTCAGTAAAATGACGTTGGTCGCCGGCGGCAGGGAAAATGCCAGCCGGGACGGCGTGTACTGGACGTTGCCGTCGCAAAAAAGAAAATTGCCGCCGAACTTGTTGTGATTGTTGCCCGGCTTTTTGCCGTCGGGGGAAAAAACAATCTGCCCCGGCATTTTGGGCGCGGTGTCCACCTGCGCATCGGAAACGAGCGGCGCGTCCGAACCATCCTGGAGTGTCCGCCCCATGTAATAGGCGTAACTGATTTTTCTGTCCGCAAAGGGCTGGGCATCCGGCAACGGCTTGTCCTTGCCGCCCGGACAAATGAAAAATTCCGAGCCGGTCGTGGATTTCGGCACGAGCAGGCTCAACGGCGCTTCCGAGGTTTGCGCGCCGGGAACGGCCGGGAGCGCCCCGTTGTTGTCCTGCGAAAAAGTCCTCAGCGCCGCATAGATGCTTTGCAGATGGCCCTGGCATTCCGTCAGTTTTTTCTCCTGATAACTTTTCGAGCCGGAACTGAGGAAAAGCGTGAACAGGATGAAAATGATCACGGCCACGAGAAACAATTCCAGCAGCGAAAACCCCGCGGCGGAGAATCGCGCAACCGGACGCCTGGTCTGCTCAATCACAATTCGTGTGTAGCAGCGGGCCAACAACGTGGCAACAGTTTCTTTTACCACTTTTACCACCTCCGGCGCCAATCGAACCGGCGGAAGGGCTGGCGCCGGCAACACGCGCCAATCCAAACGGCAGGGACATCGCGCCGTCCCGACCGTCAATTCATCGCTGACAATTTGCCGGCCTCGGCTTCCCACTCAGGATTCAATTGTGCCAGTCTTTCCTGCGCGTGCAACAGTTCGCGGTTCACTTGCGCGGCATGGCCCGGCTTTTCGTAGGTTGCGGGGTTCTCCAACTCCGCGGTGAGTTCGCCCAGGCGCGTCTCCAGCTTGAAGATTTCGGCTTCGAGCCGGCTCACAATTTCCTGCTGCGCCTTGCGTCCGCGGGAGCGGGCCTGGCGTCGCTCGGCTTCCAGACGCTTCTGGTCCTTCCGGTCAAGGGCGGGACGGTTTGCCGCCGCCCCTGACTTTTTATTTTGGGACGGCGACACGCCGTCCCTCCCGGTGGAAGTCAGCGCGGCGCGTTCGGACAGCGCCTTCGTTTTATCGAGATAATACTGGTAGCCGCCGGGGTAGTGCGTGAGCCGGCCGGCGTTCACATGCACGACGTGGGTCGCCAGCGCGCGGATGAAATACACGTCGTGACTGATGAAGATGAGCGTGCCCTGAAACTGGTCGAGCGCATAGGCGAGCGCGTCAATGCTGGCCAGGTCGAGGTGCGTGGTCGGCTCGTCCATCAGGAGCAGGTTCGGCGGATCGAGCAGCAGTTTCACGAGCGCGAGCCGGCTCTTTTCTCCGCCGCTCAACACGCTGACCGGCTTGAACACGTCGTCGCCCTGGAAAAGAAAACAGCCGAGCAGCGTGCGGATGAATTGCTCGGTGACGCGTTGTGGCGTGCTGAGCGCCTCCTCGAACACCGTGTGCGCGGGGTTCAACATCTCGACGCGGTTCTGCGAATAGTAACCGGCCTTGACGTTGTGACCCAGAGTGCGCGCGCCGCTTTGCGGGACGACGACCCCGGCCAGAATTTTCAGGAGTGTGGATTTGCCCGCTCCGTTCGGCCCGACGAGCACGATGCGCTGTCCGCGCTCGGCCTTGAAATCCAGGCCGCGATAAACCCATTGTGGCTGCGACGCCACGTCGCAGGAGCGCGACGGTGATGTCTCGTCACCAGAACATTGCGACGGGGGCGTCGCAGCCACTCCGTAGCCAAAATGGATGTTTTCGAGCGTGACGGCTTTCTGGCCGCCGCGGTGCGGCTGGGGGAATTTGAAATCAATTTTCCGCTCGTCATTCACCGGCGCTTCCACCTTTTCCATCCGGTCAATCTGCTTCAGCTTGGCCTGGGCCTGGGTCGCCTTGGTGTTCTTGGCGCGGAAACGGTTCACGAACTCCATCAGCTGCCCGATTTCGCGTTCCTGATTCTTGAACGCGGCGAGGAGCTGTTCCTCGTGGGCTTCGCGCTGTTCGAGGTAATCATCGTAGTTGCCGCGGTAACGGATGAGCTTGCGCTGGCGGATTTCCACGATGCTGCCGGCCAGCCGGTTGAGAAATTCGCGGTCGTGCGAGATGACGACAATCGCGCCGGGATAATTCTGCAAATAATCCTGGAGCCAGAGCAGCGCCTCGAGGTCGAGATGATTCGTCGGTTCGTCGAGCAGCAACAGGTCCGGCTCCTGCACGAGCAAGCGCGCGAGGTGCGCGCGCATCACCCAGCCGCCGCTCATTTCGCGCGCGGGCCGCTCGAAGTCGCCCGCGCGGAAACCCAGGCCGGCAAGAATTTGCCGGGCCTTGGCCTCGATCCGGTAGCCGCCCAGTTGGTTGAAGCGGTCATGCACATTGTCGTGGATTTCCTCCGGATGCAGCGCCGCGACCGGGTGATCTGCTTCCCACGCCTTGATGATGCGGCGCAGCTTCACGAAATCCGGCGCGACGGACGTGGCAAGTTCAATCACGGTTTCGTCACCGGCCACCGCGGTTTCCTGCGGCAGGTGGCCAAGCGTGACGCCGCGCTCACGGCTCATCTTGCCCTCATCCGGCGATTCCGCGCCGAGGATGATGGAAAAGAGCGTGGTCTTCCCCGCGCCGTTCGGACCCACCAGCCCGATGCGGTCCGCGCGGTTCACCTGCAGCGCGGCCTCGGCGAACAAAACCTGCCCGCCGTATGCCTTGCTGATGCCGGAAAGAGTCAGCATGAAGGGACAGAATCTACGAGGTAACGCGGGAAACTCAAGGATTCGCTGCGTGGATCAGTGACTCGTTTTGGTGGGGCGAGGCTACTGACGAGCCGTCTCCGCTTCGCCCCACCAAGAACGGCTCGCGGGGATCAGCCTTCGCCAAGCTACGGCGCGACAGGCGCTCGCCCCACCAATTGCATTACACTGCGTGGTCTGGCGTGGCCGGCAAATCCGCCTTGCGCGCCCAGCGAAGCTTGGCGGGCGAGGAACGCGGGTTGTCGCGGCGTTCCCCGGGTGTCGGACGAATGATGTCCCGCGCGATGTCCGCGTAATGGCCATCGCGGAAACCCGCCTCAAACGCCTTTTTCACGCGCCGATCCTCGCCGGAATGAAACGTGAGAATCGCCACGCGCCCGCCCGGATTCAGGCACGCGGGCAAATGCCGCAGCAACATGTCGAGCGCGGAGAATTCGTCGTTCACCGCGATGCGCAACGCTTGAAACACGCGGCGCACAGTGAGGTCGGCGGCGTCTTTGTTCAGTCGCGGCAGCGCGGCGCGAATGGCAGTGGCGAGTGATTGGGTGGTGGTAAATTTTTTCCCGGCCAGTGCGTCGGCCAGCTTGCCGGCTTGTGGCTCGTCGGCATTTTCCTGCAGCAGCCTCGCCAGCGCCACGGGCGAAGTTTTTTCCAGCAACGCCGATGCGGGAAAACCGCGCTGCGGATTCATGCGCAGGTCGAGCGGGCCATCGGTCTTCACGGAGAAGCCGCGCGCCGGATCATCCAGTTGCATGGAAGAAACGCCGAGGTCGGCGAGGATGCAGTCTGCGCCGGTGAGTTTTTCCTCCCTCGCCCCGCCCAAGCGGGGAGAGGGCTGGGGCGAGGGGATCTGAATTTGTGAACCGACAGCCTCCTCACCCTGGCCCTCTCCTCCATTCGGGGAGGAGAGGGAATAAAAAGAAGCCAGCGCCTGGGGCAGGCCGGCGAAGTTGCTGCGGATGGCCGTGAAAACTTCCGGCCCGAAACCGGCGGCGCGCAGGCGGGCTTCCGTCTTCGGCAATTCAACCGGGTCGGCGTCGAGGCCGAGCAGGCGTCCGCCGGGCTGAAGCCGGGCGAGGATTTCCCGCGCATGGCCGCCGTAGCCGAGCGTGCAATCCACGGCCAGCTCGCCGGGCTGGGGCGCGAGCGTTTCCAGTATTTCCGCGACCATGATGGGCCGATGCGTGCCGGCGGGCGTTTTGCCGGATGCGAGGACCTTGGCGACAGTGGCGGCGTAACGCTGCGGATCGCGCTCCTTGTATTTCTCCTCGAACCGGCGCGGATGTTTGCCGGAATAACGCGGGCGCCGGCGATGCGGTGTCGCCGGCCGGAAACCGTCCGGGGATGGCAAGGTGGCGTCGCTCACGGTGCGTTGGATTGTTTATTCAAGCCGGACATCGGGAAACGAATGTGCCGGAATTCTTCCGTCCCGGCGAGAAAACATGGCAGGGACGCCTTCCACAGCACACTGTCGGCTGAAACCGCGACACGATAGTTCAAACTGAACGACTGCGAAATGAGGCATGGACTTCCCCGCTGACGTGAACGACAATGACAGTGAACCGAAATTCCGCCTTTTTCCAGGCGTCGATGGGGGAAACAGATGCACCAGATGACAAAGCCATACGCCCGTTCAGTCAGGCCGGACCAAGGCACCGTTTCCGACCAAAACTATTATGACCCAAAGTGCGGCAACCAACAGACCGATGCCCGACCAACCGTCGGGCAGTGAAACGGAACAGCAGCGGTTCGAGCGCGTTCTGTCCCGGGACCAATTCAAACCGCTGAAAGCCATTCTCGACCAACTGCGCGTTGATGGTGCGGCCATGCGGGGTGCGATGGTCACCACGAACTCTTACCCGGAACTCTTGAGCAAACTTGGCTGGCGGGTCGTTCTGTTAAAGCAAATCCACGAGCAGGATTGCTACTCGCGCCTGGGACCGGCCGGCGGCATCCGCGCCGTGCTGCCGCATCACGACACGGCCACCTACAGCACGCTGGTCACGCTCGTAAACTTCGATTCCACGCTGACCACCACGACCAAATCCGTGGACTTCTTCAGCGACCGGCTGGCCGAATTCAAGACCCAGTTGATGAAATAAGCCGCCGGCCTCGTCACGGCGCCAATTGATAGCTCACGAACGCCAGCTGGCTGCTGTCCGGCGACCACGACGGCACGTTGATGGTGCCCTGGCCGCCGAAGAGTTTTGTGAGCACTTCGATCTTGCCGTCCTTCACCGAGAGCAGCCGCAGCATCACGTCCTTGTTCGCCGGATGCCCCTTCACGTCTGGTTCGTAAGAGAGAAAGACCACCCATTTGCCGTCCGGTGACGGGTGCGGGAACCAGTTGTTCCATTCATCGGACGTTACGGGTTCCTGTTGCGCGCCGTCCGTCTTCATGCGCCAGACTTGCATCCGGCCGGTGCGATCCGAGTTGAAGTAGATGAATTGGCCGTTCGGCGAGTAATCCGGCCCGTCGTCGAGGCCTGGCGCCGTGGTCAGCCGCGTCTCCGGGCCACCGGCGACAGGGATGGTATAGATGTCGAACTCGCCGTTGCGCTCCGCGCAGTAGGCCAGTGTCTTTCCGTCCGGCGACCAACCGTGCCAGTAGGACGGACCCGGCTCCGTCATGAGCTTGGGCGTGCCGCCCCCGATGGGCAGCGTGTAGATGCGAGAGTGCTTGTCGCCTTGCGACTGATCACTGATGGCAAGCTGCGTGCCATCAGGCGAAAGGCCATGATCGTTGTTGCATTGGGTCGCGAAGCCCGTATCGAGCAACTGCGGTTCGCCGCCGGCCACGGGCAGACGATAAATCCGGCCCCGGCTGTTAAAATAAAGCGACGCGCCATCGCGCGACCAGTTCGGTGCTTCAATGAGATTTGTCGTCCACCATATGACCCGCCGATCCTTTGAGGCAATGGGGATTGTCTCCAGCGTGCTGATGCGTCGCTGATTGACGCCGGTGGCTGGAGCACCTTCGACCAGTTCCACGTTCGAGAACACGGCCGTTTCCAGCGCCTGGTCGTTGTGCGCACACACGGCCAACCCCACGTAGAACGGTTCTTTCAGCTGCAGCCGGAGCGACCCGCCGGCCGGATGTAGCGCCTCGCCTTCGCGGGCAACGGACATCGAGACATATTTCCCGTGTTTCTCCAGGCGCAACCGCCCGGGTGACTTGACGTTGGATTGAATCTCGCGCGTGAGTACGCCTTTGGCCTCACGGTACTGCAGCGACGTCAGGCCATCGCCGTGCAACACGGCGTCGGCATAAGGGGAATCTGCGTCGAGACTCTGGCGGACGATCAGGCACGCCTTCCGGTGCGGCTCGCCTCCCGTGCCGATGAAGGCAATGTCCGCCGCCAGCGTGACGTCACCGGAAACCTTTTTCCATACGAAGTGGCAGGCGTCATTGGTAAACCACATGTTCACGCCACCACCGCCAACCGTGTAAGTCCGCTGCGCCGCATCGTATTTGGCGGAGCCGGCATGAAGTGGCGTGCCTACGTCAGTGTGGGCCGTGAACATGCCGGGGGTTGCGGGATTCGTTTGCGCGTTCGCCAGAACGAACGGAAGACAGGCCAGCGCGAACACCAAGAGCCTGGGTAAACCAATGAAATCGTGCATGTCTTGATTGAACCGCGTGGCGGCCTCGTTGGCAACGCGTTATTTGACCCCAATTTTGATGACGAAATGCCGCTTAAGAAAATGTCGCGCCCCGCACAAGGAATTTCTCCTGCGCCAACGGACAGGCAAAACGTGAAGCGCGACATCTCTCAATTGCAGCGGCGGCGGCATTAAACGGAGCGCGACTGTGTTTGAAAGACCAGCCGCAGCCCCAGCGAGGCGACAGCTCTGTGGTTGTACGATCAAAAAGCATCCCAACTCCGTCAGGAGCGGCATATTTCGCCCCTGACGGGGCCTGGGATTTTTGTCGGGTCGTTGTCTGCAAAGATTCCGCTCCTGAACGGAGCTGGAATTCTCGGGCGCAGCGCGGGGAAAACGGGAGACGGTGGAGATAATCCGGGAACACTCACTCACCCTGCCCGCGCAGCCAACCGCGCGCAAACCGAGAGGGAGGAGATGTCAGTCGTTCCCCACGCCATCCTTCGTCGAATACTGGCATTTCGGCGGCACCCCGTTGTGGCGGCGCTTGCCTACTTGGAAGGTTTGGCGTTCCAAATCGCCAGCGTGTCTGCCGAACCTTGTGAGCGAACGCCATTGTCCGTCAGGATTTCATCGGTGGCGGCGAGCATTTGCGCCCGCGGGAAAATCATCGTTTCGCCGTAACGGGTATTGCATTCGATGGTGATGAACTCGTCTTTCGCATCCCGTAAAATCTCCACGAGATGATTGAGGTTTTTGACCGGGATGCCGTTGACCGCTTTCACCACTTGTGACCTTGGATTGTCGTAGCCTTTGGCCAGCTTGTGCGGGAAAAAGGGTGAAGAGATGATTACCAAACCTTCGCCCGGAAACGCGGGTTGGTCTGACATGCGCGTGACCAGCGGATTGGCCAGATTGCTCAAACGCGACAGGACGTTCCCCGCATATTTTGTCCCCAGAAATCCCCCCAGATAGGCATCTGTGGCGGCGGAAAAGACCAATGGCCCGTAGATGAAATACGAGGGGTAAGTGCTGTTCAGCCCGGGAATCAATCGCGGATAATCTGCTGAAACGGGCAGATTGACTTTCAGTTCTTTGCCGGCACGGACGATGGTCAACGGCACAGTGCCATTGGTGGTGATGTGCTGAATTTCATATTCGAAGCGCACGCGCAAGTTGTCTCCCAGCTTGATCATGCCCTGATCATCCACCGGAATGTCACCGATTTTGGTGATGACATCCCATTCCTTCAGCGGATAAGCCGGGTCATCCTTGTAGGGCTTATGAACCACCATTCCCTCGGCATTCGGGGGCAGCTTGAGGAACGAACGCAAAGCCGGATTCTCCAACGTCTGCAAGGTGTCATACATGGCGGGCTTGCCGTCATAATGACCATCGGCGATGTCCTGAAGAAACAAGTCTATCTCCTCGCTGGGAATGATGTAGCCAATGTTCTCGGCCTCATTCAGGCGGCTGAACGTCAGCCCGATCATCTTGTCGCCCACCACCGCCGGACCGCCGCTGTTGCCGGGATTGATGGCTGCGTCAATCTGGATGCGCAAACCGCAAACCGGGTAATTATACGGCGCGAACTCCACGCGCGAAACGATTCCCTTCGTGATCGAAAGACTGTTGCCTCCTTCCGGAAATCCGTAGGTCAGGACCGTGTCCTTGATGCCCGGCAACGTCTTGGCCCGCGCCAGCGGCGGATGCGTGTCGAAAAATTTTTCATCATCCAGCTTGAGCACTGCCAGATCAATTCCCGCAGCGATGGCCTCCACCGTGGCGGATATTTTATCTCCGGCCTGATTCGCCTGGATTTGCACCTGGCTGGCATAATCCACGACGTGGGCATTGGTCAGTATGCGCCTGCCTTCAATCACCACGCCGCTGCCGGTTTGATCTTCCGGCGAGGCTTTTGTCCACGGCTTGTAAGGATCAGGGTAACGCACCGTGGCGAAAATTTTCACCACCGAATTTTCAATGGCGCCGGTGGCGGCGGCATTGGTGGTGGTAACGGGCGATGATGGTTCGGCGGCGTGGAAGCTGAGACCTGAGGCGAACAAAGCGGCAACCATGAGCCGGGTTGCCTTGGAGCCGGCGGAAAATGAATCAAATCCCATAGATGAAACGATGCTAGATAATGGGCGGGATGCATGCAAAGAAAATGTCGTCCGGGCACGGGGAAAACGGGAGACGGTTGGAAAGGTTGCGCGCGGGCTGCGAGTTCTTGGTTGGTTCCCGGTTTTCAATCCTCCTCGCGGAACTTCTTCACGGCAAACCGTTGGATGCGCACCGGCTCGAACTCGCCAATACCACCCTTGAGCCGCGCGGTGGTGAGTTGTTGTTCGACGGTTTTGATGCCTTTGACGTCGGCCAGCAATATCCCGCAACGATCATCTTCGGTGGCCAGCACGACGCCGTAACTTCGCGGGTCCAACTCCGCCGGCGAGGTGACTTCCTCCAGCGGGAAAATCACGCTGACCTCGAAGCGCAAATATTCCAATTCGTGGGCGCCAACCGGCGCAAAACGCCTATCACGAAAGGCAGCATCGCGCGCGACGTGCCACGTTTCCTCGGCGGTGTTCGCAAAGTGTGGTGTCAACGTGCCGACGCAGCCGCGCAACTTCCCTCGCGGACCGCGGATGGTAACAAAGACGCCGTGCTGCTCGCCCAGGATGCCCTCTACCGCGAGGGCCGGTTTTTCCGCATCGCCGCGGAACGCAGCTTCGAGCGAGCGCCGCGCGATCTGCGAAAGCGCCTTTCCGGCTTCCTGCTCCATAATTTCAATTCTTCGCCATCACCGGTTTTTTCTCAATATTCAAATGAAGCGACCTGAAGGTCGTGCCCCGCAGCCGGAGCGCGCCGTTTACGGCGCTTCACTGTTCGCAAACCAGGCATATTTGATTTTCAAGAGTCTTCCGAACTTTGCAGCGTTGAAGCGGGCTGAAGCCCGCGCTCCCATGCGCGCTATCACGGCAGACGTTCATATTCGTCGCGCTTACCGGCACTGCTCCACGGCCATTCGCGGGCTGTTCGTGCCAGATATGCCTTCACTGGATTTTGCTCGGTGTAGCGGATGGCGCGTTTCAAATGCGCTTCGTCTCGGATGAGCGTATCGTAGTAATCCTCCTTCCAGAATGCGCCGCGACGACCGAGCAGCTTGTTCGCTTCGCGCGACGACTTGCCCTTCCAACCGTTGATCAACTTCACCAGCGGCACGTCCCGGACATCTACCACCAGATGAACGTGATTCGGCATAACCACCCACCCCTGCATCCGATACTCGCGGCCGTCGCCTTCGAGTAACGTCTTTTCGACCAATTCCGCCACGTCACGCCGGCGCAGCCAGCACTCGCCATGACCGCGATCCAACCACGCTTCCAACTTCCGGCGTTTCGCGGAATTGTCCGGCTCATTCGGAGTCGCTTCAAACTCCGCGCGTCGCGTGATGGGAAATGAATCGTGAAGTTGAAACGTAATGAACTGTGTGACGCCCGGCGCATCAAAGTGAGGCAGATAACCGCGCTGGTGCCAACCACGAAAACCATGCTTCAGTTCCTCGGCAGACGGCTTCCAACTCCCTTCGCGCTTCGCGCGGATGAGTGTGAGCAGGCCGGGATTTTTCGGCAGCGCATGACGTTTGGGCTTCGATGATTCCATGGCGAAAGGGGCGCGGCATTCATGCCGCTTCACGTATGAAGTGTACGCCGGTCACCGGAGAATTCGAGTGTTGTTTGCGTTCGTGAGTTGAAGCGGCGTAAACGCCGCGCTCCGCGGAATATTGCCGACGGCTTGGTGCGCCGTAGCTTCACAAAGGCGGCGGCTGGGGAATTTGGTGGCGTGGGGGCTACAAAGATTTCGCTCCTGACGGAGCTGCATCCCGGCGCACGGGGTTCATGAACGTCTGCGTGGCGGCGATGCCATGTTTCTCCAGCATCAACACGAGCATCTCGGTGTTGACGACCGAGCCATGTAAAACAGTTTCACGCGACAATTGCGGGCCAGTTCGGCATTCGAGGCCAGCATCTGCCGCAGCCGCACAAAGGCACGGACAACCTGCACGCTGGTCTGGGCTGCCCGTTCGCTGTTCAACACGTTTGCCAGCATCAACGCGCCGTGCTCGGTGAAGGCGTAGGGCGGAAAGCGTGGATCGCGGTGCTTCTGCGAACCGGTCACAATTTGTGACCGGTTCAGCTTAAAGACCTCACCTGCACTGAGTTGGAACATGAAGTCTTCTGGAAAGCGATTGGCATTGCGTTTGACGGCCTGATTCAAGACCTTTGTTTCCACGCCATAAATTTCGGCGAGATCGCTGTCCAATAATACTTTTTGCCCGCGGACCAAGCGGATGGCGCTCCCGATGCGTTCGAGCGGAATGAGGGATGTGTTGTTTTCCATGCCTCCGTTTTACCAAACCCGGTTGGACACCCGCGGTCCAAGGCAGCAGCAAACTGCTCTTTTATTTTGCGCGATTGAAGAACGAGGCACTATATGAGAATATTCAATCAGTCAAATGACCTACTTGTTTGTCGACACCAATGTGCTGCTGCATTACCGCAGACTTGAAGAGATTAACTGGCTAAGTCTCTCCAAGTCTGATGAGGTAGTGATTGTTTTGTGTCCGGCGGTCATTCGAGAATTGGATGAGCACAAAGTTAGTCATCCACAGAACAAGTTTAGAAAACGAGCACAAGAGATCATCGCGAGTCTTCATTCGAGGCTCTGGTGGCAATTCAAGAAGAGGATTCCGAGCAAAAACGTTTCAACCTCAAATTCTGGATTCAATGCTTTGAACAACTCTTCAGCATGAATTTGGAGTGCAATTTGAAAGTGCCGTTGAAAACCCCACATGAATAATTTGATTGTAAATATTCTTTGTTTAGGGTTTTTGAAAATTGGTTTAGTTCTTCGTCGAGGCCAGTTCTTCCTCGAAATCCACGATTTCTTTTATTTGAACCAAAAACCACCGGTCAATCTTCGTCAGGTTGAAAATCTCATCAATGGTGAAGCCGGCACGGAGGGCGTGGCGGATGAAGAAGATGCGCTCGGCGTTGGGCACACTTAATTTGCGGCTGATGACATCCTTGGGCAGGATGTCGCGGTCACCATAAACTTCCGCGCCGATGCGCCACGGTTTGCCGTCACCGCCCAAACCGCTGCGGCCAATCTCCAGCGAGCGCAGACATTTTTGCAGGCTTTCCTTGAACGTGCGCCCGATGCTCATGGCTTCGCCCACGCTTTTCATCTGCGTGGTCAGCGTCGGGTCGGCCTGCGCGAATTTCTCGAACGCAAACCGCGGCACCTTCACCACCACGTAGTCAATCGTCGGCTCGAAACTCGCCGGTGTCTCGCGCGTGATGTCGTTTTTGATTTCGTCGAGCAGATAGCCGACGGCGAGTTTGGCGGCAATTTTGGCTATGGGAAAGCCGGTGGCCTTGGACGCCAGCGCGGAACTGCGGCTGACCCGCGGGTTCATCTCGATGATGACCATGCGGCCGTTGTCCGGGTTCACGGCAAACTGGATGTTCGAACCGCCGGTCTCGACGCCCACGGCGCGGATCACGGCGAAACTCTGGTCGCGCATGATCTGGAATTCCTTGTCCGTGAGCGTCTGGATGGGGGCCACGGTGATGCTGTCGCCGGTGTGCACACCCATGGGATCGAAGTTCTCGATGGAGCAGATGATGACGCAGTTGTCGGCCTTGTCGCGCATCACTTCCATTTCAAATTCCTTCCAGCCGAGCAGCGATTCTTCGATGAGGATTTCGCTGACCGGCGATAGGTCCAGGCCGCGCTTGGCGAGTTCCTCGAATTCATCACGATTGTAGGCGATGCCGCCGCCCGTGCCGCCGAGCGTAAACGCCGGCCGGATGATGACGGGAAAACGCCCGATTTTTTCCGTCACGGCGCGGGCTTCGTCCAGATTGTGCGCGGTGCCGGAAATCGGAACGTCGAGACCGATGCTGAGCATGAGTTGCTTGAACGCCTCACGGTCCTCGCCCTTGTAAATGGCTTCCGGTTTCGCGCCGATCATCTCGATGCCGTGTTTTTCCAGGGCGCCGGAGCGGTGCAGAGCCATTGCCGTGTTCAAAGCGGTCTGGCCGCCGAGGGTGGGCAAAAGCACAAGTTTATATGGAACTGCCGGCGGGACGCCGGCAGCACGCTGAACTGGCACGCCCAGACGTTTCATCTCTTCCAACTCGCGCACGATGATTTTTTCGACGCATTCCGGCGTGATCGGCTCGATGTAGGTGCGGTCGGCGAACTCCGGGTCGGTCATGATGGTGGCCGGGTTGGAGTTGATGAGGATGACGCGGTAGCCTTCCTCTCTGAGGGCTTTGCAGGCCTGCGTGCCGGAATAATCGAACTCGCACGCCTGGCCGATGATGATCGGTCCGGCGCCGATGATGAGGACGCTGTGAATGTCCGTGCGCTTGGGCATCTTTCAATTTTCGATTTGCGATTGCCGATTTACGATTTGAAGATAGTCCAAACCGCCACTCGTTTGGCCGCCGAAATTACGGCCCGCCTAATCGCTTTCCAAAACGGCCACAGATGAAACACGAATTAAATGCGGAGCGAAAGATAATTGCGGCGCGGCGCGGTGCGCGCCTGTCCCAGGCGCAGGACGCCCGAAGCAAAAACACGGTGAAATGAGGATGAATGTTCCCAAGAATTCGACCCGCTGCGGCTGGGACAGGCGCGCTCCGAAGCCGCCTCTCAATGCGGCGTGAAGGCGGGTTGATTGGATGGGCCGGTTTCGTGCGAGGCTTTGCCGGTCATGGGCACGAAGCGCACGGGCAGCACGGCGTGCTTCTCCAATTGTTCTCCTTGCTTGCGGAGCAACACCAATTCCTGGTCTCCCATGGGCCCGACGGGAATAATCATCCGGCCCCCGTCCTTGAGCTGTTCAACGAGTGGCTGCGGCACCTGTTCCGGGGCGCAGGTGACGATGATGGCATCGAACGGCGCGGCTTCCGGCCAGCCCCGGTAGCCGTCCCCGGCGCGCACGTGGATGTTCTTGTAACCGAGACGCTTCAAGTCGGCCCCGGCGCGGTGCGCCAGCGCGTCAACGATTTCGATGGTGTAAACTTCTCCCACGAGTTCGGCGAGCACCGCGGCCTGGTAACCCGAACCGGTCCCGATTTCCAGCACGCGGTCCGTCGGCTGCGGCTCAAGTTTTTCGGTCATGAAGGCGACGATGTAAGGTTGGGAAATGGTCTGGCCATAACCGATGGGCAGCGGACCGTCGTCGTAAGCGCGGTGCCGGAGTTCCGCCGGGACGAATTCATGGCGGGGGACCTTGCCCATGGCGGCCAGCACGCGCTCATTGGTGATGCCATATCCCGAACTGGATAATTGTTCTTTCACCATGCGCCGACGCTCGGCGGCGAAATGGTCCTCCTCACCCGCCGGGGTGGCGTTGGTCTGTCCACGTCCTTCCCGGGGCAGGATTGACAGCGCCATGAGAATTGGCACTGCAATGTTCTTCACAAACATCAAGATAAACCCATTTGCCGGCGTCCGCCACAGATAAAATGACGGGCCGCCGGGTCAAAACAATTTCGACTGGTTTCCCGAGGACGATTTCAATCCCAGCTTTTTGTAACTCAACTCCGTCGCGACGCGGCCTTGCGGGGTGCGGTTGAGGTAGCCTTCCATGATGAGATACGGCTCATAGACTTCCTCAATCGTGTCCGGCTCCTCGCCCACGGCCACAGCCAGTGAATTCACACCCACGGGCCCGCCGCCGAATTTCACAATGACGGCCTCAAGGATGCGCTTGTCCATTTCGTCGAGGCCGTTCTGGTCAATTTCCAGCATGGCCAGCGCCTTGTCCGCGACGTCGGCGGTGATGCGGCCGTCGTGCCGGACCTGCGCGTAATCGCGCACGCGGCGGAGCAGGTTGTTCGCGATGCGCGGCGTGCCGCGGCTGCGCCGGGCGATTTCGTGCGCGCCGGCGGGTTCGATCTCCACCTTCAACAAACGGGCGGACCGGACAATGATTTTCTCCAGATCTTCGGCGACATAGTAATCAAGCCGCTCGCGGACGGCGAAGCGGGTGAGCAGCGGCGCGGTGAGCAGGCCGCTGCGCGTGGTCGCGCCGATGAGGGTGAAGCGCGGAAGATTCAGCCGGACGCTGCGCGCGTTCGGCCCCTGGTCTATGATGATGTCGAGTTTGAAATCTTCCATCGCCGGGTACAGATATTCCTCGATGGTTTTTTGCAGGCGATGAATTTCGTCAATGAACAGCACGTCGCCTTCCTCGAGGTTCGTCAGCAGACCGGCGAGATCGCCGGCTTTCTCGATGGTCGGGCCGCTGGTGCTTTTGAGGTTCGCGCCCATGACCTTGGCGAGGATGTAAGCGAGCGTGGTTTTGCCCAGGCCGGGCGGACCGCTGAGCAGGATATGGTCGAGCGCTTCGCTCCGCTGTTTCGCCGCTTGCACGGCGATTCCGAGGCGCTCCTTGACCTTGAGCTGGCCGGTGAATTCGGAAAAGAGCGACGGGCGCAGCGTCAGTTCCAACGCCGCGTCCGGTTTGTTCAAAGTGGAAACCGCGCGTTCGTCCATCACGGCAAAGATGAGGAAATGCACCGTGAGCGACAAGGTCAAATGCGACGGGCTGTGACAATTCCAAAGGTGAGCTGTTGTTCCTCGAAACCGTGAACCACGCGGATGACTCCCTCTCCTCCGCGAAGTGGAGGGGAGGGTCGGGGAGAGGCGGCGCGTATTTTTTTACGAACCCCTCTCTCCGGCTCTCTCCCCGCCTCGCGGGGAGAGAGTGAGGCCGGGTTCAAAACGCCGGAAAGGGGTGAAATCGCGGGTTTTTGTTCCAATCCAGTTCAATTTTTGGAGAGTTCTTTGCCAAAAATGGTTGGCGGCGGGGGGGAGCTTTGTTAGCCTTCGCCCGCGACACCTCTTTATGAAAAAAACTAAAATTTTACTGTGGGCGCTTGCGATGTTCTGCTTGTTCGGCCTTGCAACCAACGTGTTTGCCGGTGAGGCGGACATCAAAATCCCACCGCTGGACACGGTGAAATTCGACGGGCTGGGCGGGGTCAGCGGCTTGACGCTCATGTACGTGGGTATTTTCCTCTGCTTCGTTGGCGCCTTCTTCGGACTGGTGCAATACAAGCAGACCAAGGCCCTGCCGGTGCATTCGTCCATGAGCAACGTCTCCCATACCATCTGGGAAACCTGCAAAACCTACCTGTTCCAGCAAGGCAAGTTCCTCGCCATTCTCTGGGTGCTGATCGCCGCCTGCATCTTTTTCTATTTCAAGGTGCTGGAGGATAAAAGCCTCCGGGACGTGGTGGTCATCCTGGCCGCCTCCATCCTCGGCATTCTCGGTTCCTATAGCGTCGCCTGGTTCGGCATCCGCATCAACACGGTCGCCAATTCCCGCACGTCGTTCTCGGCCCTCAAGGGCAACCCGTTCGCCACGCTGGGCATTCCGCTCCGCTCCGGCATGAGCGTCGGCCTGCTGCTCGTCTGCGTGGAATTGTTCTTCATGATCTGCATCCTGGTCTTCCTCAAGGACCTCGCCGGCCCGTGCTTCATCGGCTTCGCCATCGGCGAATCCCTCGGCGCCTCCGCCCTCCGCATCTGCGGCGGCATTTTCACCAAGATCGCCGACATCGGCTCCGACCTGATGAAAATCGTCTTCAAGCTGCCCGAGGACGACCCGAAGAACCCCGGCGTGATCGCGGATTGCACCGGTGACAACGCCGGCGACTCGGTCGGCCCGACGGCGGACGGTTTTGAGACCTACGGCGTTACCGGCGTGGCGCTGATCGCGTTCCTGGCGCTGGCACTGGAGGCCAACCCGGCCGTTTGTGCGACGCTCATCATTTGGATGTTCACCATGCGCGCATTGATGATTGTGACCTCGCTGGTGTCCTACTTTGCGAACGAAATCTTCAGCAAGGCCAAATACGGCCACAAAAAGGATTTCGACTTTGAAGCGCCGCTGACCCACCTCGTGTGGATCACTTCGGCCGTGTCCATCATCGTTACGTTTGTCGCCAGTTGGTTCTTGCTCGCGAAACAGCCCGGCTTCGATGCCAACCTTTGGTGGGTGATCTCGGCCATCATTTCCTGCGGCACCGTGGCGGGCGCGCTGATTCCTGAATTCACCAAGGTGTTCGTCAGCACCACTTCCCGGCACGTCCGCGAAGTCACCAACTGCTCCAAACACGGCGGCGCCTCGCTGAACATTTTGTCCGGTTTTGTGGCCGGCAATTTCTGCGCGTTCTGGATGGGGTTGTGCATCCTGACGCTGATGTTCATCAGCGTCCTGCTCGCCACCTACAGCGGCTCGCCGATTATTGCGCTGATGCCGGAGACCTTCAAATTTGCCGCGCCCATCTTCGCGTTCGGCCTGGTGGCCTTCGGGTTCCTCGGCATGGGACCGGTGACCATCGCCGTGGACAGCTACGGCCCCGTCACCGACAACGCCCAATCAGTATATGAACTGAGCCAGATTGAAGGCCGCCCGGGCATCAAGGAGGAAATCAAACGCGACTTTGGCTTCGACGCGGACTTTGAAAACGCCAAGTATCAACTGGAAAAGGGCGATGGCGCAGGCAACACCTTCAAGGCCACGGCCAAGCCCGTGCTCATCGGCACCGCCGTCGTCGGCGCCACGACGATGGTGTTCGGCATCATCATGCTGCTCGAAAACCTGTTCGGCGGCGTCATTGGTCATTTGAGCCTCGTGCAGCCGGAAATCATCCTCGGCCTCCTCATGGGCGGCGCGGTGATTTACTGGTTCACCGGCGCTTCCTGCCAGGCGGTCGTCACCGGCGCCTATCGCGCGGTGGTCTATATCAAGGAGCACATAAAACTCGACTCCACCACCGCCTCGGCGAAGGACAGCAAGGAAGTCGTCCGCATTTGCACCGTCTATGCGCAGAAGGGCATGTGGAACATCTTCATCGTCATCTTCTGCATGGCGCTGGCGCTGGCGTTCTTCAACTCGTATTTCTTCATCGGTTACCTGATCGGCATCGCGTTCTTCGGTTTGTTCCAGGCCATCTTCATGGCCAACGCCGGCGGCGCGTGGGACAACGCCAAGAAAATCGTCGAAGTGGACCTCCGCCAGAAAGGCACCGAACTGCACGCCGCCACCGTCGTGGGCGACACCGTGGGCGATCCGTTCAAGGACACCTCGTCCGTGGCGATGAATCCGGTGATCAAATTCACCACGCTGTTCGGCCTGCTGGCGACCCAGATCGCGGTGACCATGCAGAAGGACCATGAAGTGGCCAAGGTGGCCATCGGCGCGTTCTTCTTCCTCGTCGCGCTGGTCTTCGTCTATCGTTCGTTCTACGCAATGCGGATTCCGGAAGAAGAAACGGTTGGCAAGTAATGCTGAGTTTTCCCCACCGCCCTCCGGCCTGCACCGTGAGGGCGGTTTTGTTTTTGGGCAATGAATCAGCGGACATTTTTTAAATCCGGCGGCGACATTTCAGAGCGCCATAGGCGCGGTATCTTTGTAGAAATGAAATGACAAATGAACCAAGCTCCGTCAGGAGCGAAATAGTCGGGGAATATGCCGCTCCTACGGAGCTTGCGATGTCAGGTGGTGTGGGTGCTACAAAGATTCCGCGCCTCTGGCGCTTGAGTTTTGGCTCAGGGCAAAACGTGGGCCGGGGTGACGTTGGTGCCGAGCGAGCAAGTCGGAACATCGCCGACTTTTTTGATGCTGTAAACACCGCCTTGTGGACATGAAGGCATTTTGCCGTGCGCGAAATAAGGCGTCAGGTCGCTGGGATAGTTGATGGCTTCACCGTTTGTTTTGCCTTTGTCCAGGGCGAATTGCTGGGCGGCAGCATCAATCTGACGGAGGTTGTTGATGCAAGTATTTGCAGAACCGGTGGTGTATGGCTTGTAATTGAAATACAACGCTATCGCCATGAAGATTGCAATTACACAAATAATCACCAACCAAAATCCAATATTCGGCTCACACGAAGATTTTTTCTCCGGTTCACTCATACAATTGACTAAACACCGCCCAACCAATTCCGTTGTGGAATTTACCTTCTCCGCCTCGACATGCCAAAATGGTAGCCGCCGTGGACGCGCACGCCGCGCGCTTTGCCGGCGTAGCCGCCTTTGGGCTGGCCGGGTTTTCCCTCCTCAAACAGCATGGTGTATTTGTAATTGAAATTCTCCAGCTTCACGCGCGGGATTTTCTGGCTGATGAAACGTTCGATGGCGAAGACGTGGCCGCCATCCTCGGCGGTCATGATGGTGAAGGCGTCGCCGTGCGCTTCCGCGCGGCCCGTGCGGCCGATGCGATGGATGTAATCCTCCGGATGCTGCGGCACGTCGTAGTTGATGACGTGGCTCACGTCCGCGATGTCCAGCCCGCGCGCGGCGATGTCCGTGGCCACCAGCACTTCAAATCGTCCGTCGCGGAAACCCCGGAGCGCCTGTTCGCGTTCCTTCTGCGTGCGGTTCGAGTGCAGCACGGCCACGGCGTGATTGTTGCGCTTGAGCAATCCCACAACGCGGTCGGCCCCGCGCTTCGTCCGGCAAAAGATCAGCACCGAGTTGAAATTCACGCGTTTCAGCAGTTCGAGCAGCAGGTCGGATTTCTGCGAATCGGAAACGGGATAAATGACGTGTTTCACCGTTTCGGCCGGTGTCCGGCGCGCGCCGATTTCAATCGTTTCAGGACTGCGCATCGCCCATTGAATGAGCGTTTCAATTTGCGGCGGAATCGTCGCGGAAAACAGCGAGGTGTGGCGCTGGCGCGGACAGCGTTCGACGATGCGGCGCACGTCGGGCAGAAATCCCATGTCCAGCATCCGGTCGGCCTCGTCGAGCACAAGAAATTGGACCTTGTCCAGACGCACCGTGCCGCGTTCGAGGTGGTCGAGCAAACGTCCCGGCGTGGCGGCGAGGACGTCGGTGCCCGCGCGCAAGTCATCCAACTGCCGTCCGTAACCAACGCCGCCATAGACGACGGTGACTTTCAAATTGGTGAACCGCGCGAAATCGCGGATCGCCGTTTCCACCTGCGCGGCGAGTTCGCGCGTCGGTTCGAGAATGAGCGCGCGCGGACCGGGCGCGTGCCGGTCCAGTTTCGTGAGAATGGGCAGGGCAAACGCGGCGGTTTTGCCGGTGCCGGTCTGCGCGCTGCCGATGATGTCGCGGCCGGCGAGCACGAGCGGAATGCCGCGGAGCTGAATCGGCGTGGGCGTGATGTAACCCGCCGCCCGCACGCCTTCAAGAGTCGCCGGAGAGAGACCTAACTTTGAAAAAGCCATGGGGGCAGGTTAGCAGCGCACAGGATTAAGGAAAGCAAGGATTTATCCTGTTAATCGTAGCTGCGTCAGTCCGCGCTGATCAAAAGGAGGTTTGCGCCGACTGACGTCGGCGGCTACGAAGGCGTCGCACCATCTTCGGCCGCCGGTTCACCTGCAGATTCATCTGCAGCGGCTTCAGTTGGGGTTGGAGTTTCAGCCGTTGCTTCCGCGGCTGGTTCCGGCTCAACTGCCGGCTTCGGTTCCGACGCGGGAATTTCCGCCTCGGTCAAAATCGGGGTTTCTCCCTCCGGCTCAACCGTGGTTGGAGCGGCCTCGCCTTCTGTAGCCGGCTTCGCCTCCGCCGGTTTTGCTTCCGGTTTGGGCGGCCGGGGCGCGGGCTTTTTGGCCGTGTCCATCCGACCGTCGGCAAATTCAAGGACGTGACCCTGATGCACCAGCCAGTGCAAATCGCCGATGACGGCAGTCTGCTCCGGCGTCGGCTCGGCGTTGATTGTCCCGCCTTTGGGGGGTTCCGCACCGCTGGCAGCCGGCTGCACCTCCGGCTTGATCTCAATGACCGCCGGCTGCGGCGTCGGCGCGAGGGTTTCGATCAATTGCCGCCGGGTGCATTTCGGATGCGCGTTGATGTGGCCGACGATGCGCTTGATATTTTCCGAAACCGGCGTGATTTCGAGGTCGAGAAACTGCGGGCGGGCGACGGAAACGTGTGTGAAAGTCCGGTTGACCTTGAAGAAATGCAGGCCGTGCGTGGCGAATTGCCGGCTGAGACCCGTGGCCAGTTGCAGCGGGAAATATTTCTGCCGTTCCCAATCATTGCGCACGAGCCGTTGCAATTCCCGGCAGCGCAGGTTGCGGCTCAACACGCCGCCGACCGTGTGCGATTCCACCGGCTTGATGATCGTGTCCTTGTGAACGGCGCGGAAGTGTTTCTCCACTTCCTCCCGGTTCGGGAGTTTGAGCGGTTCCGGCACGTTCAAGCAGGTGTATTCGGTGGTGTAACTCTGTTCCTCGACCCATTTTTTGACGACTTCCTCGTCCCGCACAATTTTGACGCGCGATTTGAAGACCTCGAACGGCATCCGGGAGAACCGCTCGGCGTGCAGCTTGCGCAACTGGTTCTGATAATCGTGATAATTCGGCGGACCGAGAATCTTGCCGCTCAAGCCGCATTGCGCCACAAAAGTGTATTTGCCCTTCGGCGGTTCGGTGGCCGTGCGTTCGGCCTGGTAAAACGTGGCGAAATGATTCTTGAGCACGTGCGCGACCGCTTCGTCCTCGCTCAACCACGGCGTGTCGTCCAGCGCGCAGACGAACAGCGGCTGCTTGACCGTGCCATCGGCGTTTTTCTTCACCCCGAGCTGGACGGCGTAGCGCTCCGGCTTCACCAGGACGATTTGCGCAATCTGGAACAGCGGATAGGCGCGGCCGGTCACCTTGATCTGGCGGGCGAGCGATTCGACGCCGTTTTCGTCCGGCAAAAATGTGACGGCGATTTCCGGCAACGGCGCGGGCGGTTCCGGACGTTCACGACGTTCGCCCCGGTCATCGCGCTGGGAAAATCCCTTCTTGCGGTCGCCGAATTTTCCACCGGAACGCGGCGGACGGGGGCCGCGGCGTTCGCCGAACGGTTCGGGCCGCGGACCGCCCCGGCGGCCTTCGCGTTTGCGGTCATCGCGTTCGGCGGGTTCCCCCGCGAATTTTGCGTAACGATTGGCCGACGGCGCTTCCTGCGCCCAAGCGGGCAGGAAAAGCTTTTCCAGATCAATTTCGACGTCAGAAATGCTGCTCATGTCAAATCAACGCCCCGGCATGCGGAGCCGAAAATCAATCATAGGATGGATTGGCGCGGTTTGGAAAGCAAGCGCAGCTTCGGCAGCTACGTTTTGAGCGGATTTACTGTGCATCTGTGTTGATGCCAGCGGTGAGACTGGTATCATCCCGTTAGCATAAGTCAAATGCCCAAGAAAACTCGACGAATCAGCAGAGCCAAACGCCAGCGGAACAGCGTTGCCGCACTGCATGAAGACGCGCCACTGTATCGCGTTAATGGTGATTCTTTGGGGCGTGGGCGGACAACTCCACCACCCATCGCCCGCCTTGCCGAAAAAAAGAAACTCATCCCGTTTGGTTGGTATGGCGGAAAATTCTCGCATCTGGACTGGCTGCTGCCGCTGCTCCCCGATTGTCATCATTACTGCGAGCCATTTGCCGGTTCCGGCGCGGTGTTGCTCAATCGCGACCCATCGCCGGTGGAAACATTCAATGACCTCGACGGCGAGGTAGTGAACTTTTTCCGCGTTCTCCGCGAGGAAAAGGAACGGCTGATTGAGGCCATCGGATTGACTCCATTTGCACGGGAAGAATTTGCACTCGCCTGTGAAGTCAGTCCCGACTTGTCGGCGCTGGAGCGCGCCCGGCGGTTTTACATCCGCGCCCGGCAGGTGCGCACGGGACTGGCGCAGACGGCGTCCATCGGTCGCTGGGCGAATTGCAAAAATACCAGTCGTGCCGGTATGAGCGGAGTTATCAGCCGCTGGCTAGGTGCGGTGGAAGATCTGCCTGCGGTGGCCGAGCGGCTGCTTCGCGTCCAAATTGAAAATCGTCCAGCCGTGAACGTCATCCGCCTCTACGATTCGCCAACCACACTTTTTTACTGCGATCCGCCCTACGTCCACTCGACGCGTGGCGACTCGAAAGCCTACGGATTTGAAATGACAGACTCTCAGCATAGTGATCTCGCAGACGTTTTGAATTCTGTCCAAGGCATGGTGGCTTTGTCGAATTATCAGGCCAAGATTGTGGATGAGTTTTATCCCGCTCCAAAGTGGCACAAAACGGTTTCTCCCGCGCGCACGAACCATTCCACGAAGGACAAGCGCGTGGAAGTGCTCTGGACAAATTACGATCCGCACAAAATTAAACGCAACGGCAGGCACACACATGGAGAATTGTTCCAAATTGCTTGAGGTATCGCTGAAGCGCGCCCAAAAGAATCTTGGCCATTCCTTTATTCACGACGAGGAAATTGCGGCGCGTATCGCTGCGGTCGTCAACTGTCCCAGCAATCGCGCCGGTGTGCGTCTGCTCATGGCGTGCATGTTGGCGAAGGTGCATCGCCCGGAAATTGATCCGCGCAAGCCTTACACGAAAATTGGCAGTAAGGATTGTTTCTCTGGTCGCAGTTACGACGAACAATTCATGGGTGCTTTTATCACAAAGCACAACTTGCCCTGTAATTCAACGACTGCCTTTCTCACGCCCACTTTGCGAAACATGGATCAGACGCTGACGACCAAAGTTGTTTTGGTTGGGCGTCCAATGGCGATGTATCAGAGTGCGTTGCAGCTTCTCGATGACGTTCGTGCTGGCCGGGTGTCGGCACAGGACGTTTTGAACGAGTGCATCCGACTGCTGTTGCTCGACCGCGACGCACGCAAAGCGCGGCTCAAGACGCTTTTGTCCGGAGTTGGCCGCGTGGCGGATGCGCTGCCGTTGTCATCCGAGGACACAGTGAATTTGATCGAGCAACATCTTCGCTGCAAAGGTTCAAGCCGGTTGCTGGTACTGATTGTTGCCGCCGCCTACGAAGCCGCGAAAACACGACTCGGTGAACGTGTGCTCAATCTCACCGCGCACAATGCCGCCGATGAGCAAACCGGCGCGGTGGGGGACGTTCAAATCACGGTACTCGGCGATGACAAGGTCGTGACGAGCTATGAAATGAAGAACAAGGCCGTGCAGCGCGGCGACATTGACCGCGCGCTCCAGAAAATCGCCGCCCAAGGGAAACACGTTCAAAACTACATCTTCATTTCAACCGAAGCCGTGGCAGACGACATTCGTGAATATGCTCGTTCCAAATATGATGAAACGGGCGGTGTAGAAATCGCAATTCTCGATTGTATCGGATTCCTGCGGCATTTCCTGCATCTCTTTCACCGGCTACGGAAGGATTTTCTCGACCAATACCAAACCCTCGTTCTTCACGAATCGGACAGCGCAGTCAGCCAAGGCTTGAAAGAAGCGTTTCTAGCCTTGCGTCAAGCAGCAGAAAGCGCCGATTAATCCGCTTACTTGGTAACAGGAACGGCGTTGCGTTTCGCCATGATCGCCTCGACAATCTTTTCGGCCAGCGCGGGTTTTTCGGCCATCGCCTTCTGCGCGGCCTCCTTGCCCTGGCCGATCAACTCGCCCTCGAATTGCAGCCACGCGCCTTTTTTGTCCACGACGCCGTTTTCAATGCCCACGTCGAGAATGCAGCCTTCCTTGTTGATGCCGTGGTTGTAAATGATGTCGAACTCGGCCTCGGCAAACGGCGGGGCGACCTTGTTTTTGACGACTTTGACGCGGACATGATTGCCGATGGCGTTGCCCGCGTCATCCTTGAGCGTGTCCTTGCGGCGGATGTCGAGGCGCACGCTCGCGTAAAATTTCAGCGCCTTGCCGCCGGGCGTCGTTTCGGGATTGCCGAACATCACGCCGACCTTTTCGCGGAGCTGATTGGTGAAAATGCACGTCGTCTTCGACTTGGCCAGAATCGCGGTGAGCTTGCGGAGCGCCTGGCTCATCAGCCGCGCCTGCATGCCCATGGTCGCCATGCCCATTTCGCCTTCCAACTCGGCCTTGGGTACCAGCGCGGCCACGGAATCAATCACGACTACATCCAGCGCATTCGAGCGCGCGAGGGTTTCGCAAATGGTCAGCGCTTCCTCCCCGGAGTCCGGTTGTGACACGAGCAGATCGTCGAGGTTCACGCCGAGTTTTTTCGCGTAGCCCGGATCGAGCGCGTGCTCGGCGTCAATGAACGCTGCCAGTCCGCCGGCTTTTTGCGCATAGGCGATGACGTGCAGCATGAGCGTGGTTTTGCCGGACGATTCCGGCCCGAAAATTTCGATGACGCGTCCGCGCGGGATGCCGCCGACGCCCAAGGCGAGGTCCAGCGCCAGCGCGCCGGTCGGAATCACGTCAATCTTGACCAGCGCCCGCGCGTCGCCGAGGCGCATGATGCTGCCTTCGCCGTAACTTTTGGTGATGGAGGAGATGGCGGCGTCGAGTTCGCGCTGGTGCGACGCGGCGGCCTTGGTTTCAGCGGCTGGTTTTTCGGCAATTTTCGGCGGCATAATTTCCCTGACTTTCGTTGTTGGTTTTACGGAATGCGACAGTAGTGAATCACCTGAAAATAGTCAAACGCAGGATGGCTTGATTTTAATGGCCGGCCGGTGATGCGCAATCAATTCCGCTCCGGGTTCGCATTGTCAGCACGGCGCTTGAAAATGGCCAGCCACGATTCCGCCGAGGTTTGCACGTTCGTTTCCGACTGGTCAAACCATCGGTATTCCGTCGGACCGGCGGGCTGAATTTCCACCAGCCCCACCAACCGGAGCTGCTCCCGTTGATACCGGTCAAACCAGTCAAAGATGGCATTGCTGATGGGAGCGGTGCTTTGTACCCACGAAGTGTGGACATTGACATAAACCACGTAATCCGGCCGGGATTTTTCCACTTCCTGGATCATCTCCTTTTGCATCGCGGCGACATACGGTTGAGGCTCCACCAGGGGGTAGGTGCAAATGTAGCCGGTGGCAGATCGCCGGCGGCTGTAGAAATATATTTCCGGCTCGGAGCCGATCACCGCAATCCGGGCATCCGGGGCGGTGTGTGATGCCAGATAACGGCCAATCTCCACCGCCTCGGGAAAGGGGCTCGTGCCATAAATCGCGCGACTCACCTGTCCCGGGGTCAGGCGGAAATAAATGTCGTTCCATTGAATCAATACACTGACGCCGGCCACGGCAAAAACCAGGAAAGGCAGCGCCATTGGAACTGAGAAGGCGCGCCGGGCAAGGAAGCCGGAAACCACGTGGAATGCCACGGCGGCCAGCAACCCCGCCGCCGGCAGCAATTGAATGAAATAATGTCCGCGAAAATACCAGCCCGGACAAACCGCCAGAAATGAAAAGGTGGAAAAGCCGACGATGAAATGGCGCCAGCAGTGCAACGACCCGTCGCCAAAAAGCAGAATCAAGCCCAGAATTGTCGCGCTCCACAATCCGGGGGCCGCCATGAATTGCCGGGCGATGTTTTCGAACATCCATTTGATTCCATGCCCGAGGGTGAAGATCGCGCCATGAGCGCCGGCATATTGAAACGTCCACAACCAAAACCGGCCAAACTCACCCCTCATCACCAGCATCAGGCACGTCAAAACAAGCGGCAGCAACCCGCCCAACGCCAGCCAGACCAAGCGCGTTGCCAGCCGCCGCCGCCGGCTTTGGCCCGATGCCAGCCCGCATCTCACAACCCAAACGGCGGCAAAAAGACCGAACGCCGCACCGGATTGTTTCATCAAAACCGCCAGTCCAATGAGCAGCCCGGCGAAAAAAATCCGGGGTGTCGGGGTGTGGTCATCCAGATTTTGCAGCAGGACGACGCCGGCAAGCACCGGCAACATGACAAAGTGGGTTGCGTGAGCAGCCAGTCCCACCGTTTCCGGCACGATGGAGAGCAGGGCATACGTTCCGGCGGCAACCACCCCGGCGGCATCCCCGCAAATCCGTCGCGCCAGAACAAAGATCAACCCCGCGCTGGCAAGGCTGATTAAAATCACCCCGGCATGAAGGGCGGCCGCCGTCTGCCCAAACACCGCCATGATGAGCGCATACGCCACGCAGGTGCCGGGCAATTTCAGCGTGACGTTGTAAGCCGCCTGATACGGCGAAACCCCTTGAAGCAGCAATTGGCCCGCATAGGCATATTCCCCCTCATCGCGTTCCAAGGGCACGTCCAAAAGGCGGATCCGAATCGCCGTTACCACCGTCAGGATGAAGAGAAGCGATATAATCACCCGGAGGTTCCCGGCCGGCAGACGACTTCCAAAGAATGGTTCAGAATGCTTAAACATTTACGACCGCGCCACCGGACGTGCGGTGGCAACCATCCATTATGCTTTGCACTCTTTGACCGCCAGCAAAATTTCCGCCATCACTTCGCTCTGGGCGCATCTTGAGGGCGTGTTGCCCAAATCACTATTTTGCGGTTTTGTTTGAAGGAACGGGCGGCGGGAATGTCTGAAAGGCAACTATGATGGGCATCCACCAATCCCAATCCGAACTGTTCAACT
>JBAVOO010000067.1:0-2126 GCA_049692125.1 Verrucomicrobiia bacterium | reverse complement strand
AATAAACCAGCAGCGTGACGAGCGCGAGCAACAGACCAATGAGACGCGGACGGGCCTTCGCCGCGCCGAAGTGCTGGTGTTGGAAAGCCGCACCGGTGCCTTCCGGGCAGGATTCCTGGTTTTCGCGGTTCTGGCTTCGGCCACGCAGGCGGGACATCGGGTTCTTTGTATGCGATTTTGTCCCCACGGCAAGGACAGAGATGCTGGTTAATTTTTGGGCAGGTCCCCTGGCGGGGTGTTGGTGGACAAAAACGACTCACGCCAGGGCTGATGGTTCCGGTAAAGCCGCAATCGTTGCTGCATGGGCACGACATCCTGTTTCAGGCCGGCTGCGGTCGCCATATTTATGGCTCTTTTAATGGCCTCCTGCGCGTCGTCGAAGCGGCCGGCCTCAGCGCAGGCCATGCCGAGCGCGTCGAGCACGAACGGTTGTGCGCCGTCACTCAAAATGTTCGCCCGGGCGGCATACACCAGTGCGGTTTGGCCATCGCGAACCTCCGGTTTTTCATCGGCGGCCAGCACGTGCGCAACGAAGGCAAGGATTTGGAAATTGTCCGGACCAACACGCAATGCCTCGCGGAACTTGCCGATGGCCTCGGCCTCGCGGCCTTGTTGGAGCAGCGCCTTGCCCATTTGGAAATACGGCCACGGGTAAGCCGGGTCAAGTCGCGCAGCTTCATCAAATTGACGCATGGCTTCGTCGAAACGCCCAAATTCGACAAGCACGATGCCGATACCATCATACAAGCGTGGGATATTTGATTTGAGTCGTAAAGCCTGGCGATATTCAGCCAAAGCTTCCTCTGGCCGGCCCATTTCGTCCAGCAAACTGCCAAGGTTTTCATGGATGCGGAAGAAACCGGGCAACAACCGTGCCGTTTCATGATATTCGGCCAGCGCCTCGTTCAATTTGCCTTCGTCTTGGAACATGGTGCCAAGGTTAAGATGGGCATAGGGGTTGTCTTTTGTGACTGCGAGGGTGTGGGCAAAGAGCGATTCGCTGTCGCGCCAGCAGTGCAATTGGTTTTCAGTGAGAACTAGGCAAGCTGTGAGAATCAAGGCGGCAGCAACGGTGACGGGAGTTCTCAGAAATCGGAACCGGGCCACCAGATCACGGACGCCGAAAGCAACGGCGAGGAACACCCCAACGGAGGGAAGATAAGTGTAACGATCCGCCATCGCCGCGCTGCCGACTTGCACCAGGCCGATCACCGGCACGAGCATTCCCAGGAACCAGAGCCAGCCGACCAGCAAATACGGACAGGGGCGTCGTGTCCGCCAGAGGAGCCATGAAATGCCGCCTAATAGACCGATGGCTGTTGCCGCTATTGCCCGGATCCATGTCAAATGGCCGGGCAACGGGTAAATGACCGCCAGATCCACCGGCCAGAATGTTTTTCCGAGATATCGCACATAGGAAATCAAGGCGTTTTCAATCCGCAAATTCAGCGGAAATTGTTGTAGCGTCATGACCGTCTCCCCGTTGCGTTGCACCAGAAAAGTGACCACACACGAAATCAACGCCAGCAGAAAGAACGGTGCTTTTTCCAGAATTAAACGCCGAACGCCGGACCCCAAACCTTGACCGGTGAACCTTTGCAACGGCCAGTAATCCAGAAGCAGCATCACAAACGGGAGCGTGACCAGCATCGGTTTGGCCATCAGGCCCAGCGCAAACAAAATCAAAGCCAGCCAATAGAAGCGTGACCAGTGGCGGATGACGGGTGACAAGGTGGAGTTCGTTCGTGTCACTTGACACAGGTCACTGGTCGCGTGTTGGGCATAACGCGTGTAGGCCAGCAACGTCAGCAGCGCGAAAAAGGTGCTCAACACGTCCTTGCGCTCGGAAACCCACGCGACAGATTCCACGTGCAGCGGGTGCCAGGCGAACAACGCGGCGACGAACGCGCTGGGCCACAATTCGCCGGTCAGCCGGAGCAATAACAGGAAGAGCAAGGCCGCGTTTACCGCATGCAACAGCAGATTGACCGAATGATGCGCGCCGGGGTTGAGGCCGAAGAGTTCGCAGTCCGCCATGTGCGAGAGCCAGGTGAGCGGATGCCAGTTGCTCGCGTGGCCGGTGGTGAAGGCCCATTTGATTCCCGTCCACGTCAGTCCTTTTTGCA
>JBAVOO010000066.1:0-7662 GCA_049692125.1 Verrucomicrobiia bacterium | reverse complement strand
GCTCGCGCCAGCCGGAGTTGAGGAGTGCTTCTACGTTGCCATCGAGGCCGTCAACATCGCGCGCCGATACAATGTGCCGGTATTCGTGCTCAGCGACCAGGCCATCGCCACGCGCATCGAGGCGTTTCCCGAACCCAACCTTGAAAAAATCTGCCAGGACATCTCGCCCGACCTGACGACGGTTCCCGATTTCAAACCGTATGATTTGTCGGCCCCGGACGGGGTGGTCCCGCGCGTCGTGCCCGGCACGCGCATTGCCAGCGGCAAGTATCCCATTGCAACCGGCCTCGAACACGATGAAGCCGGCCACCCGAGCGGCGCGCCCAAGGTGCACCAGGCTATGGTCGCCAAGCGGCGCAGAAAACTGCTGGCCTTCCAGGCGACGCTGCCCGTGCCGAAGGTTTACGGCCCGCCGGAGGGCAACGTGTTGCTCGTCGGTTGGGGTTCGACGCAAGGCCCGATTCGCGAAGCCGTGGACCGCGCCCGCGCCGCCGGCGACAGCATCTCGTCGCTGCATATCAAACATCTCAATCCGCTGCCGAACGGTTTGGACAACATTTTCTCCGGCTTCCACCATGTGTTCGTCGTGGAGATGAACGATGAAGGACTTTACGGTTACGGCCAGCTCGCCGGCCTGCTCCGCGCCCGTTATTGCGATCCCCGGATCCGGGGCATCAACAAGGTGGACGGTCTGACGTGGAAGGTGCGGGAGATTCTCGCGGCGGTGAAACTCAAGTTGTCCTCGAACGGCCAGCCCGCCAAAACCGTCTAATTTTCAAAGTCGAAAAATTTTATGAGCGAAACGATTGCTGAAAACCCCGTGCGGGTGGAGGTTCCCGTCGCGGCGCTGCCTCCCGATTCCGAACGCAAGGGGCTCACAAAAAAGGAACTCGCCGCCGATCACCCGACGTGGTGTCCCGGTTGTGGCGATTTCTCGGTGCTCGCGCTGTATTTCAAGCTCATTGAAAAACGGAAACTGGTGCAAGAGGAATTCGTCAGCGTCGCGGGTATCGGCTGTTCGAGCCGGTTTCCGTATTTCGTGCAGGCGCACGGCGTGCATTTTATCCACGGGCGCGCGCTGCCGTTTGCCAGCGGCATTTCCCTTTCCCGGCCGGATTTGCACGTGTTTGCTTTCGGCGGCGACGGCGACGCGTATTCGATTGGCGGCAATCATTTCAGTCACACCGCGCGCAAAAACGTGAAGCTCACCTATGTCGTCATGGACAACTGGGTTTATGGCCTGACGAAAAAGCAGACCTCACCCACGTCGCCGCTCGGTTTCAAGAGCAAGACCGACCAGTGGGGCGCGGTGGATTATCCCATCAACCCGTTGAAACAGGCCATCGCCGCCGGCGCCACGTTCGTCGCGCGCACCACCTCCACAAATCCCAATCACGTGCTGGCGATGATGGAGGCCGCGATGGACCACGACGGCTTCAGCTTCATCGAATGTCTGAGCGAATGTGTGGAATTTTACGAAGGCGCGTTTGACGCCGCCAATCCCCGCAAAGGCGGCATGTTCAAGGAGGTTCCGAAAGATCACGACGTGACGGATGAAACAGCCGCCTACCAGCTCGCCGGCACGGATTTCCCCGGCTACTTCGGAATTTTTTACAAAATCAACAAGCTGACCAAAAACGCCAAGGAGGCCGAAATCAATCACGGCCTGATGGAAAAAGTCAAAGGCTTGAAAGACTGGCAGATTCTCCAGAAGACCTTCGACCGGATGAAGTGAAGAAAGTCCGCGGATCGAAATCCGAATACCGAAAGAAGTCCGAAATCCGAAGACACCACTTTCGAGTTTCGGGCTTTGGTATTCTTTCGGATTTCGTCCTTCGGATTTCGGATTTGTTCCCGCTCTTGACGCTACTCCAGCGCGCTCGCAATCTATCCGGGTCATCCGCGTAATCCGCGGTAAAGAATGCCATGCCCATTTACGAATTTGCCTGTCCGAAATGCCGGAGGATTTTCAGCTTCCTGTCGAAGCGCATAAATCCCGGCCGCCTGCCCGTCTGCCCCAAGTGCGGCAGCAAAAAAATGTCCAGGCAGATCAGCCGTTTTGCCATGAGCAAGGGGCTGAAGGAACCGGCGGCGAAGACCGACACGGATATGGAAGGCGGGCCGCCCCTGCCCGACTTCGACGACCCGCGCGTCGAGCGTGCCATGATGGAAATGGAACGCGACATGGAACATCTGGACGAAAACAATCCGCGGCACATGGCGCACCTGATGAAGAAGATGAAAGACCTCATGCCGCCTGGTTCCATGCCGAAGGAAATGGACATCGCCATCAAGCGTCTCGCAGCCGGCGAAGACCCGGAAAAAATCGAGGCGGACATGGGCGATGTGCTCGGCGATTTCATGGGCGGGCCGGAAGGCAGCGGCGGCGGTTACACGAAGGACAGCGGACTTTATGACTATTAGTTCACAGTCAGTAGTCAGTGGTCAGTAGCAAAACAGTTCTTGCTGCCAACTATGAACTATTGACTACTGACTAAATCCATGGCCCACCTCCACGAAAAAATTGATTTCACCGTAGGCATTTTTGTCGTTCACGACGGCAAAATTCTGCTCATCCATCATCGCCAGCTGGACCGATGGCTGCCGCTTGGCGGGCACATTGAATTGGACGAAGACCCGGAGCAGGCGGCCTTGCGCGAGGCGAAGGAAGAAAGCGGCCTGGAGGTTGAGTTGCTTGGCGAACGTCCGCCCACGACCGGGCCCGGCACCCGCGCGCTCATCGCGCCGCGCTTTTTGGACATCCACCGCATCAGTGAAACGCACGAGCACATCGGCATGATTTACTGGGCGCGGCCAAAACGTGGCGGCGGCGCCCCCGCCGCCGGCCCCAAACTCGCGACTGAAGAGCATCACGACATTCGCTGGTGTTCCACCGCGGATTTGGAAAAACTGGAGCCGCGGATGTCGGACGCGGTCAAATGGTATTGCCGCGCCGCCATCCGGGAGATTTCAAGCTGGTTATGATAACCCGAGGAAGCCCCAAATTTAAGGCCGTCTGTTTTACGATTGGAGGCATCAGTTCCTTCTTCGTGTGCATTTATTCGTACTACATTTACTTTCTCATGCGGGACCGGTTTGGCTTCAGCGGCCGGGACAATCTCGCTTTTGCCGCGCTGAACGGCCTCATTTACACTTTTTCCGCGTGGCAGGGCGGACGATTCGGGCAGCGGCGCGGCTATTTCAACGCGTTCAAATTCGGTTTCGGCGCGATGATTTTGGCGCTGGCCGCCGGCTCGCAATGCAACTCCGCCCTCGGCCTGGTGCTGGCCACCGGGTTGTTCAACGCCGGCACGTGTTTCATCTGGCCGACCATCGAGGCGCTGGTGAGCGAGGGCGAGGACGCCGTGGGCCTGCCGCGCATGGTCGGCACTTACAACGTTGTCTGGGCCGCCACCAATGCGCTGGCGTTGTTTGGCGGCGGCACGCTCGTGGAACAATTCGGATTCAAAACCATTTTCTACCTGCCCGGCGCGGCTTTCATCGCCCTGCTGGGACTGGTTTTCTGGCTGCAAAAACATGTGGACGCCGCCCGCGCCGCCGGCCATGAGCCTGCTCCCGCGCCGATGCCCGACCCGCACCGTCCGTCGCCGGCCAAAATCCGGGCGTTCCTCCGCATGGCCTGGCTGGCGAATCCGGTTGCCTACATCGCCATCAACACGTTCATCCCCATGCTGCCCACGTTGGCCGCACAGTTTCGTCTCACGCCGATGTTCGCGGGATTTGCGTGTTCATTGTGGGGCTTCGCGCGGCTCGGCACGTTCATCGCGCTGTGGGCCTGGACGGACTGGCATTACCGTTTTCGCTGGCTGGTGGAGGCGTTTGCGACACTCATCGTTTCGTTCGCAGCGATTCTCATCGTTCCCAATCTCGTCGTGCTGTTGCTGGCGCAAATCTTTTTCGGCATCGCCATTGGCCTGATTTATTACTCATCGTTGTTCTACTCGATGGATGCGAGCGAGGCCAAAGGCGAACACGGCGGCATCCACGAAGCCGCCATCGGCGTGGGCAACTTTATCGGCCCGGCGGTCGGCGCGGCGTCGCTGCAATTCCTGCCGCAATACGCCAACAGCGGCGCCATCGCTGTCAGCGCGCTGCTGCTGCTCGGCCTCGGCGCGCTGGTGGGCATTTGGAAAACCGCCCGGTAAAAGTTTGGGCCGCGCGGCAGCACGGCCCTACCTCAATATTGGTAGGGCGGTGCTGCTGCACCGCCCCATTCTTAAACTGGCAGCTCGTTTTTCTCCCTCGTCCTTTTGCGTTTTTGTGGTTAATCTTTTCCCATGTCCGCTGAACAACAGGAACCGAAAGAACGCAAGACGCTCGACGACCGCCAGAAGATGACCGAGCTGGAGCGCATCCGGCACTCCGCCGCCCATGTCATGGCCACCGCCATCGTCAAGCTCTGGCCCGACGCCCAGTTCGCCTCCGGCCCGGCGGTGGAAAACGGCTTTTATTACGACGTCGAACTTTCGCACCGCATCTCGCCGGAAGATTTCCCAAAGATCGAGGAGGAGATGAAAAAGGAAATCAAGGCCAACCACACTTTCGAGAAAATCACCGTCACGCGCGAGCAGGCCCTGGAAGATTCCAGGAAAGGCCGGCTCGGCGCGCTCGGCGAGCGTCCGGGCAATCCGAGTAAATTCAAGATTGGCAACTTGCAGGACATTCCCGAAGGCGAGCCGATCACTTATTACAAAAGCGGCGATTTCATTGACCTTTGCGCCGGACCGCACGTGATGCGCACCGGCAACATCGGTGCCTTCAAGCTCACCACCGTGGCCAGCGCGTATTACAAGGGCGACGAGCGCAATCCACAGCTCCAGCGCATCTACGGCACCGCGTTCAAGAACAAGACTGCACTCGACGAGTATTTCAAGATGCTCGAAGAGGCCAAACGCCGCGACCATCGCAAGATCGGCCAGGAGATGGGCCTGTTCACCATTGACACCGAATACGTCGGCCCCGGCCTGCCCATGTGGTTGCCCAAAGGCGCGGCGATTTGTGAGGAACTGGAGAAGCTGGCGAAAGAAACCGAATTTCAGGCCGGTTACGTGCGCGTGAAAACGCCGCACATAGCCAAGGAAAAAATGTATCTCACGAGCGGGCACTTGCCGATTCTGTACAAGGATTCAATGTTTCCGCCGATGGAGTTGCAAATTGAAGGGAAAGCCCAATCACTAGTTAACGAGATAAAAATATCCATGGGTAGCGTGATGCACGACGTTATTCGCGACCTCGGTCTTAACGTTGATGATTTGTCACTTACACCGGATAGACAGATGGAAATTGTTGAAACCCGCATTCGCCAACAACCCAAGGAAAAGCGGGAAAGGATTGAAGAGATAGCACGGTATAAATTCACGACGGATATGTTTTTGGCTTCATTCAAGGAACCCGAGCGCTACTACCTCAAAGCCATGAACTGCCCGCATCATCACCGCATTTTTGCGGCGGAGCCGCGCAGTTACCGCGATTTGCCGTTGCGGCTGGCCGAATACGGCACCAACTACCGTTACGAGCAGTCGGGTGAGTTGTTCGGGCTCATGCGCGTGCGGTCGCTCAACATGAACGACGCGCACATTTATTGCACGCCGGAGCAGTTCGCCGCCGAGTTCAACGCGGTGAACGAGATGTATCTGAAATATTTCAAGATTTTCGGCATCGAGAAGCACGTGATGCGCTTCAGCACGCACGATCCGGCCAAGCTCGGCCAGAAATTCGTTAACGAACCGGCGCTGTGGATTCAGACCGAGAACATGGTCCGCGATGTCCTCAAGCGCAGCGGCATCAACTACGTGGAAATGCCGAACGAAGCAGCGTTTTACGGTCCGAAGATTGACGTGCAGGTCTGGAGCGTCATCGGCCGCGAATTCACGCTGGCCACCAACCAGGTGGATTTTGCCGTGCCCAAACGCTTCGGCCTGGTCTATCGCGACAAGGACAACACGGACAAGACGCCGTTGTGCATTCATCGCGCGCCGCTGGGCACGCACGAGCGATTCATCGGCTTTCTCATCGAGCATTACGCCGGCAACTTCCCGCTCTGGCTCGCGCCCGACCAGGTGCGCGTGCTGACGTTGAACGACGACGCGGCGTTGGTCAACTACGCCCAGCCGATTGTGAATGAATTGCGCGCGAATTTTGTCCGCGTGAGTGCTGATTTCGGCACCGACCCGATCAAGGCGAAGATTGCCGAAGCCGAGAAGGCGAAAGTCCACACCATGCTGGTCATCGGCAGTCGCGACATGGAAGCCAGCTCAGTTTCAGTTCGTCTGCACGGCAAAGGCAACATCGGCGCGAAGCCGAAGGCGGAAGTGGTGACGGACATCTTGGCGGCAATCAAGGAACGACGGTCATGAATATAAAAACCACCTACTACCTCGATGTCGTTTCCTCCTGGTGTTACTGGGCGGAACCGGCATGGCGGGAATTGAAGCAGAAATACGCAAAGTCACCGGTGGAATTCAATTGGGCCATTGCCTTGCTTGATAAATCGGGCTTGCCAAAGTCACGGGCGCAGGCGGCTTGGTTTTTTCGGCGCAGCGGGACGATTGTGCGGTCGCCGTTCATGCTGAAAACCAGTTGGATGACTGGATTGAAGGAATATCTCGCGCCCAATTGCGTGGCGGAAGCAGCAAAAGATTTTGGTGTCACCGACGACCGGGTGCGACTGGCGCTGATGGAGGCCGGCCTGTGCGTGGGGAAGAAAGTGGGCAATTGGGACGTTTCCGTGGCCGTAGCCGCTTGGGTTGCCAACTTGGATGCCGCCGCCCTGCTCAAGACGGCGCGGTCCCCGGAAATCGAACAACGCGTACGGGCGACGACAGCAGAATTCCATGCCTTGCAGGTGACGCAACGACCGGCGTTCGTCTTGGAGAGCAACATCGGCGACCGCGCGGTTTTTTCGGGCCTGGTCAAGGCCGGGCCGATGATCGCGGCGATTGACGCGATGCTGGAGGATGCGGCGGCTTATGCCTCACATGCCGCACATTTTGGCGCCCCGCCACCGAATTGAACATCCAAACGCCACACCAACCCAAACCGACCATGAAAACTTTCCTTTGTTCCGCCGCCTTCGCTATCCTCGGTTTTACTCTTATGGCTCAAACTCCGGAAACCAAACCGTCCACCACGGCAAAATTGTCATCCTCCATTTTTGATTGGGAGAAAATGCAGCCCGTCCCGACCACCAACGGTGTCCGCCGGACGCTGTTTGACGCGCCCACTGCAACCTTGGACAAGTTGCATTGCCACATCACCACGCTCAATCCCGGTCAAAGCAGCGGAGAACCGCGCCGTCACCTGCAGGAAGAGGTCATCATCATCAAGGAAGGCACGGTGGAGGCGAGTGTGGACGGTCGCACCCAGACGGTCGGACCGGGGTCGGTCATTTTTTTCACCACGCACGCCGTCACCCGGCTGCGCAACGCCGGCAGCGGCCCGGCCACCTACACCGTCATCTATTATTACACCCCGCTGACGCCCAAGAGCTGACGGCTCCCGGCTGGAGAGCGAAGGGGCGCATCTTGTGGGCGTGTTGCCCAAAAGGGTCTTTGCAACCCGGATTAGGCGGAGGTCAGTTGCGTGCTGGAAAGTTCGCGGGACCAAGGTGCGAGAACAGGATTGGTTTCCGGCACCCTGCGC
>JBAVOO010000065.1:0-15466 GCA_049692125.1 Verrucomicrobiia bacterium | reverse complement strand
GCGCAGGGTGCCGGAAACCAATCCTGTTCTCGCACCTTGGTCCCGCGAACTTTCCAGCACGCAACTGACCTCCGCCTAATCCGGGTTGCAAAGACCCTTTTGGGCAACACGCCCACAAGATGCGCCCGGTTAAAAATAAAACTTGGCCTCGCCCGCAAGTTGGCGGTTAATTCCCGCGTGGCCACCATTGTTTTTGACATCGAGACTTCCGCGCTGCCGCCCGGCACTTTTGACGAGGCGCAGCAGGAATACCTATTCCGCGAGGCTGAAAAGATTGCCGACGAGCCGGCCCGCGAGACGAAGCGCGCTGAAATCCGGCAGCAGTTCAATCTCTGGCCGTTCACCGCCCAGGTCGTCTGCGTCGCCATGCTCAACGCGGACACGCAGCGCGGACAGGTGCAGTTTCTCGCCGAAGATTTTGAAGAGACCGACGGCGAGTCGGGGCCAGTTGAGTTTATGCCCTGCGCGGATGAATTTGAATTGCTCACCGCGTTTTGGGACGTGGCCAGGCATTACGATTCGGTCGTGACCTTCAACGGTCGTGGCTTTGACGTGCCGTTCATTTATCTCCGCTCGGCGCTGCTCAACGTGCCCATCTCGAAAAAGAACTGGCTGGGCTACCGTTACGCCGTCGAACCGCATTGCGACCTGGCGGAACAATTCACGTTTTACGGCGTGAGCGGGCGCGAAGGCGCGGCGCGGCGGTTCAACCTGGATTTCTACTGCAAGGCGTTCGGCATCGAATCGCCCAAAAGCCACGGCGTGACCGGCATGGACGTGAACACGCTGATGGCCGAGGGCAAGTTCCGGGAAATCGCCGAATACTGCCTGCGCGACGTCCGCGCCACGGTGGAGCTTTACCGCATTTGGAAGGAAAGGCTGGCGGGGATAAAGTGAAATCTCTCGACTGAAAATAATGGCCTGAAACGAATCTCCATTGCCGGTGTTTTTATCAGGAATGAATCCACAGCGTGCATTCACCTTGATTGAATTGCTGGTGGTCATTGCGATCATTGCCATCCTTGCTGCTTTGCTGATGCCTGTCTTGTCCAGTGCGAAAGCCCGGGCCAAGCGAACGGAGTGTTTGAACAATCTGAAACAAATTAATCTGGGTGTTCACATGTATGCCGGGGACAATGGCGATACGTTGCCGAACACAGGTACCGGCACATATATCACCTACAAAGAGGTCATAAAAGGCTATGTCGGCCTCCACGGGCCATCGTCGCCGCAAGACAAGATTTTCGCCTGCCCAGCAGACACGTTTTATTATGATGAATCCTCCGGTGCCTATGTTCCGCATGCCCGGCATGAGCAGCGGACTCTTGGTTTCTCGAGTTATGCGTTTAACGGAGCGAATCTGCTCACCAACTACCCCAATTTCGCTTACAACGGAGTCTTGCCCGGCATTGGCGGCCAAAAACTCAGTGCGGTTAAAAATTCCGCCAAAACACTTCTGGTTGTGGAAGCGTCGGCCCTCGAACCCTATTCATGGCATCAGCCGAAACCGCCGGTGCAAGGTGGTTGGCCGATGTTTAACGATGCCAGAAATATGGTCGGTTTTGTGGACGGCCACGCCAGCTACATCAATATTTATTGGAACAGCACGATTGGCTATCCCAATGGTGGCATTTCAGTCGCAGCTTATTACGATCCGCCCGCAGGATATGATTACCAATGGAGTGGAAATTAGGCGACAGTATTTGCCTTAAATCTTTTTTGTCATGCACTTGCTCGTCTGCTTTGCGCTGAAAGAAGAAGCCGCGCCGTTTCGGAAAATCGCGGCGGGCAGGGGGCTGCGGCGCAAGCCACTTCCATTCTCATCACCGGCATCGGACGCCGGAACCCTTTCCCGTAGGAGTCGAGGTAACGAGACTCAAATAAAATAGTCAGAGATTCCTCACGGCGTTTCCTGCAAAAATTAGCCGGCTGGAACGCCGGAAGATTCTTGACAGCATGCCGCAGGTAATGAATCTTTACTTTATGAGTGAACTAACCACCGTGACCGTCAGCCGCAAAGGCCAGGCGTTGCTGCCGTTGAAGTGGCGGAAGACGTTCGGCCTGGAATCCGGCGGTCCCTGCGACGCGCGGGAACTCAACGATGGCAAGGGAAGTTTATTGTTAATTCCGCGTCCCAAGGCGCGCCGCGGCGCAAAAGGCCTGCTCGCGCATTTGCGTGAACAAACCGTCTCGTTCCCCCGTGTCCGACGCCACCGGCTTCCGTCCAAATGAGCTATCTGCTGGACACGGACATCATTTCCGCCTTCAACAAGAAAACCATCCCGCCAAAAATGGCCGCGTGGCTGGTCAAAAACGAAAGCGACAGTTTCATCAGTCTGGTTTCCGTCGCCGAAATGCGGCATGGGCTGGACGCGGCGCCGGAGTCGCATCGGGAAGAACTGACGCGCCGGATCGAAGCCACCGAGGAACGATTCACGGAAAGTTTTATCCCGCTGGATTTGGATGTTTTGATCCGGTGGAAACAATTGCTGTCGGAATTAAAAAGCGTGAACCGGACGCTGACCTGCGAAGATTCATTGCTGGCGGCAACCTGTCTCGCCAACGGTTTGGTGATGGCAACCAACAACGTCCGCCATTTTGAACCGGCGCGCCGGTTTGGCCTGGAAATTGAAAACCCGCTGGCTTGAAACCCGCCGCCCGCTTCGCGCGCCAAATAAATGATCACGCTCATCTGCTTCGCGCTGAAAGAAGAAGCCGCGCCGTTTCGGGAAATGGCGGCAGGCGCGGCGGCGGCGGCGCAAGCCGCTTCCATTCTCATCACCGGCATCGGGCGTAAGAACGCCGAAAAATCCGTGCGCGAATTTCTTGGTGGTGGGGCGAGCGTCCCCGCGAGCCGTCTTCAAGACACTTCGACCGGCCAGGCCCGGCTCGTCAGCAGCCTCGCCCCACCCGAACTGGTGCTGACTTGTGGATTCGCCGGGGGATTGAATCCGGATTTGAAACTCGGCGAAGTTGTATTTGAAACAGATTCCTGTTCCAGGAGGAGTCGAGGTAATGAGACTCAAATTAAAAAGAATTTAGAGACTCCTCACGTCGTCTCCTACAATCTGGACGAGAAATTTCTCGCCGCCGGTGCGCAACCGGCAAAGTTTTTCTGTGCCGACCGCATCGCCACGACCGCTGCCGAAAAGAAAAAATTGCGCGCGGAAACCGGCGCGGACGCGGTGGAAATGGAATCGGGGGCGATTCATACCATCTGCCGCGAGCGCGGGATTCCCTGCGCGACGGTGCGCGTGATATCGGACACGGCCAATGAAGATTTGCCGCTGGATTTCAACCAGCTTTTCAAATCGGATATGAGTCTGGACTACGGCAAGCTGGCGTGGGCAATTGCAAAGTCGCCGGGGAAGATCGGCGCGTTGTTGAAGTTGCAGAAGCAAACCCGGTTCGCGGCGGAACAACTGGCGGATATCCTGGGGAAAATAATTTGGTAGGGCCGTGCTGCCGCGCGGCCCAAAATTGAGCGGCGCAGCAGCGCCGCCCTACCTTTCAATCGGATTGACCGTGGTGGCTGGCGGTGATGCGGGCTTTTCCTTTGACTTTTCGCTGTAGCTGACGAGTGAAGCGCCGATGACGATCAACAAAACGCCCGCCCAACGCAACGCCGTCACTTCTTCCTTCAAAATAAACTTTGCCGCGAGCGCGGTGATGAGGAAGCCGAGCGCGGTTAGCGGCCAGATCAAACTCACGTCGCGTTGGGAAAGCAGATAAAGCAGCGCGCCAAAAAACGCCGCTTCCAGCGCCACGCCCAGCAGCACGCTGGGATTGGTCGCGCCCTTGACGATGATGCGTCCGATTTCGCGCGCGCTGATGCTTTGCACTTCCCCGATTTGCTTCAGCCCTTTGCTCAAAAACACCACGCCGACGGCTTCCACACACAGCGCAAAAATCAAAACAACAAGAATCTTTGTCATGCTACAAATCCTGGTAACGAATCAGTTCGATGCCGAGTTTTTTCACCAGTTCCTTCACCCGCGGACTGACGAGCGCGTCGAACTCATGCTTAAATTCGTCGAGGGATGGGTGCGAGTAAAGCTCGGAATCGCCCGGTGGCAATTCCGGCAGCAGCTTCAAAACGTAGGCCTCGTCCACATGGGAATCCTGCAACAGGCCGAACGTGATTTGCGCGTGGCGAATGCCGCGTTGGCGCAGCGGTTCCCGCGCGCGTTTGGACAAACGGTCGTGAATGAGCGCGTGCACAACGCGATAAAACCAGCGTCCGCGCGCCATGCGCGTGCTTCGCCAAAAACAATCGCGGGTGAGCCGCATCCGGCGGATGCCGAGTTTCTCCGCGTCCTCCATCAAAATGCGGAACATGGTTGGATGCAGATGCAAATGCAAGTGGCCGTTGACATGATCGAGCGACAGGCCGGTGGCGCGGAATTTTTCAAATTGCGCGCGGATTTCCGCTCGCAGTGGTTCGCGCAGGCTGCGATTGAAAAAATAACGAAAGCCGACGCTGACGGGGTTGTTGGAAAATTCGCCGCGCGGGTTGGCCAGGCCGGGAATTTTTTCCGGCGGCAGCGTGGAGTGTCCGCACAGCAAGGACAAATGCAAGCCGACGCCGAGTTTGGGATTTTGCTTTGCGAGCGCAACCGCCTCCTCGAGACCCGGCTCGTTCACCATCAAGCTCGCGGTGGTCAAAATGCCGTCGCGGTGCGCACGGATGACCGCGGTGTTGACGGAAGTTGAAAGACCGAAGTCATCGGCGTTGACAATCAGGCGACGAACGGAATCAGGTCTTTCCATAATTGGGCGCAGTTGAGCCGGTTGCAAAGCGAATCCAGGAGCGGAACATCAGCATAAGTTTATATCGCTTGCTCAAACGCACAGGTTGCGAGTCGAATACTTTGAAGTTCCGCCGCTCCAATTGTTCGAGCAGCTTCCAGTAAACCGCGCCCATCAATTCGGCGGCGATCATTGAGTTGCGGTCTTCGGCTGGCAAAGTTTTTTGTGCGAGCCGATAGAAATTTTTTGCGCAACCGGCGATATGTTCGGCGAGTCTGCGATAACAGTCGGAATATCTGGATTGCAAAATTTCATCAGGCGTGACGCCAAATCTTCTCAAATCGGCAAGTGGCAGATAAATTCTGCCGCGTTCGGCGTCATTTTTCACATCGCGCAGAATGTTGGTAAGTTGAAGCGCCTTGCCGAGATAAACGGCGTAATCGCGCGTCGCGGGATTTTTATAGCCGAAAATTTCGATGCTCAAGAGGCCGACGACGGATGCGACGTGATAGCAATACTTTTCCAGCGCCTCAAAATCTTCGTAGCGATTTCTCACCAAATCCATCTCGCAACCTTTGAGCAAATCGTCGAACAGCTCAAAGTGCAGGTTGAATTGCTGGATGACCGGCTGCAATTCGCGGTTCACGGGAAACCGCGGGGATTGATTTTCACAGGCGCGCTGCACGTCGGCGCGCCATTCGGCGAGCTGGGCGCGGCGCTTTTCTGTTGGAACGGATTCATTGTCGGCGACATCGTCCACTTCGCGGCAAAAGGCGTAGAGCGCGGACATGGCGTCGCGTTTGGCCCGCGGCAACACCACAAAGGCCAGCGCCAGATTCGAGGCGCTTTTGCGGGTGATCGCACGGCTGTGATGCATTTACGGTTGAGGTGTTGGCGGCGGCCGGCGGGAAGGTCTTTCTTCCTGGCGAACCGGCGGCAGCCCGCCGTTTTGGGCGAGGGTGGGATTGGGTGAAAGATGTTCATGGCGATGGCGGCGTTTGCGCCGTCGTCGTCCCGGCTTGCGAAAGAATAAGATCCAGATCAGCGCACCGATCCCCACCAGGGCAAAGGCCCCGGTCAGGATGAAAAAATCCACCCATGCCGGCGACATCCTGCCCATAGCTGGTAGTGCGTCATCCATGATGTTAAAATAAAATCAGGTTCCAAAAATTGCCGGTTGAAAGTCACGGGCTTTCATCCGGCGTGCTGTCACCGAAGTCCATATTCAGCCGTTGCATCCGGTAACGGAGCGAATGCCGGCTTAGCTTAAGCCGTTCGGCAGTGCGCGTCGGGTTAAAATCGTTTTGTTCCAGCACGCTGGTGATTAATTCACGCTCCAGACGCGCCAGCGCGTCGTCCAGCGATTCATTGGGTGCGGCTTGTGTGGACGTGGTTTTTTGCAAACGCGTTTCGACCTGGAAATCCGGCAGGCTGGACGCCTGGATCTCGTGCGTCGTTTCCAAAATCAGCGCGCGTTCGATGACGTTGCGCAATTCGCGGACATTGCCGGGCCACGGATGCGAAAGCAGTTTTTGGCGCGCGGCGGGCGTGAGGGTGTCCACGCTTTTATTCATCGCCGCGCGAAACATTTTCAAAAAATGCCCGGCCAGCAGCAAAACATCCCCCTCCCGCTCGCGCAACAGCGGAAGACGGAATTGCACCACGTTCAGCCGGTGAAACAGGTCCTCGCGGAACTGGCCCTCGGCAATGGCTTGCGTGATGTTGCGGTTGGTGGCGGCGATGAGGCGGACGTTGACGCGAAGTTCGTGCGTGCCGCCGACCCGCGTGAACGTGCCGTCCTCCAAAAACCGCAGCAGCTTGGCTTGAAGCGGCTTGCTCATGTCCGCGATTTCATCGAGAAAAATCGTGCCGCCATCGGCTTCCTCAACGCGGCCGGGTTTTTGTTTCAGCGCGCCGGTGAACGCGCCCTTTTCGTGGCCGAACAATTCGCTTTCGAGCAAAGTGTCGGGGATGGCGGCGCAGTTGATGCGGATGTAATTCGCCTCGCGCCGCTGGCTCAATCCGTGCAATGCGCCGGCGACCAGTTCCTTGCCCGTGCCGCTTTCGCCCAGAATGAGCACGCGCGCGTCGGTGGGCGCGACCGTTTGGATCAATTTTCGCAGGTCGCGGATTTTTTGCGACTCGCCGACAATCTGGTCAAGGCTGAAAGTTTCATTGGCGCGCGAACGCAGTGCGGCATTTTCCCGCAACAGCCGGTAACGCTCGGCGCAGCGGGTGACGGCGTGAAGCAACTCCTCCGGCGCGAACGGTTTGGACACGTAGTCAATCGCACCGGCTTTGATCGCTTCCACGGCGAGTTTTGGCGTGGCGTAGGCGGTGAGCATGAGCACCGGCAGGTCGGGCCATTGGTTGTGGATTTTGGCGAGGAATTCATAGCCGCTCATGCCGCCGAGCCGGGCGTCGGTGATGACCATGAAAAACTCCTCGCGCGCCAGCAGGGTCAATGCTTCCTCGGCGGATTCGACCGCGCGGGCAGCATAGTCTTCGTCCTTCAGCACCGTCTGCAAGGACAGGCGCATGTTCTTCTCGTCGTCCACGACGAGCACCGGTGGCAACGGTACGCTCATTTGGCCGGGGTCAGCGACGCTTTCGCCGGAAAGATTAACGTAAATTTCGCACCTTTTCCAAGCTCGGATTCAACGCGCACTTTGCCGCCGTAAAGTTCGACGTTATGTTTCATGATCGCGAGTCCAAGACCTGTGCCGCGTTCTTTGGTGGTGTAGTAAGCCTCGAAAATCCGTTCGATTTTGTCGGGTGCAATGCCGGGGCCATCGTCGCGCACGGAAATTTCAACCGAATGATCGCGGTGACAATCAGCAATGACAAACACGTTGCCTTTTTCGACCAGCGCCTCGCGTGCATTTTTTAAAAGGTTCACAAGAATCTCAGATAAATGGCCGCGCTGCATCAGTAATGGTGGAAAACCGCGACCGTATTCGCGGTGGACTTGAATGCCCGTTGGCACGACGGACGGGAACACCTGCGCAATGGCGCGGTTGAGTTCCTCGATGACGTTGAGTTTTTCGACATGACCTTCGCTCAATTGCGCGTAGCCCATGATTTGGGTGATAACCTGATCGGCGCGTGCCACTTCCTCCTGAATGATTCCGATTTGCTGCGCGACTTCAGTTTTGGCGTCCCGCAGGGCGCGTTGCAGCGAAAATGCGGCATTGTTGATTATGGCCAGCGGATTTTTAATTTGATGCGCAAACTCAGCGGCAAGCCTGCCGGCGGAACGCAGTTGTCCTTCGCGCATGGCAAATTCGCGGGTTTCTTCCAATGCCCGCCGTTGGCGTTCGGCCAGCACCTGCACGCCATAACAGCACGCCGTCAGGAGCCATAATGTGAAAAGCTTCGGCAGGTCCGGTCCGCTGGCATTTTCCGGCGGCATCGAGCTGTAAGGCAGGTCGCTCACCCCGATCGGCCGGATTGACCGGGAAATCCGGTTGGTGCCGTGAATCGATACGATCAGGTTTGAATTGGCGGGACGGAAGGCAATCGGTGGCAGACTCCCAGAGGTCGGATCCGGCACGTTGGCATACAACGTTCCCGCGCCCAGGTAGAAGAGGCTCAAAAGGATGTTTAAAGCAATTTGCGGTGTCGCCAGTGGAATGCTGATGGCGTTCAATACAATCAAACCAGGGAACATCCAGTAAACCGTGCTGTCGAATCCACCGGTCAGGAACGCCAGTTCCGCCACAAACAGACCGTCCAGCAGCTCCAGCGCAAACACCAGCCACTGAAAAATGCCCGGCGGAAACCGGCGCCAGAGCAACAGCACGACGCCGGCCACGGCGTTGCATACGACATAAATCAGAAAGAATCTTTGCAGAGTTTGCTCCACCACCCAGCGGGTGGTCAGTTCCTCGGTCAACCAGCCGGCATAAAACAGGTAGTAGAGCACGACTGCGATAACCCCCACCTTGACCGGCAAGACGATGTGGAGTTGCACGGCCACGATACGTTCGGCCTGCTGAGGCGGTTCCGCCGGGGAAGTCGCCAGCAGCTTGGGCAGGCCTTTGAACGTTTGCCAATCCAGGTATTTCATGGGCAAGACCGCACTCGAATGGGCGGCGACTCAAGCCAGCAGCTTCAGGGCCCGCGCCGCCACCTGTTCCACCGGCCACATCCGGCCAATGCCTTCGTAACCGCACGAAAGCATCCCTTCATCCGGACCGATGAATTCCGCGCCGCGCGCTTTCAGCGTTTTCACATTCTGCTGCGTGGCCGGGTGCAGCCACATTTTGCCGTTCATCGCCGGAGCAATTAAAATTTTTGCCTTCGGATTCAACGCCAGCGCAATGCACGTCAGCGCGTCGTTCGCCAGACCGTGCGCCAGTTTCGCGATGACATTCGCCGTCGCCGGCGCGACCAGCAAAAGGCCGGCCTCGTCTGCCATTTCAATGTGCGCCGGCTTCCAGCCTTCCTCCTCGTCGTAAAGACCGGTCACCACCGGATGGCGCGAGAGCACCTTGAACGGCAATGAGGTAATGAACCGTTGCGCGTCGGCGGTCATCACCACACGCACGCTGCATTTCTGCCGGGTCAGCAGGCTCGCCAAATCCGCCGCCTTGTGCGCGGCAATCGAGCCGGTCACGCCGAGAACAATGTTTTTTGAAACGCTCATGCTTCGAGTGTAACTTGAACCGCTGATTTTCGCTAATCTTCGCTGATTTAATCAACGGCAATCAGCGCCGATTAGCGGTTAAAACGCCGGCGGGTGCGACCGCGCCACGCGCGATTTTTCCGCCTCGACAATCACCCGCATCCGCCGCAAATCCTCCTGAATCGTCGAGCTGATCAAAAGATAATCGAAATTTTTCCATTGCGCGATTTCCTTCCGGGCGATGCCGAGCCGCTTTTGGATTTCTTCCGGCGCGTCCGAAGCGCGTTTTTTTAATCGTTCCTCCAGCATCGCGATGGACGGCGGAGTCAGGAATACCGTCACCAGCGCGCGTTTCAAATCCGGCTCGGCCTGCGCCCGGTCGCGAATTGTCGCCGCGCCTTGCACGTCCACGTTCAGCAAAACATCCTTGCCGGAATGCAGTTGGTGCACCAGTTCGGAGCGCAGGGTGCCGTAGCGCCAGCCAAAAACCGTAGCGTGCTCGATGAACTCGCCGGCTTGCACGCGCTGCTCAAATTCCTGCGGTTCAAAAAAATAATAATCCACACCGTCCTTTTCACCGGGTCGCAGCGCGCGCGTCGTGCAGGTGATGGCGCGCGTCATGTCCGGCCGGGCGGCGAGCAACTGCTGGCACAACGTCGTCTTCCCGCCGCCCGACGGGGCGGAGATCAGGATCAAGAGCGGACTGGAATCGACTTTGTTCATCGCTGATAAAATGACTAATGACTAAATCCTAATGACTAAATAATGACGAAGCCCGAATGGCAAAACCGTGGTGCGGCTGGTCATTTCGGATTTCGTCATTGGAAATTCTTTAGTCATTATGGTTTAGGAATTCGTCATTTCTTTATCATTCGACATTTTGCGCCTGCTCGCGGAACTTTTCCAGTTCCGCCTTCAGCGTCACGATGTCGCGCGAAATCAGCGCGTCATTGGCCTTTGAGCCGATGGTGTTGATTTCACGGTTCATTTCCTGCGCGAGAAAGTCCAGCGTCCGGCCCACCGGCTCCTTTGATTTCCGGCAGTCCTCGAACTGTTGGAAATGGCTTTGGAGCCGCGTCAATTCCTCCGAAATATCCGAACGGTCGGCGAACAAAACCACTTCCTTCAACAACCGTTCGTCGTCCGGCGCGGGTGACTCCAGCCCGGCGCTTTTGATGCGCTCGATGAGCTGCTGGCGGTAACGCTCCGCCGTTTGCGGCGCGTGTTTTTGGATTTGTCCGGCGCATTTTCGGAGGATGCCGACGCGCGCGGCCAGGTCCTGCGCGAGATGCGCGCCCTCGCGTTCGCGCATTTTCACCAAAGCGGCCAGCGCCTGCTGCAAGGCCTTTTCCACAATCGGCCAGATGGTTTCGGCCTCAACCAGTTCCTCGTCCGTCTGAAACACCCCCGGCGCACGGACGATTTGATCCAGCGTTACTGCGCCGGGCAATTTCAACTGCTTCGCGAGGCGGGCCAGTTCCGTCGCGTAAGCCTTGGCGAGCGGCAGATTGATGTGCATGCGCGCCGACATTTTGCCTGCGGCGGCGTGAACGGAAATCCGCGCCGTCACGCGTCCGCGCGCGATGTGGCGGTTGATCGCATCGCGCACCGGCGCTTCGAGCATTTCCAGTTCGCGCGGCAGGTTCACGGAAATTTCCGTCTGCCGGCGGTTCACCGCGCTGAGTTCCACGGTGATTTTAAAACCGTCCCGCGCACAGTCGCCGCGCCCGTAACCCGTCATGGATTTCATCGGGGTGGAATATGCAAAAACCCCGCGCGTCAGGCGAACAAATTTTCCGTTTTCGGAGGGGCGAGCTCTGCGAGCCCCAAATTTCGGGGTCTCTTGGAATTCGCCCCTCCGATATAATCAAACTGGACGCGGTGAAAATGGAGGTTTAGCGTTCGACGCATGGATTTACCGCGCCGATTTGCCTACGGTCCGCAATGGCGACAAATCGTGATGATATTTACATTGGGCGCTGCGATATTTGTTTTCGTAGGCAAGGTATCTTTTGGATTTGGCCTGGCACTTGGTTTCCTGCCTCTGTCATTTGCGTTGATGGGAATGGGGCGCCGACTTTTCCTCCCACAATTTCTTGAGTTGAGGCAAGACACGCTTTTGATCTCCACTGGCTTTTTTCAAACACGAGTCGCGAAGATTCCGTATGCCGACATCGAGCAGACCTCGGAGGTCAAGCGCGGGCGCATGACAACTTTTTATCTGCGAACCAAAGAACGCGCTTTTGAAATTACTTCAATCCTATTGCCCAACATGGCCAGCTTCGTGGCGGTTAGAGATTTCATTAATTTACGCGTCGCAAAAAAAGAAAGGACACAGCCGCCGGTCGAAGCCGGCAAGTATTGCTTCAGATGCAGTTATGAAGGCAACGGAGAGATTTACAATTCCAATGGAGAAATTATTTGGCGTTTCAAAACATTGCACAAGCGTCCGCACTATCCGTATGGGTTGTTTCGATTGCCCGATTTTGTTGTCCATGACAAGTCGGACAAAGAGCTGTTCAGGATAAAACTCGAACGAAAATGGGCGCTGGCTCAATTTATGATGCTCGAAAATGGTTTGCCCATCTGCACTATCAACCAGCGAAGCATTTTGCGGAACAAATTCACACTAAACTTTACAAATGGACGGAAATGGGTCTTCAAGATGCCATTATTTACCGTGAACTTCAGAGGCTGTTCAGAAGCGGGTGAAAAGATTCGAGTCCGCTTTCGGAGCCATAATATCTGGCATGTGTTGATTGATACCAAGGCTGACGGCGCGCAATTAGCCGTCGCTTTAGCCTTCATTCATCGAGCGCGGCTGCGATTTAATTAACACCCATCGCCCCTTCAGTTTTGACATAAATTTTCAGCGCAGAAAATTCAGCACCGCCAGAAAATCCTTCGGCAATGGCGCTTCAAAACTCATTTGCTCATCCGTGCGCGGATGAACGAATGAAAGCCCGGACTTGCACGGACCATTCCTTTGGCCCATGTTGAATCCATGCTGACGGATGAGCAAACCAGTCCCGAACAGTTCGCCGCGTTGCGCGCGATGACCGGCGCGCGGCGGCTGCGTCTGGCCGAGCGGCTTTACTGGTCGGCGCGAAAAATGAAGGCGACGGGCTTGCGCAGCCAGCATCCCGACTGGCCGGAACAGCGCCTCGCCGACGAAGTGCGCCGGATTTTCAGCCATGCCCGAACCTGAACTGTTTCTGCTCTTCGTGCGTCCGCTAAATCGCGCGGGCATTCGCTACGTTGTCAGTGGCAGCGTGGCCGCCATTTTCTACGGCGAACCGCGTCTCACCCACGACGTGGATTTCGTTGTGTGTCTTAACACCAACGACATCCAGAAACTGTTCACAGTTTTTCCGGCAACGGAATTTTATCCGCCGCCGCTGGAGACCATTCTGGCAGAAACGGCCCGTGAAAATCGCGGCCACTTCAATCTCATCCACCGCGACACTGGCTTCAAAGCGGACATGTATCCGACCGGACGCGACGAATTGAACGCGTGGGCGTTTCGCGGCAAACGCGCGGTCGAGTTTGAGGGCGAAATGGTCATGCTCGCGCCGCCGGAATACGTCATCGTGCGGAAATTGGAATACTATCGCGAAGGCAATGCAGAAAAACATCTGCGCGACATCCGTGCCATGCTCGCCGTGTCGGGTGAACAACTGGATCGTCCAACTTTGAACGAATGGATTCAGCGACAGGGTTTGGAAACGGAATGGCGGCAGGCTTCAAACGCGCAATAATTTCAGCGCGTCGCGGAAATCCTCCGGCAAGGGCGCTTCAAAAGTCATTTCCTCTTCCGTGCGCGGATGGATGAATGACAGCTCCCGCGCGTGCAGCATCACGCGCAGCGCGGGATAGTTTGTTAATTCCTTCAACCGTGCATTCTGCCGCGAACCGTAAATTTTATCACCGACGAGCGGATGGCCGAGGAATTGGAAATGCACGCGCACCTGATGCGTGCGACCGGTGTGCAACTGCGCCTCAACGAATGTCGCGGCGTTCAATCGTTCCAGCACCCGGTAACTCGTGTGCGCGGCGCGGCCGGAATCGTCGTCGCGCGCCGCCATGCGCTTGCGGTGCGACGGATGCCGGGCGATGGCGGCGCGGATTTCGCCGGCTTCCCGCGCGAGTTCGCCGCACACCATCGCGTTGTAAATTTTTTTGACCTGCCGCCCGGCGAATTGCGCCGAGAGCGCGAGGTGGGTTTCGTCGCTTTTGGCGATGACGAGACAACCGCTGGTTTCCTTGTCGAGCCGGTGCACGATGCCGGGCCGCGCGACGCCGCCGATGCCGCTGAGCGAGCCCCGGCAGTGATGAAGCAGGGCGTTGACGAGCGTATGTTCCTCGTGTCCGGCGGCGGGATGCACGACCAGGCCGGCGGGTTTGTTCAGCACGAGCAGCGATTGGTCCTCAAAAAGAATGGTGAGCGGGATTTCCTCCGGCTGCGCTTCGGCGGGTCTTGCCTCCGGCCAATGGACTTCAATTTGTTCGCCGGCGCGCGGGCGGTGCGTGGGTTTGACCGTGTGACCATTGACGCGGATGTGGCCCTGTTCAATTAACCGTTGCAACGCGCCGCGCGAAGCGGCGGGAAATTTTTCGCGCAAAAAAGTGTCCAGCCGCCCGGCCGGAAGCGATTTTTCAACGGTGAATTGTTCCGTGCGCACGGACATGGCGTGTTAATTGGCCGCCGGTTTGGGTGTGTGCCCGGTTTTCCAAGTGATGAGAAAAATCAACCCCACACCGGTGCAAATGGCGGTGTCGGCGACGTTGAAGGCGGGAAAATCAATGACGCGTCCGCCGCGTTGTTGGAGGTAAAAATAAAGAAAATCCACAACCGCGTGGCGCCCGGGCAACAAGCGATCAGTCAGATTTCCAGCGATACCGCCGACAATCAATCCAAACGCAATTTGGCTGGCCAGTGTGTGATGCTGCCTAAAACACATCACAGCGAGCAAAAGCAGCGCGATAAACGCGACAAACGCGAGCGCGTTATTGTTGCCGCTGAACTGGCTCCACGCCGCGCCGGTATTGCGCCATTGAACCAGTTTGAAGAAACCGGCGATGATGGTTTTTTCGTCGCCCATGTCGAGAGCATGCAACACCAGCCATTTGGTGAATTGGTCGAGCGCGAAAACAACCAGTGCGAGCGCGGCAATCCCGCGATTTGATTTTTGAAAAATGGTGTTGGCGGAGGCCATGGCAAACGTTTGCGGGAATTTAGCCGAATGGCCAAAAATTAACCACGAAAATGAGTCAAATCACACGTCCGGAAGTACTGGCGGCCAAGCGGGATCGTTACGCTCGGGCGGGCAAGGAACCCAAAACCAAAATCATCAACGAACGGGACGAACTCTTCGGCTGCCACCGCAAGGCGGCCATCCGGCCTGGCACCTGGTTGCGACATCAGATTCCGCTGCGCACCGAGTGGACGGAGAAACCGCCGGGCTTTCTGGAAGTGGACCCCGTCGCGCGGTGTGGCGGCAGTCTCGATGACCGCCACAACTGGAAGTTCGACGGCGTGGACCTTCACCCCACCTGGAGTGAGCTGCGGGCCTTGCCCAACCGCAGCGAAGCCGCAACTTTATGGCAGATTCGTGATGTCGAAGACCGTCGGCCCTTTCCGTTGTGCGGGCTGGACAGCGACAACGGTGGCGAGTTCATCAACCCCCCTCTGGTCCAGCCTCTGCAAGCGCGGCCCAAGCCCGTATCCTTTACCCGCTCGCGGCCCTATCGCAAGAACGACAACGCCCACATCGAACAGAAGAACTACACGCCGGTGCGGCTGTGGTTTGGTGATGAGCGTTACGACAACCCGCCGGTCGTGTCCTTGATCAACGCGCCAGGCAAGGGAGCGTTGAACCCGCGGCTCAACTGTTTTCTGCCGCCGCTCAAACTGGGGAGCAAACCGCGCGTGGCCGCCGCGTGCTCCGTTTGCTGTGGCGCGGGTGTCAAGGGCGTGTTGCCCAAAAGGGTCTTTGCAACCCGGATTAGGCGGAGGTCAGTTGCGTGCTGGAAAGTTCGCGGGACCAAGGTGCGAGAACAGGATTGGTTTCCGGCACCCTGCGCGACCTT
>JBAVOO010000064.1:0-5072 GCA_049692125.1 Verrucomicrobiia bacterium | reverse complement strand
ATGTCCGCGCTGCCAACTGAAATCAAGTCGGAGTTCCCGTTCTGAGGACGCGAATACGGAAAGAAAAATCTTTCCGTAAGGGAATCCTTTTCCCTGTTGACAGTCCGGGCTTAATAGGTGTTAGGCGGCATAAAATAGTCACTCTGGTAAACGATGATAATAGTCTTGCTTGCCAAGAGAACATGTCGGCAGCTTGCCAACTCGCCCCAAAATATAAGTCCCGCCATCGGGACAAACTGGCACCCCATTTGTGAACCACATGTTTGTAAAATCTCTCCCAAGAAATGGGTAAAGGTCTGGCCATGTCGGCACATCGTTCGAGGTCTTGTTGTAGTTTAATGCCCACTCGTTCTTTGCACCGTCTATCTGTCTCAACCGGTTGATGCAGGGAGCGGCAGACCGCACAGAACGTGCCTTGATAAAATTCGGAACGCCAATAGCCAAAATCACTACCGCAATCACCGCTAGAATAATGACAAACGTTTTGGACATATGTGTGAAGCCGCCTAACATATTATTAGGCCACACAGCGTGCGCGACATCGTGCACGATTGTTTTCTGTAAGCCTGCCTGTTATCATGCACCTATGAAATCAGATTTGAGAATTTCTATCAAGGATTATCACCGGAACAAAAACCTCAAAATCCAGCTCCAACGCGCCATTTTTTCTCACCGCCAGTTCTTTGTGCGCATGAATGCACACCCTGGCCCAAGGACGGCCGACCCGTCTCGCTCACCAAATTGCTCACCAGCATCCGCAAATCCTTGGTCAAAGCTGGTGAAAATATCCGCTAATTTCGTTGTCAAAACGGCACCTCAGACCGTCTAAAAAAATCGTCGTGCAGATCTGAATCCCACCCTTGGACGCAGGAGTCCCGGCGGGTGCCGCGCGGGGCCGGGTGGCCACGGGGACGGGACGGTCGCCCGGCAAAAAGAGAGTCCTCATCGGCCAATCCTGCAAAGCGGAACTGTCAGGCCGTGGCCGCCTGTGGCACCGGCACCATCGCCGACGAATCGCGGCCACGATAAGGAACAGCCCTGGTTGACGCTCTTCTGCCTGGCTGTTCACGCTGTGTTCAAGCATACTCGGCCATATTGATGAAAATTAACCCCGGAGCGAGCTTGTTATTGGCCGCGTTCGTTTTAATTGTCGGCCTGATAACGCAAGCGGCGGAAAAGCAGGACGAACCGCTGCACATTGATGCGCTGGAATTGGCCAGGTTGAATTTCGACATCTCCACCGGTGGCCTGCCCGTTGCGCCCGGCTTGGAAACTTACACGGTCTTCCGCGCAGACAAGGAGCATCCAGAGTTGGCCGACGGACTCGGGTGGACATATCATCATCATCCTGACTTGGCGGCATGGCACGGGCGGCTTTATGTCGGCTGGAATTCCTGCGAGCGCGACGAGGATGTCTGGCCTTCGCGCGAATTGATCAGTTCGTCCGCCGATGGCAAAACGTGGTCGAAACCGGTCGAGATGTTTCCGCAAGGCGTCTCCACAGCGCTGCGGATGTATTTTTTCCATGCGCCGAACGGGCGGATGCTCGTCATCGCCGGCCTGCGCGAGAATGATACAAATTTGAGCGTGCAGGTGAAAGGCGGCATCGTGGTGCGCGAACTCCGCGCCAACCACTCGCTCGGTGACGTGTTCACTTTGCGACCGCACGGCAATGCCGGCACCAATCAGCCGCCGTTGTTCACGACAAGTTCGGACAAGGATTTTGTCGGGGCGTGCCAGCAATTGCTCGCTGACCATCTGTTTTTGCAACAGCAAGACTACGGTGTGCTGCTCGACCCGGCGCAGCGCATGAAGTGGAACGACCCGGCGAACTGGGATGGCGACAAGGAATTGAAGGAGGACGCCAGGGGTTTCGGCAAGGCGATGTGTTTCTTCACGCGCAAGGATGGAGCACTTGTGGGCGTGGCCAAAAAACGTTGGGTGACGATTTCCCGCGACGGCGGCAAAACCTGGGATCAGCCCGTGCGACCGGATTCGCTCATCACCGGCATGGGCAAAGTGTGGGGGCAGAAAACATCCGACGGCCGCTACGTGCTGATCTACAATCCCGACCTGACCAGACGCTGGCCGCTCGTGATGTTGACCAGCGATGACGGCATCACCTTCCGCGACCCGCATGCGTTGCACGGCGATTTACCGCCCAGACGTTACGCGGGCAAGGCGAAAAATCCCGGCGCAAGTTATCATCGCGGTCTCTCGAAATGGAACAATGACGGCTCGTGGAAAGATGACGCACTTTGGTTGGTTTACAGCCTTAACAAGGAGGAAATCCGTGTCATTCGAGTGCCGCTGCAAGGGAGTAAAACCGAAAGCCGGCCAGGTTCTACAAAGTAGCTTGTCGTTTATATCGAACGCAACATACCTGGCCCGGAAGTGAAACGGGAGGCCAGGTTTGAGTGGCGGCCAATTTGCTCAAGCAATCTGGCCCGGGTTTCTCTCCAACTACCACCAATACGCGCGGGACTCTGCCGCGCGCCTGGCCGGGACGGTCGCCCGCTAAAAAGAGAGTTCTCATCGGCCAATCCCGCAAAGCGGAACTGTCAGACCGTGGCCGCCTGTGGCAGCGTCACCATCGCCGATGACTCGCGGCCACGATCCCCGCCTGGCGTCGCCTGACTTCGCAGGACACGCTTTGATTGGCCGGGTATCAGGTAAAAACGGCGGTCTCCGGCGTCTCGGCGCATGACGTGGACAACATTTGCAGCCGTGGCAAAGCGGAGCGATTCAAAACGCCCCTGTTACTACTTTTGATACCACCCGGCTGATTTGCCCACCGGCTGGAATTCGCAAACCCCCTGATTTTATTGGTACCCCGGCCAGGACTCGAACCTGGAACCAACCCCGAAAGCCTTCGGGGCTGCTCTATCGTAACCGGCTCTGCAATAATGCCAGTGCCAGTCGTGGATTCTTTTTGCGCTTCATCTCTCGTTCCAAGGCACGTGCCTCGTCCAAACCAGCTGGTTCCACTGCCGCCACGATTTCCAGGTTGCCACCCAATCGCTTCGTCGAATGCGTCTGGCCGCAACGATGATCTTTAAGCCGGCGTTCCAAGTTGGTTGTTGAGCCGATGTAGTGCCGTCCGGAATCGCCGCGCAGGATGTAAGCCCAAGCCATTTTTAATAAGTGGTACCCCGGGAAGGACTCGAACCTTCAACCAATTGATTAAGAGTCAACTGCTCTACCAATTGAGCTACCGAGGCAACCAACACGGTGACGTGCCGCGTTAAATCGGCACGGAAACATTCTATTCCAGCGCGGGAAAACGGCAAGCTCTATCGCCGGACAAACGCATCCGGGGTGGAGAAGCGGAGTGGTTGACACGAATTTCACGAAGCGACACGAATGGGCCATGCCCCAACGGAGCAACAGAATCTTGAATCGCGGCCTGCCGCGCCGCAGTTAACGAAGGTGGGATGAAGACGGATTGAAACCGCTGAAGCGCCGGCTGGTTCAATTTACCAGGTACGAAGGAAGAATTGAAAATGGCAGCGCGTTTTGATTCGTGTCAATTCGTGCAATTCGCGTCAAACCGGTTTGCTCCCCTGGATTCCCCATTCAGGTTTTCAGGTTACAAATGACTCGGCGGCGGGGGGCTTCCATGTTAAGTTCTTTCCAGCGAGCCGCCAAATCCGCGGGTCGCCCTGAAGCCCAACGAAAGGGAAATTATGGCCCAAGCAATCATGGATCCCGAAAAGGTGCGGCGGTTTGCCGACGAACTGCAACGGTTCAACACCGACCTGGAGAACCGGCTGGTTTTGCTGCAAGCCCGCTTCACGGCGCTGGGGGACACCTGGCAGGACCAGGAGCACGAGAAGTTCGCCGATGAATTCAGGACAGCAATGAAGGCGCTGAAGAAGTTCGTCGAACTGTCCAAGGAGCACACGCCTTATCTGTTGAGAAAAGCCCAGCGCATCGAGGAATATCTGAACCAACACTGACCAATTAAAATCGTCCTCGTCCTCCTCCTCGTAATCGTAATCGAAAAATCCGAGGACGAGCACGAGGACGAGCACGATAAAATTCATGGCCGACCGCGCCCAAGTCACTTCGTTTGAAGCCGTGGAATCTTTCCGGGCCGACCTGATTGTATTCCTGAGCCGGGCGCGCGCCGTTTTGGAGGAGACGAGCGATGATGTCCTGCGCACCCGGCTTTGGGTGCAAAATGATCAACGCCGCCTTTGGGAAGGTGAGACGCGCGTCCGCTACCGGAAACTGGAGGAGGCGCGGGCGGAGTTGTTCAACGCCCAGCTCTCCCAATTCCATGAATCAACGGCCTTGTGCCTCATGGCCGTGCAGCGGGCGGAACGCACCAATCGCGAGGCCGAGGCCAAAATGGCAGTCCTGAAAAAATGGGGCCGGGAACTGGAGAACCGCACCGACCCGCTGGTCAAGCAGGTCATCCAGTTCCACAGTTTTTTGGCCACCGACATGAAACGCGCGGTCGCCTATCTGGACCAGGCCGTGAAGACCTTGGAAGCGTATGCCGGTGTCCCCACCCCGGGTGCGGCCACGGCGGGGGCCCAGACCCAAACCAAACCGGTCGGCGAAGGGGAAAAGCAGCCATGAACCTGAGTGGAAACAAAAACCGGCTGGTCGCCATCACAAAAGAGCTTTCCAAGCGGTGGGATGAAACCAAAAATCACTGGCGCGACGCCAAAAGCCAGGAATTCGAACAACGTTACATGACCGAACTTTTCGCGAACGTGGACAAGACCGTCACCGTGATCGACAAGTTGAATGAACTCTTGACCAAAGTCAGGAAGGACTGTGAATAGCCAAAGACGGGGGCTTCGGTCGCGATGTTCCGAGATGGACAGGTCAAGCCCTGAACTGGGTGCAGCTTGACACTGTTCTTGAGCCGCCGATTCGGCCCCGCGAGGACTGGCATCTGGAAAGATGCCAGAACTCGCAGGCTGGAAAGCCTGCGCTAAGTGAGCCAATTGCAAAACTCGCGGAGCAGACGGGGTGAGGGCCAAGTAAACGAAGCGCGGCAATCGTTTTTTACGCTTGCGGGACTCTTCGGGAGCGCCAAGAGCGATTTTTGGCGCGCT
>JBAVOO010000063.1:0-3860 GCA_049692125.1 Verrucomicrobiia bacterium | reverse complement strand
CATAGATCGTGCAGGGCGGTAGGCATATGCATATGATCCCTCCTCGCTGTCCACGTTCAAAAAATCCCCAAGCTTTTTGGAGTTTTGCAATTGGCTCAAGTAGCGCAGGCTTTCCAGCCTGCGGGTTTTGGGGACTTTCCAGTCCCCAGTTGAGAACAGTGTCGAGAGGTGCCCGAGCCGGCCAGATCAAGAAGATGACAAATGGTTCAAACCGGTTTATTCGACAACCGGCTTGGTCTCGGGATTGAACTTTTGCGCCGGCCAGAACGGTTTGCGAAACGCATCCGTGAAATCGTAGCCGTTTTGAAAATCGCCGCGCGTGTCTTTTTCGGTTTTGGCGAGCAGACTGGTTTCGACCATGTTGAAAACGATTTCGCCGAAGTCCCGGCAATTGCGCACACCCCATTCTTCAAACACGGTCACCACCATCGGTCCAAATTGATTCAGCGCAAACCGTCGGATGCCGTCGAGCAATTCCTGGCCGCTGACATGGCGGATGGCGCCGCGGGTTTCCTTGCCGACGAGCTTTTGCGTGTAGTCGAGCGCTTCGCGGACAAACAGGTAGGCGTCGCGCGTGTAGCGCGAATCCTTGGCCAGGATTTGTTCCACCGCTTCGTCAAAATTGATTTCTTGCATGTCAAGGTTTCGCCGACTGAATCACTGTCTGGGGTGGATGCGCGGTGCGATAGGTTTTAACAGCCCAGCCGGTCAGCAGCAAACCCAGGACAATACAGAGAACCAATTGTTCCTGTTTCGTCAGGCGGTTCATGGAGGCAATTTAACTGAAAGAAGGCCGCCCTGCAACAATGTCGTTTACGATTGATGATTTACGATTTATGATCGGATAAACGGCTTGTAACGGACAAATCGTCAATCGAAAATCGTAAATCATAAATTCCGATGGCAGCCATTGGCCGATTTCAAAAGGGCGCGGAAATGTTTTACGCCAAAGTCGTGGACGGCGAATTGTTCCGGCTGCGCGGTGATGTTTTCGGCTCGCCGTCCTTCGACCGCAAGCCCACTCCGCGCAAAGGTGTCCGCACGTTGATTCCCGTCGTGCCGTCCAAAATCATCGCCGTCGGCCTCAATTACGCCGATCACGCGCGTGAGACCGGCAAGGCGCTGCCGAAAGAGCCATTATTCTGGCTTAAAGCCACCACGTCGCTGATTCCCGACGGCGGAAAAATTGAAATACCTTTTCGGGAACATCGCACGGATTACGAGGCCGAGCTGGCCATCGTCATTGGCCGGCGCATCCGCAACGTCACGCCCACGTCGGCGTCGCGCTATATTTTCGGCTACACCACCGCCGAGGACATCAGCGACCGCACCATCCAGAATTCCGAAAGCCAGTGGGCGCGGTGCAAATCGTTCGATACGTTCACACCGCTTGGCCCTTACGTGGAAACGAAAATTGATCCGGGTGAATTGGCCATCCAGCTTTTCCAAAACGGCCAGTTGCGGCAGAACTCGAACACGAAGCAGCTCATCTTCAAGCCCGCCGAACTCGTCAGTTTCATTTCCACGAACCTGACGCTGCTGCCCGGCGACGTGATTCTCACCGGCACACCCGGCGGCATCGGCCCCATTCAATCCGGCGACCGGCTCGAAGTGCGGATTCAAGGACTCGCGCCGCTGGTGAACACAGTGAAGTGAGGGATTCTTTTTATATTGTAGGAGACGACGTGAGGAGTCTCTAATATCCAGGAAGAATGAGACTCGTTACCTCGTCTCCTACGGGAATTCAAAGACAAGCTCCGTAAAAAAAACTTCGTTCCTCTGCCGCTTTGTGGTTAATCTTTCCGTCACATGAAGTGGACCAACGCCTTTATTCCGACCCTCCGCGAAGCTCCGGCTGACGCGGAAATTCTTTCGCACAAACTCCTGCTCCGCGCCGGGCTGATCCGCAAACTCGCCGGCGGCGTTTATACCTTTCTGCCGCTCGGTTTGCGCGCCCTGCGCAAGGTCGAGCAAATCGTCCGCGAGGAAATGGACCGTGCCGGCGCGCTCGAAATGCTCATGCCCGCGCTCCAGCCGCCGGAAATCTGGCAGCAAAGCGGCCGTTACGAAACCGCCGGCAACGTGCTGTTCAAATTGAAGGACAGTGGCAATCGTGAATGGGTTCTCAGCCCGACGGCCGAGGAAGTCATCACCACCACCGCCGCCGCCGAAATCAATTCCTACCGCCAGTTGCCGAAAAACTTTTACCAGATCAGCGTCAAGTTCCGGGACGAAATCCGCCCGCGCTTCGGGCTGATGCGCGCCCGCGAGTTCATCATGAAGGACGCCTACAGTTTTGACGTGAGCGACGAGGCGGCGCAGGTCTGCTACCAGAAAATGTATGACGCCTATGCGCGCATCTTTGCGCGGTGCGGACTGAAGGCGTTTCCGGTTGAAGCCGACACCGGCGTCATCGGCGGGAAATTTTCGCACGAGTTCATGGTCCCGGCGGAAACCGGCGAGAACGAGGTCGTTTATTGCGAAGCCTGCGGTTACGCCGCGAACATCGAGAAAGCCACCAGCGCGGTGTCTCAACGTGCTTCCGGCATCCTGCCGGAAGAATCAACTGGAACCGCCGGCGGGACGCCGGCAGCACGTTCTGTTGAAAAATTCGCCACACCCGGCGTCGTCACCATCGAAGCCTTGACCAGGGCGCCGTTCAACGTTCCCGCGAATCGTCAGATCAAGACGCTGGTTTACATGGCCGACAGCAAGCCGGTCATCATCTTGATGCGCGGTGACGACCAGTTGAACGAAGCCAAGCTCGCCGGACGATTGGGCACCACGGTGTTCCGGCCGGCGACGGCGGAAGAATGTGTGACCACGCTCGGCGCAAAACCCGGCAGCCTCGGCGCCGTGGCCAGCACCTTGGAACGCCGGCCTCCGGCACGGCTCGAAGGTGAATCGCAGCTACACGCCGTACCGGAGGCCGGCGCTCCGCAAATCTTCGCCGACGAACGGCTGCGCGGCGCGAACGACATGACGACCGGCGCGAATGAGGACGGTTTCCATTTCCGCAACGTCTCCATCGAACGCGACATCAAAGTGACGCAGTGGTTCGATTTGCGGACTGTCACCGCCGGTGAACCCTGCGCGAAATGTCCCGATAAATCGGGACTGAAAATCCGCCGGGCGATTGAAGTCGGCCACGTTTTCAAGCTCGGCACGAAATACAGCGAGAAGCTCAACGCAACCTTCCTCGACGAGGCCGGTGCGCGCAAGCCCGCGGTCATGGGCTGCTACGGCATTGGCGTCACGCGTACGCTGCAAGCCGTCATCGAGCAGTGCAACGACAAGGACGGCATCATCTGGCCGTTGAGCGTCGCGCCCTACACCGTTTGCATCACGCCGCTGGGCGTGGCGCCGGACAGCGCGGTGATGCAACTGGCGGAGAAAATTTACGCGGAACTGACCGCCCGCGGCGTGGACGTGATTCTGGACGACCGCGATGAACGTCCCGGCGTGAAATTCAAGGACGCGGATCTGGTGGGTTTTCCAATTCGGCTTGGCATCGGCGAGAAATCGCTGGCGAAGGGCGAGGTGGAAATCAAGCCGCGCGGCGGCGCGCTGCAACCCGTCAAAGCCGATGCCGCCGTGGAAACCGTGATGAAACTGCTGCGATAAGTCGGAAGTTGAATGTTGAGTGTTGAGCGTTCAAAGCCTTCCTGGGAGCGCTGGCGTCCCGCCGCCACGTTTTCAATTCAGCCTTTGTTTGCCATCCCCGATCTCCCAGACCCCAGACCCTAAATCCCATCCAGCGGACTTTTCACCCCAATCCCAGGCTTCTGCATCACGTGCGTATAAATCTGGGTGGTTGTCACGTCCTTGTGCCCCAGTAATTCCTGCACCGTCCGGATGTC
>JBAVOO010000062.1:0-77996 GCA_049692125.1 Verrucomicrobiia bacterium | reverse complement strand
GACATCCGGACGGTGCAGGAATTACTGGGGCACAAGGACGTGACAACCACCCAGATTTATACGCACGTGATGCAGAAGCCTGGGATTGGGGTGAAAAGTCCGCTGGATGGGATTTAGGGTCTGGGGTTTGGCCGCGTAAAAGGCTGCGCCTCACGCGGCAGAAAACATTCAACATTCAACATTGAATAAAGGCCGGCTGAAGCCGGGACACCAAACGCTGAGCTTCACTATCGCGCGAGCGGGCATTTCCAGACGCCAAACCCAGATCGAGGACGAGGACGAGAACGAGGAGGAAGGGAAACATCGAACATTCAACATTCAACATTGAACTTCCAATTTGAAGACAAGTCTTCCGGCGGGGGCGCCGAAAGGGACAGGCGAGGCGCCTGTGCTACCTTGGGAGCCGGCTGAAGCCGGGACACCAAACATCGAATATCGAACATCCAACATCCAATGTGGACATCCGTGTTCATCTGGGTTTATCGTGGTTAAAATGGGGTTTCGTGGAACTCGGCCCTCCGAAAGCAGCGCTCAACTTTATCAAATTCGAGGACGAGAACGAGGACGAGGACGAGCCAAGGAATAAGGAGGAGTCCCTAACCAGCAGAACTGGCGCGGGTTTGGAAACTGCGCCAGAGTTTCGGGGGCAACAGGCCGAGGAGGATGATGGCGACCTGGCTGCCAATGAAGAGGATCAGCCATTTGAACGCCGCGTCCGTGAACCCGTAGCTGTGCAGGCCGATGCCAAGCATGTTCACGCCGAACCAGGAGAAGCTGGTGACGATGTTGCCGAACACGGCGAGGTTCATCAGGCCGCGTTCGCGCACGAGGCCGCCCCAACGCGCATGCAGGATGGTCGCGTTCCAGAGCACGATGAGCAGCGCGCCGTTTTCCTTCGGGTCCCAGCCCCAGAACCGGCCCCACGATTGGTCGGCCCAGATGCCGCCCAGGACGGTACCGACAAAGCTGAACAACGTGGCAAAACAGACAATGCCATAAACCATCCGCGCCAGTGATTTGGCGGTTGATTCCGAAAGGGAGGTCGTGAACACGCCGCGCAGGATGTAAATGATGGCGAGGAATCCCGCCACAAAGGTCGAGGCGTAGCCAAGGGTGACGGTCACGACGTGGGTGGCGAGCCAGAAATTGGTGTCGAGCACGGCGCGCATCATTTCCATGGTGTCGCCGCTGAGCGCCAGGTTGTGCGCGATGATGAGTGTGACAAAGCCGGCGAATGACGCCACCACGCACCCGATGCCGTCGCGATAAATTTTTTCCAGGACCATTCCGAGAATGACTGCGGCCCAGCCGATGAAGATGGCGGAGGAATAGAGGTTGGTCACCGGCGGACGGCCTTCGAGATACATGCGGAACCCGAGGCCGGTGGTGTGAATCACCCAGGCCAGGGCGATGAGATAGAACGCCGACCGCCGCAGCAAGTCGGAGACATTGAATGTCGGCGCTTTGTGGGTGGCGGTGGCGCCACCGCCACCGAACCATGAGAACAACGCCAGCACCAGGGCGAGCACGTAAATGACGGTGGCCTTGTAGAACGGCTCCATGGTGCTGAAGAAAAATTCCTGGTCCGCCTTTTTCATTTGGGGCGCAAAACGGTCGGCCAGCCAGGCGCGGTATTGGCCGACGATGCGGTTGAAATCTTCCGGTTGATCGGCGCGGTAGGCGGTGACCATTTCCGCATAAAATTTTGTGGCGGGGTTGATTTCGCCGGTCCGGGCGGTTTGCATGAGGTTGGTGCCGATGTTTTGCCACGCGTTGCGCGGGACGTTGATGTCCACGGGCGGGATCACGAGGGGCAGGGCGAAGCGCGCGACGGTGTCATAGCCGCCCATGAAACTGAGGAGGGTGTTGAAGGCGTCCTGGTCGAATTTCTGGCCGGCGTCACGGGCGTTCACGGCGGCGATGCCCGGCGCTATGCATTTTTGGTAGGCCTCCAGTTCCGCCGCGAAGTCGTCGGTGGCCGGCGGTTTGAGGCTGATTTCGAGCCGTTGATACAGGCTCATGATCTCGTACAGCTTCATCAACTGCGACTCGAAGACGGTGCGGTTGGCGGACTCGATTTTTTCGATGCGGTCGGCCTGCTTTTCCATTTCGTCCATCTGCGGCCGGATCTGGTTGAGGGAATAATATTTCTGGTTGTCCGGCAGCTTGAGCAGCGCGAGGACTTCGTTGTTATCAATGCGGAATATTTTCAAGTCGTTGGCCGATTCGGGTTTCATCATCGTTTCGAGCAGCCATTCCATGGCGGTCAGGGTCTGCGTTTTGCCGTTCTCTTCGGTGACGACACTTTGTTTGGTGCGGATTTGGAGCAGGGAATTGCGGGCGACGGAATCGAACGGCTGGAACCGGCCGTTCATGAGGACGGGCAGTTTACCGAAGTCGCGTGCGTGAAAGCCGGTCTCCGGTTGCTGGTGCAAACCGGACAGGAACCAACCCGCCATCAAGACGACCAAAATGAGGGGTATCCACTTTTTCATAATCAAGATGGAGCGCCGGCCTCCGGTCCGGCATGTTTCAAGCAGGTCTTTTGCTTCGGGCCGTGCCGGAGGCCGGCGTTCCGATTCAATCGTAAATCATAAATCATAAATCGTAAATTCATTGAAGCCTCCGTTTCAAAAAGGGAATCAGGTGGCTGAGAAATTGGATGAGCAATCCGGTGGCGACCAGCACGCACGAAAAATACGGCGTCAGCCAGGTGGGATTACGGACCACCTGCAGCACGCTGCCGTGGTCGTCGGGGTCGAAGCTCGCCTGATAAAACGTTTCGCCCGCGTAACGAAGCGGGTTGTTCATGTAAATCAGCACTTCGCGGTCTTCGTGGTTTTCCACATTTTGCAGCCGGACGCGGCTGGAGAAATTCCTGGGGATGTCCGTGCCGGGATATTTGTCATGCCGGAATTCGATGAGGTGCAGGCTGAACGGCAGGTAAAACCGTTCCTGGCGCAGCAGCAATTCATAGGTATGGCCGTCGTAAGTGAACGGCTGCGGGCGATCCAGCCACCCGGACACAAGAAAGGTGCCGATGGAATTTTTTGGGGTGGTGATTTCAACCATGGCCGACGGCATGTCCATCCGGTTCATTTCGGTTTCGCGCGGCTCTTCGCGCCACCAGAGGTCAGAGCCGAGACCGGCGGTGGGTTTGGCCGGTTCGTAACCCGGTTGGGATTGCTGCGCGAGCAATGAATTGGCGTAAAAGGTCTTCACGCGCACGGTGAACGGCATTCCCGGGTCGCTCACTTCGCCCCGGCGCACCAGCAGCGAGCAGGGGATGGCAACGACCTTGTCCGAGTCCTTGTCGGTGGTGTCGAATACCGCCAGTTCAAAGGCGCGGTCGGCTTCGGAATAATTTCTCGTTTCACCGATGCGCAGATGAAGGTTGCTTTCCTGGGACAGGAAATCCGTGAGCATTTGCCCGAGCAACAGCAGCACGACGCCGAAGTGAATCAGCACGATGCCGATCTTTCGTTTGCCCGGCTGATAATAACGCATATGCGCACACAGCAGGTTGATGAGCAGGACGGTGCCGATGAGATAGCCGCCGGGGAAGATGGGGATGTGGAATCCGGACCCGGCCGGCTGCCAGTAAACGAAAACGCTGCGGAAGAATTCGTTCTGGGCCTTGTAGAGTCCGAGATGCACCTGGGCCAGCGTGCCCCAAAACACCAAAACACAACCCAGCAGCAGACAGACCACTGTTAGTTTGAGTGACGAGAAAAGTTTGAACAGGTGCTTGAGCATTACAGATAGAGTTCTTGCTGCGAAAGCAGAATGACGAATGACGAAGCCCTAATGACGAAAGAATGACGAAATCCGAATGACCAAGCGGATATCGGCACATATCCGGCTACTTCGGAATTCGTCATTTGGAATTCTTTCGTCATTCGGATTTAGGATTTAGTTATTCCATGTCGTGTTTTCAGTATTTCACGGTTTGAACGAACTTCGTGAAAACTTCCTTCTGAGCTTCCACAACTTTCGCATCGCCCATCAGTTTGTAAAACCACGTCTGGCCGGATTGCGGGACCATCACGCCCACGAGCCGTGTCGGCTGGCCGGTCCGGGCGTCCGTGCCGCTCAGGTCCACGAGCTGTGCCTTGCCACCGGTGACATCAATCGCCGTTGTCAAAATCTCGGTAATCGGCGGCAAGCCAAGTTGACCGCGCCAGCGGTTAACATTCGCCGCCAGACCTCCGCCGTCGCCGGTGGAACTGCTGACGTTGACTGCCGCGGTGGCGCCGCCATCGCCGGTGAGGGTGAATTTGGCGACGAGAAATTGTCCGCCGGGAACCTCCTGCCAGCCAGCGGGCACCTGCCAGTTCGGTTTGCCTTCGCTGGAAATTGGGCCGGCGGCGGTTGCCGGTGCGCCCATGCCCATATCACCGATGGGCGGATGCGACGGAGGCAATTCCGCTTGTGCCCGGACAGTTGTGAACTTCACCGATTTGAGGAAGGCGACGAACGCCGGCTTTTGTTGTTCAGCCAGATCGGCGTCACCGGTCATTTTAAAAAACCAGGCCATGTCATCGCGGCGCTGGATGACGCCGAGAATGCGTTCCGGAGCGCCGCTGCCGGGATTCTGGCCGACGATGTCGTAAAGTTGTGCGGGCTGGCCGCCGGCCTCGACATTTTCCACGGATTTTTTCAGTTCGTCCGGCGACACAGGCAACAGGCCGACCTGGCCGCGCCAGCGGTTGACATTGGCTTCGTCGCTGCCGGCCAAGCCGGGCAGGGGAATGACGCTCACGCCGGCCTGTTTGCCATTCTGGCCCTGGATTTTGAACGACGCCACACGCATTTCGCCAGGCGGAACTTCCGTCCAACCCTCCGGCGTTTTCCAGGTCAGTTGCGGCTGGGCGGATCCGGATGCCGCAAACCCGGGGGCCGCGGATGCCGGCGAAATATCGGGATGTCCGGGCGGCAGGGTTGGGTTGGGTGAATCCGTTGACATGGCTGGCGCGGATTGCGGCTGAGGCTGGTTTTGATCCTTGGCGACGCGATAGGTTTTGACCTCGTCACGGTGACAACCGGCGACGAGCAGGAACAGCAACGGCATCAAAACCGGCAGCCGCCAGGCGCGTTTATTGAACCGGCGCCCGAAGGCGACCCCGGATTTTTCAATCGGATGACTTATCACGATACAAAATTAGATGGCAGATTGATGAAGATTCAAGTTTATTCTGATAGGATGAGTTATTTCAAAATTGTAACAGCCGACGTGAGGAGGCTCTGTACGGCTTTGCATTTGAGCCTCGTTACCCGCCGTTGATGCGCTATGGCGTGGCAAGCCCCGGTTTGCGACAGAAATGGAGTTGGGTCAATGTCACACGGTTGAAGCACCGCCCGGATGCCGGTTAGAAACGGTATTGGAGGCTGGCAAAGATGACTTGGGCATCATAATTGAAATGGCCGGCGGACGCCATATCGTCGTAGTGGGTGTAGGCGTACTTCAAGTTGAGGCGCAGGTTTTGGGTGATCCGGCGGACGAGCGTCGCGGTGACACTGTGTTCCTCGGTATCGGTTCCGAGCGGCACGCCGCCAACAATGTTGTTCTGGCCGTCGTCGGCGCGATAATAAAAGTAGCCGAGGTTCAAATCGGTCTTGTCATCCAGCACCAGGGTGGAGTTGAAGTTGACCGTCCAGTAATTGTTTTGCGAATTGAGGACGGCCTGGGTGTAATCGGAGGTTGGCGTTTTCGTGGTGCTGAGGACATAATTGAATCCCGCCTGCAGGCCGAGCCAGTTCAAAGGCGTCCAGTTCACGTTCTGGCCGATGATCTGGGTGTACATTTTCGAGGAATCCACCTTGCTCAAACCCGAGACGGGATCGGGCTCCGTGCTGATGGTGGAGTATTGATATTCGTAGCGGCTGACGAGCGTGATGTTTTTCGGCAGGCGCAGCGTGAGGCGGACGTTGCCGTCCAACGTTTCAAATCCCTGATAGAGGATAAAACCCGGATAGGCATTTCCGGTGCTCAAATTATTGGGGGTGTTGTCCAACGTGTTGTCGTTGTTGTATTGGTTGATCTTGTAATAGCCGCCGATATCCACGCTGGCCTGGCGGACGGGATACCAGCGGGCGCTGGCAAAATATTTTTGGAACAGGTAGGAGTCATCGGTCGCGAATTTCACCGGAATGGGGCCGATGCCGTTGACCTGGGTCAGTCCCCCGTTTTCGTGCAGATTCCCCTGGCCTTCCGTCCATTGGCCGCCGGCGTTGAAGACCCAGTTGGTCACGCCGGTGTAGCGCAGGTCCAGGCGTTCGCACACGTCGAGGGAATCGTACCCGCTGTTGGAGTTGAAGTCTTGCGTGTCAGTGCCCAGGGTGCCCAAGCCGGAGGCATCGGCGTTCCAATCCTCCTTTTGCACCCGGATCGAAGGGCTTATGGTGAAAGTCTTCGTCGGCAGCAACATGAGGTTGACGTTCATGACATACTGTTGCTCGTGGGCGCCGCCGTTGAGTTTGATGTAGCCATAATCAAGGCCGGGGTAAGCCGGCGAGTAGGCCACATCGAAATCATCCCCGTAAATCTGGCTGCCGGTGAAGGTGTCGTCGAGGTTGGCAAACATGAATCCGGTGGACAGAAACAGGTTGTCCTTGATCCAGGATTCGGCGAACGCATGGGCGCTCAACATGTCGTAGGAGGTGCCCTGCTGGTCGGTGACTTTCTGTTGAATGGGTTCCCCCGGCCAGAAGGTCAGTTTGTCGGCGTCGTTCAAATTCCCCGTTTCATAACTCACCCCCACTCCGTAATTCAGGTCTTTGTAGTGATGGGTCAGGTCGAGCTGGAAGGTGTCGGACTTTTCATCAATGGCGTAAATTTCCGGATACACGTTGTAGATATTCCCGCTGGGATCATGGACCGGCCCCCAAAGGGTCGAACTTTCATCGCCCGTTCGGTAGCTGTGGCTGTATTTGAAGGTGATTTGCGGGAGGTCTGGTTTGGTCAGTCCCGCCTCGAATGTAATCAGCCCGCGGTCCAGCGCCAGCGCGTCGCCCGGCAGCGCATACGAAAGCTGCGTGGCGGGGATGTATCCTCCGGTGCCGGAATCCCAGGTGCGGAAATTCTCAAAGTGGACACGGACAAAACCAAGATCATCGCGAACCAGACCGAGGCTGACACTGTAATCGTGATCGTCAAAAATGGAGTGTCCATCCAGCGTGAAGGTGGTTTTCTTGGCGACCTGACTTTCGTAATGCAGGTCTTCGATGCCGCCAAAGACCCCCGTGTTGAGTTGTTTCCCCTGGGTCGCCTGGTTTGCATTACCCCGGGTCAGCAAGGCGCCGGTGGAAAGCTCGATCCAGTTGTTGCAGGTGTTGGTGCCGCCCTCATACCATTGTTCCGGGGTGATGGCGTCACCCGCCCGCGCCGCTTGTGCGCCGAGGACAATCAAGGACGCTCCGATGACATACCAGCCGCGGCCGGGTTTCCGCCGGCCGGCGCGAAGCGATTTTGACTTTCGATATTTCTTTTTCATCGGCTTCCGCGGCGTTAGTTAAAATCTGAGGGACGGACTCACGCGCGAGCCGTGGACCGCCTCGTGACAACCGGCGCTCCAGCAGGCGCCCTGGCTCAGGCGCGAGGTATGGTCCACCCCGCCGATCAGGATCCCCCCGGGCTTGACCTGCTGGAAATGGCATTTCAAACACAGGTTCGAGTTGCGTTCGGTGAGCATCTTGGCGTTGACGCTGCCGTGCGGGGAATGGCAGGTGGTGCAGCCTTCGCGCAGGGCCTCGTGCTCAAAGACAAAGGGTCCCTGCTGGGAAGGATGGCATTGAACGCAGTTTTCCTCCTGCGAAAGCAACCGGGTGCTGCCGCCAGCAAAGGCGATGCCCTTGTGCGGCGGATGGCATTCGATGCAACTCATCCGTCCTTCGGGCACGGGATGATGGTTGGGCAGATTGAACAGGCCCCGCACGTCCATGTGGCATTGGTAACAGGCATTCTCAACCGCGCGCGCCGGTTCGAGCGGGAACCGTCCGCTCAGCCCCTCCGGCTGCGGCCGGCCGGCGGTGAAACTGTAAGGCGGTTTGGTTTCGCCACCAGAATCCGAGTGCAAACTACAGGGGCCGTGACAGGATTCGCAGCCGGCGTTGAGCCCGTTTTTGCCCTGGGCGATGAGCCGGGCGTGGTCGGCGGTCCGGAAGCTGCGGTAAATTTCCTCGTGGCATTGTTCACATTCCCCGGAGCCGATGTATTTCGCGCCCGGCACATCCGGGAGCACCACAGCCCGGTTGCTGGTGGTGCTGCAGGAGATGGCCGCCAGCAGCAAAACGACCGCGCCGGCGGCGAGCGCCGGATTTCGACCGCGCTTGCCGCACGGCAGGAGGTGTTTGGTGAGTGAAACTTTTGTCATGCGGATTTTGGGTTGTCGTTCATTTCTCGCATATTCGGAAAACGCGCCGTCTTATTGGAACAATTCCTGTTCGACCAGGATTTGAGCCGCAGATAACAAGTTGAGGGCAAAGGTCAGATTGTGGGCGCCGAAGCTGCCGTCGTTCAAAAGCAGGTATAAATTGAACCGGGCTTGCTTGATATTGTTCGGGATCAAGGCCTGGCCGGCGGCGTTTGGCCCGCTGAAATTCACCTGGTTCATCTGGGTCCAACCGGTCACGAACCCCGTCGAGTTGGTCTGCCAGATCAATCCGCCCGGCGTCGTGTATTCCCAGATGACGGCCCCGTTGGTCTGCAACGCCGGCGGCGCTTTGGTGGCGGCCCACAGGTTCAGTTCGTAGATCAGCAGGGAAACGTTGTTCGAGATGATGGACGCCGACTGTCCGGGTTCAGTGAGATGGCAGTTCATGCAGACATCGTGGGAAGTGATTTCGAACGTGTGACTCTGGGTGATGGCCGGCGGGGCGTCCTTTTGCATGTGGCAGGACACACATTGGTTGGTCAGGTAAAACTTGCCGGAAATCGAGAATTGGGCGGAATCCGGCAACCCCGCGTGCGTACCCGGATTAAAGGTGGCCGGGCCATCCAGCAATTCGCCGATGGAGCCCAGCAGGAAGTTGTATTGCAGCGAAGGGTGTGGCGCGCTGGCCGTGTCCGTCCATGCCGCCCCGCGATCGTTGTGGCATTGGGCGCAGAGATTGATATTGGTGTTGGCCGGGTATTTGTTCGTGAACACGTCCGAGGTGGCGAGGAAAAAATAGTTGGTCGAGTGGATGGGATTGCGGAGCTGCGCCGGATGGGAATTGGTCTGGTGCGGGTCGTGGCAAACCACGCAGGTGATGGCGACGCCCAGGTCGTTCGTGAGCGTGATGGGATTTTGTCCGTTGATCAAGGCGAGCCGGACGGAACCGGAATGACATTGGCCGCAACTGCTGATGTTGTTGGCGGACGCACTCATGACCTGTAACGCGTCCGGCACCACGACGGCATGGCCGCTGGTGTTCCATTCCTCGTAAGTGGGCTGCATGGGGCCGGTGTGGCAGCCGCCGCAAACCGTGGCGGCAATGTCAACCTGTGGGACCGCCGTGGGGTCATCCTCGCTGGCTGCGTGATTGGCCGCCGGACCGTGGCAGTTTTCGCACTGCACACCGGCAAGATTGGTGGCGTAGGAAAGAACTCCGCTCTTGTTGGTGAAATTGAACCCGGTTGGCAAACCATAACCGACCGTGTGGCAGGGCAGACACGAACTATTGGTCTGGCCGCCGGCGGCCTTGAACGCCGGATCGCTGAAGGCGCCGGCGTGGGGCGTGTCCGTCACATACTGGCAGATGGTCAAATGACACGTGAGGCAGATCTTCAAGCCGGCATAGTTCGGCACCGGACCGGAGACGCGGAAGAAGGCATTGCTGTAGAGCTTCGTGATGACGGCGTAGCGGACCAGATTGGTAGCCTTGCCCAGCGCCACCCACGGGGCAGTCAAACGGTTGCTTTTCTGATAGACTTGATAATAACCCGATGGACCATCCCACGTCACGCTCACCCCGTTTGTGACGCGCTCAATTCCCGTCATGACCGGCAAACCCGGCATGCCGCCCGACTGGGTGATGGCCTGGTGTTTGACTGGTTGGGCCATCAGGGACGCGACCGCAAAAAAAATGGCCGCCACCGCCGGAACAAGCAATGGCGTCGGGCTGGACGATAAAGTTCCAGCGCGGTTCATAATATCACAATTAAGCCGTCGCCCATCCTTTGCCAGGGCAGCGCGGCATACGCCGGACCATTCAATGTATCTTTGCAACGCCGGAATAAAGAACAACAAATGAAACTTATGTTCAACATATTCTTCGCTTGAAGAATACTCCCGCCCTGCGCGCAAACCAACCTTCTATTGTTTCATAATCGTCAAAAATTGCCCAAACTGCCTGACGGCATCACCTGCCGGGAACAGCGTGCCCTTCCGTCCCGGAATTTTCTAAAATTGACAGACTTGAATAATGTCTGAAGATTAAAGCCAAAAATAAGGACACCACCGAATGAAACCATCCTCCACCCATACCCCGCCGGCAACCGACCCACAGACCGTCAGACCATCAGGTGGTCGCCTCCTGATTCTGGGGCCGGCCTTTTTCCTGTTGGGAGCCGTCCTGGCCGGCGTCTGGTTTAAATACGGCAAACACGCCGCGGGTTTCCTCTTGCCGGGACAGGGCGCCGCCGAACTTTCCGATCCAACCCTGGATCTTCTGCGTCATTTGAATTCGTCGGTGGAAATCCGGTTTTATTCCGTGCTCCCTCCGGGGAGCGCACCGGAACCGCTTCAGGATTTTTCCCGGCGGGTGGACCATTTGCTGTCCGAATTTCAAAGCGCCAATGACGTTAAAATCCACGTGACCCGGAACGTCTCGACCTTCAGATCCAACGCGGACGCCGCCGCGGTTGATGGCATCCATCCCTTCAATCTCGACAAGGGCGATGCTTGTTTTCTGGGACTCACCGTAGTCTGCGGGGAGCGGAAAGAATCCCTGCCACAAATCCAGACCGAATGGGAGCCGGCGCTGGAGTTTGACCTGGCCCGCGCGATTCTTCATGTGACCGCCACCCAATCACCGGCAACCGTCGCGCCAAACACCCAGGCTTCTCCCGAAGTCACCAATGAAGTCATCCGTCTGATTCCCGATCTCAAGGGCACGTCACTGGAGGACGGAACCCGCATCCTGCGGGAGGCGGCCCTGCAGGAATTCACCACTGCCGGGACCGGGATGGAAGACAAGCTCAAGGCCGCACAGCAGCAACTCAGCGATGCGCAAAACGGCCAGTCCGAGGCGGAGCAGCAAGCCGCGATGAAACATCTCCAGGAGGTTCAGTTGGAACAGGGGAATAAATACAAGCAAATCGCCGCCCGGCTGCAGGCCGAACTGGCCGTCTTCGAGCAGATGAAAGCTGCGGCTTCCACCGCGAAATAATTCCCTGCCGGATGGCGCAGAACTTCGGCACGAATCTGTAGCGTCGCGTGTCCCCACACAAAGGAGTTGTTCTTTCCAAAAATCAAAAGGCGCCGGAGTAAAATCCGGCTCCCGTGGGCGATGAGGTCATTAACACTGTCACCCATTGCGTACTGGCCTCATTGAGGGCCGTCTAAGTTGGAAGCAACTCGCAGCCGTGGACAAACCGCTGACGATGATTCTCCCTCTTCGAAACCCCTCGCCCGTCGGAGCGGGACTGCCCTTCGCCCATCGGAGGGGAGAAGGTGGCGGAGCCGGATGAGGGAATGATCCGGCAGCGGCTGGCCGACTTTGAAACTCTCCGGCAGGTCACGGAACTGGGCGGGCTTTTCCTTGGCCAGCACCCCGGCCCGCCAATGTCTCATGCTGGTCAGGATGGCATTCGCGTCCGCGCTGGCTTTGGAATTGTGCTGCCTAGAATGTTCTACGTTGCCAGAAGGGATGCCGGGCAAACACACGGGCCTTACGGTGGAGTTGCCTGCCCTGGCGTAGCTTTGGCGAAGACGGGAGGATGGCGTGTTACTTTTCAATGAAATGCCGCGTCCATCCAATCAACTGATTATTTATTTGGCAGTGTCCTAATTTGCTGTAGCGTCGAGCCTGTGGCTCGAATGAACCGGTACACAGCGCCGACACGACAACCCAAATCAGGGCATCACTGATTACTTTTAATGAAAAACGACGTCCAATCAGACACGAAAAATGATAAAACCAGCGGGCTGGATCCAAATCACAAGGAGCTGGTCTGGGTTCAATGCAAAGAAAACAGGTGCCTGGCCTATTTGGACGCGACCGGCAAATGGATAAACTTCTATACCGGGAAGAAATTGACGGAATTCGTCAAAATAATCGGATGATGGTCAGTTGATCCGTCTTCGTCCTGCTTTGCAGGACTACGCCGCGACAAGTCCGCCGTCGTTGCACTTCCGTCTTCACAAGCAAACAAAAACCCCTTCCCGTTGCCGGGAAGGGGCGGGAGGATTTTACCCGATTACGGCGTGTGCACCACGCGGAAGAACATTTGCAGGTCGTCCCGCGTCGGGGTCAGGTAACTGATGGAACCGCCGGTGCCGGGGATGTTGGTGCTGATGTTTTGCCAGCCACCCGTGAGGCTGGAGATGCCCTGAATCTGGTAGGTGGTGCCCAACTGCGTGTCGAAGGCGACTTCCGCCGCCGTGTAGATGGCGATGGTATTGGTCGTACCGTTGACGATGTTATTGCCATCGAAATAGATCACGCCGCTGCCGGCAACCTTAAAGCCGGCGGTCGGGTTGAGACCCAAGGCATACATCATCCAGTTCGGGATGCCCGCGCTGTTGTTGACGGCGTTGGGTGCGGCTGCGGCGTTGGTTACCGAGCCGAAGTAGCTGATCTGCCACGCATTCGGCAGGCCGTCGTCGGAAGGGCCGCCGGTCAGATCGGCAATGGACGCCTTGAGCAGGCCGACGGTATAGGCCATGTTGTGGACGCCGTGGCTGCCGTCGTTGTTGACAAACTGCCAGTTGTAAGAGGCGTTCAGATACTTCACCGGCCAGTTCGTTAGGGGCGAGATGCTGGTCTGCACAAACCCGGCGGGCACATAATTCCCACTCGCCACATAATTCGTGTACGGCAACAGCGTGGACAGTTGGTTGAGCAGGAGCTGGACTTCGGTCTGGGCACCGTAGATGACGCCGACGCCAGCGTAATCGGCCACCGGGAAGTCAAAGTTGGTGATGGCACCATGGCATGGGGTGCAGACATAGGTCACGGAAACCTTGGCGCCCAGGCTGTTGGTGTAACTCATCTTGGTGGAATGGCCGCCGGCCAGGGTGAACGCCGGATCGGTGGAAGCTATCGGCTGATAATGGCAACCGACGCAGGTATCGGACACCACGTTGGCGTGTGGTGAACTGGGAATCGCCTGGCCATAGGTGACGCCGTTCACGCCCTCCAGCATGTCGCCCTGGGGGCTGTCATGCGGACCAAAGCTGGAACCGCCGTTCCACGTTTGTTGCAGTAGCGGATAATTGACAATGCTGTTGGAGAACGAACCATTGCGGCTGTTGTGGCAGTTCATGCAGAATCCACCGAGACCGGCATTGGTGACCACAAAGCCGGTATTCCCGTTAAACGCCACGTTCGTGCCGGTGCGCAATTCGAACGGGTTGGAATCATTATGCGGATCATGGCAGGCCTGGCAGGTGACCGCTTCGTAATTATAGTTGGTGACGTAGGCATTGGTGTTGCCCAGATAAGTTATATAATTGATAAAGCCGGGAGCGGTATGACAACGAACACAGGGCATGCGACTGGCGGAACCGGAAGGCGTCCGGGTCATTTGGGCGTGCAGGGAATTGTTCCATTCGGCGACCTTGAAGTAGTTGGTCAGGCTGTCATGGCATTGGGCGCAAACACCCGCGCCGAAGCTGATGGCGATGGCATTGGTGTTCCCCACAGTGTCCTGCGAATACAGATGCTGATTGCCAGGGCCGTGGCAGTTTTCGCACTGGATGTTGGCCACGTTTTGCAATTGCGACGGCATGCTGGCCCAGTTGCTGTTGGTCAACGCGGGTGGGAAAGTCCAGCCCACCAACTGTGCTGTGTTGTTAAAGCCTTCGGTGATGGCGAAAGTGTTGGTGTCATAACCGACGACGTGACACTGAATGCAGCTTGCGTTGTAATAGCTGCTCTCCAGGCCGTTAATGGCAAGGGTAAAGAACGTGGCATGGGGTGTATTGGTCCAGGTGGGATAAATGCTGGGCACAGTCACGCCCTGATATACAAAACCGCCGCTGTGACAGGCGGCGCAAGCATCAATGCCCAGATAAGTGGCCGCCGAGATGGTCGTGGCGATGTTCGTCGTGACCGGGGCGATGGTGTTCGTGCCGTTGTGGCCAGTCGTGGTGATCGTGGCCAGGACGGTGTATGGACCGGCGAGATCCGGGCGGAAAAAGGTCCGGCCTGCCAATTGATAGGCGATCTGGTCCGCAGGATTGTAAATCGGCACATTGGTGCCCAACGGACTGTTGGTCAGCACCGCAAGCGAACCCGAAGGCTTGTTGGTGCCGGGCAGCGACCAGGTAACGCCGAGGATGTTCGAGGGCGCAATGGAAATGCTGACCATGGCGTCAAGATACACCGGCTCGCCCAAGGCTACGTTGTTAATGCCGGCGGAGCGCACGGCATTGGTCAGCCCATAGTTTGTGATTTCGGTCTGGGTGAGCGGGCGCTGGAAAACCTCGCCGGTTAATGAGGTCGCCGCTGCGTTGACGGTGCCTACGATCCCGACAAACGCCAGGGTCACCGCCGCAAGGCCGGCAAACCTTTTCCAAGGGGGATTGTGTATTTTCATAGGTTTTGAATTTTGTCTGGATTTACGATTGCCGGTGTAATTTTTTCGTTTTGTTCACAACTTCGTTTTCGTTCATATCGCCGCCCCGCCCAGGGTCCAGCCCGGCGCCAATTCACCGCCGGCGACCGCCCGGGCGATGGGCGGCGGATTCAATTTCACCATCAACGCCGCTGCGCGCCGGGCGATGATTTCGTTGCACTTGAAAAGTTCCTGCTCCCGCATCCGCGAATTTTCACGGACAATTGCGTCGAGGTGGTCGATGTTGTAAAGGTAAACATTGTCCAGTTCCTCCACGTCCGGCGCGATGTCCCGGGGCACGGCGATATCCACAAGGATGAGCGGCCGGTTCGCCCTGGCCGCCAGAATGCCGGCGATCTCATGCTTGTGAAGGACCGTGGTCGGGCTGCCGGTTGAACTCACCACAATGTCCGCCTCCATCACCGCAGCCAGGCGTTCCTCAAACGACAGGGCGCGTCCACCGAGTTCCGCGGCGAGCGTCTGCGCGCGTTCCAGGGAGCGGTTGGCCACCAGCACTGAGCGGGCGCCGCGTTTGGCCAGATGGCGGACACAGGCCTCGCCCATTTTACCCGCACCCAGGATCATCACTGTCTTGTCCGACAAATCCCCGGCAAAAACCTTTTCGGCCAGTTCCACGGCCACGCTGCCCACGGAAGTCGCGCCGTGGCCGATGCCGGTCTGGGTGCGAATTTCCTTGGCGGTCTGCAGCGCCGTCTGGAAAACACGGTTCAAAACCCTTCCGGTCAGCTTCGCGGCCTGCGCCGCCTGGTAGGCCAGCTTCACCTGGCCGGTGATTTCCGTCTCACCAATCACCATGGAATCCAGACCGCTCGTCACTGAAAACAAATGCCGCACCGCGTCCGCGCCTTCCTTCACATAAAGGCAGGGCGTCACGTCCACGTCCGCCGGGCAAAGCTGCTGGAAGATGCGATGCACCCGGCCCTGGACCCAGGGCGCCACGCCGTAAACTTCGACGCGATTGCAGGTGGAGAGCAGCACGACCTCATTCAGGCCGGCATTGATTTTGAGCCGGCAACCGAGGCACGGCAAAAGGGAGGGCCGCACCGCCAGCTTTTCGCGGACTTCCACCGGCGCGGTCTTGTAACTCAAACCTGTGACAAAAATGTTCACGTGTGCAATCAAACGGCTTCCCGACTCACGGCTCGACGCTAGCACGCCGGACAAAAACCACCACCGCATCCCTTGGCAACTAGTTGACATATATTGTCATAAGATAAACAAGATATGTAGTTTACAAAAATAAGTAATGCTAAGTATAAGATTAATAACGATATTTATATGTGAATTTAAACATAATTAAAGTACATTATAAATTCAAGAACTGCCGTGTGATTAATAAGAGTCAGTTATTCTTTGAATTAAGCAGAACTGGCCGGTAAAAAGTGGTTGTCCCCCGCAACGGGATGGCCCACGTTTATCACAGGATTCGTGTGAAGCAACCGCTTGAAATCATGACGCCGGACCGCCGGCAGCCGGTCAGGAACGTCCTCCGGGAGGCCCTGCTCGTGGCGGCCGCCGGCAGCGTGCTGGCATTTGGCGCCAATCTGGTCTCGCCGCGCGGTCTGGCGCTCTCGCGCAACTATTTTCCCGCCGGCATCAGCCGCCCGGCGCCGGCGGCAACCGGCGTTGCCAACACAAATCTCCCGGCGCCTTCTCCCGCTCAACTTCTGGCGGCGCGATTGAAGGAACAGGGACTGCAATCGGTTGATGGCCGCCAGGCGGCGCAGCTTTTCCACGATCCGCGTTTCCAGCAGGGGACCATCGCGTTCATTGATGCCCGCGATGAACCGCACTACCGGGAAGGGCATATCCCCGGAGCTTGTGAATTCGACCCCTACTATCCGGAAAAATACTTTGCCACCGTGCTTCCGGTTTGCCAGGCAGCGGAGCAGATCGTGGTTTATTGCAACGGCGGCGATTGCGACGACAGCGAGTCCGCCGCCATTTTGCTGAGGGATGTCGGGATTGCGAACCGGAAACTTTTTGTTTACACGGGCGGGATACCGGAGTGGACCACCAACGGACTGCCGGTCGAGATCGGCGGGCGCAACAGCGGGAACCTGCGCAGCGCCAATAAATGAATACCAGCCCATCATCCTGGAGTCGCACCGCCGCGGACACTTTCGCCGTGCTGGCGAGGTGGTTGTTGGGCGCGGTCTTTCTTTACCTGGGCTTGAACAAGGCGTTGCATCCGGTCGAGTTCCTCAAACTGGTGCGGCAATATGACCTGGTGCAAAGTTCCCTGCTGTTGAACTCGATTGCCGCAGCCCTGCCCTGGTTTGAAATATTTTGCGGACTGCTGCTGCTGGCGGGAGTGGCGGTGCGCGGGACGGCGGTGATGCTGATCCTGATGCTGGTGCCGTTCACGGTGCTGGTGTTCCGGCGCGCCCTGACCATCCAGTCGGCGCTGGCCATCCCGTTCTGCGCGGTCAAGTTTGATTGTGGTTGCGGTACCGGCGAAGTTTTCATCTGTCGCAAACTGTTGGAGAACCTTCTTTTTATTGTGTTCTCAGGCTGGTTGCTGGCCGGGAACGGACGAAACCTTTGTGTCCGCCACACCCTGATGTCGTGCGCCGCCAAAACCAGCCCGACTGAAGCCCCGTAAAGAAGCGTGCCTGCCGCGTGAGGCTGAACGCCTTTTACGTGGCCTGCCACGTGGTGCAGCTTTATGTGGCGCGGTTTTCCAATTGCCAAACCGCATTTCCGTCCTACGATGCGGAGGGAATTTCTATGGCGACAGGAAAAACTCAGAAACAGACATCAGGCGGCTCCGCTCTTGGTTTCGAAGCCACGCTTTGGGCTACGGCTGACAAATTGCGTGGCAATCTCGACGCCGCCGAATACAAGCACGTTGTCCTTGGCCTCATCTTCCTGAAATACATTTCCGATGCTTTCGAGGAAAAGCATGCGGAATTGCAGAAAGAAAAAGGCGCTGACCCGGAAGATCGCGATGAATACACCGCCGAAAACATTTTCTGGGTGCCGCCCGAGGCCCGCTGGTCCTACCTGCAAGGCCGCGCCAAAGACCCGGTCATCGGCAAGCTGCTCGACAACGCCATGATTGCCATCGAGCGCGACAACCCCTTGCTCAAAGGCGTTCTGCCCAAGGAATACGCCCGGCCGCATCTGGACAAGCAAAGTCTCGGCGGCGTCATTGACCTCGTCTCCACCATCGGGCTGGGCGACAAAGAGAGCCGTTCCAAGGACATCATCGGGCGCGTCTATGAATATTTTCTCAGCGAATTCGCCAGCGCCGAGGGCAAGAAAGGCGGGCAATTCTACACGCCCCGCTGCGTCGTCCAACTCCTCGTCGAAATGCTCGCCCCGTACAAAGGCCGCGTGTTCGACCCGTGCTGTGGTTCGGGCGGCATGTTTGTGCAATCGGTTGAATTCGTCAAAGCACACGCGACCGGCAACGGAAACGGCGGCAAGGCCAAAGGCGACATCAGCATCTTCGGACAGGAAAGCAATCCCACCACGTGGCGGCTGGCGCGAATGAACCTCGCCATCCGCAGCATCGAAGGCAATCTCGGCCTCGAACCCGCCGACAGCTTCCATCGCGACCTGCACAAAGACCTCAAGGCTGACTACATCCTGGCCAACCCGCCGTTCAATATGAGCGACTGGGGCGGCGACCGCTTGCGCGAAGACCCGCGCTGGAAGTTTGGCGTTCCATCCGCCGGCAACGCCAACTACGCCTGGGTGCAACATTTCATTCATCACCTCGCGCCCACGGGCGTGGCCGGGTTCGTTTTGGCCAACGGCAGCATGTCCTCTAACCAATCCGGCGAAGGCGAGATTCGCAAAGCCATCGTCGAAGCCGACCTCGTGGACTGTATGGTCGCGCTGCCCGGCCAGCTTTTTTACTCCACGCAAATCCCCGTCTGCCTCTGGTTTCTCTCTCGCGATAAACGGAATCACCGCTTCCGCGACCGACGCGGGCAAACGCTCTTTCTTGACGCGCGGAAAATGGGTCGAATGATTGACCGCATCCATCGCGAACTAACTCGGGAAGATATTGCTAAAATCGCCGGCACATATCACGCATGGCGTGGTGATAAAGGCGCGGACAAATACGAAGACATCTCCGGTTTCTGCAAATCCGCCAAGCTCGACGAGATTCGAACCCACGAGTATGTGCTCACGCCTGGCCGTTACGTCGGCGCTGAAGAAGCGGAAGATGACGGAGAGCCGTTCGAGCAAAAGATGAAACGCCTTACGGCAAAGCTGGAAGAGCAATTCGCGGAATCGGCAAAATTGGAGAAGGCGATTCGGCAGAATATAAAAACCATAGGCCATGCCCCCTGAGCGAATGACCAAAGTGACACAAAGGACAAAAGGACGCTCCAGTCCCTCGTCGTCCCTCAAGTCCCTTTCGTCCCTGAAAGATGGCCAGCCGCCTGACACCTTCATCCCGCCGCACGGCGGCTACCAGCAACTGCTCTCCTACCAGAAGGCGCTGGTGGTGTATGATGCCACGCTCCATTTCTGTGGCCGCTTCATAGACCGGAAATCCCGCACCCATGACCAGATGGTGCAGGCTGCCCGATCCGGCAAACAAAACATCCTCGAAGGCAGCGAGGCGTCCGCGACTTCCAAGGAAACCGAGCTCAAGCTCACCAACGTTGCCCGTGCCAGCCAGAAGGAATTGCTCGAAGACTACCGCGACTTCATGCGCAACCGCGGCATCGAGGAATGGACGCCGGACCACCCTTACGCCCAACGCCTCCGCCGGCTCAACCGCACGCCCGGCGCCAGCTACCAGACCTTCAAGAAAGGCATCGAACACCCCGACCCCGCCATCTGCGCCAACGTGATCGCGGGCCTGATCAAAGTGACCTGCTACCTGCTGGATCAGCAACTCAAGCGGCTGGAGCAGGATTTTCTCAAGGAAGGCGGCCTGCGCGAACGCATGACCCGCGCCCGGCTCGCCTACCGCGCCAAGCAAGGACCCTGGAAATGACTTCAAGGAATAAAACGACCAAAATGCCGCGCCCCCTTTCGTCCCTGATGACCTTTCCGTCCTTGGAAGTGGTGGCGGCGGCGTCAGGCCGGCGCCCCGTCGGGGCGGGCAAAGGAGGCGCGAAGTGAGCGGGTGGCAAAAGATGTGTCTGAGTGACCTGTGCAGCCTAATAACGGACGGCAAACACGGCGATTGCCGAGATGAAAATGGCTCTGGTTACTATTTCCTCAGTGTGAAAGATGTTCTCGGCGGTCGCTTGGTTTATGACAACGCTCGCCAAATAGCCGAGTCGGACTTTTTGGAGACACACCAACGAACCAATTTATCTCCGGGTGATATCCTTTTTACCAACACTGGAACTATTGGGCGGATGGCTATAGCCGCCGATGATCCCAAAACCTACCGGACGACGTTCCAAAAAAGTGTGGCCATCCTGAAACCGAAACAGAAAATTATTCTGCCACGGCTTTTCTACTATCTTCTCCAATTTGACAACGCCCGGCTTAGTGAATTTGCAGCCGGCACTACCCAAAAGAACTTACTTCTAAAAGATTTCCGAACTTTCACAGTTCACGTCCCACCCCTCTCCGAGCAACGCGCCATTGCTTCGGTGTTGGGTTCGCTGGACGACAAGATTGATTTGAACCGGCGGATGAACGAGACGTTGGAGGCGCTGGCCCGGGCGCTCTTCCAGAGCCGGTTCGTGGACGCCACCCAAGCCGGTCTTCCCAAAGGCTGGCGCGAGGGCACACTCGGTGACGTTGCTGAGAATCCGCGGCGTGGCGTCCAGCCTGACGAAATCAAGCCAGCTACACCCTACATCGGCCTTGAACACATGCCGCGCCGCTGTATCGCGCTTTCGGATTGGGGGCACGCCGACGAACTTGAAAGCAATAAATTTGAATTCATGCGCGGAGAGATTCTCTTCGGCAAGCTGCGTCCCTACTTCCACAAAGTTGGCGTTGCGCCGTTGGACGGTGTTTGCTCAACTGACATTTTGGTCGTCACGCCGAAAGAGCCAGCGTGGTTCGGTTTCGTGCTCGGTCATGTTTCCAGTGTCGAGCTTGTGAACCATACCGACGCGGCTTCAACCGGCACGAAGATGCCGCGCACCAATTGGCAGGACATCGCTCGTTACGAAGTCGCCTTGCCGCCAGAAACTTTGGCCGCCAAGTTCAGCGAACTGATTCAACCGCTGATTGACCGAATCATCGCGAACATTCACGAATCCCGCACCCTCGCCGCGTTGCGCGACGCGCTGCTGCCGAAGCTGCTGTCGGGCGAGTTGCGCGTGCCCGCCGCCGCCAAACATGTGGAGGCTCACGCATGAACGTGGGCCGCTTGCATGTGCCTGCTGAAGCCACCCACCGGGAATACGCCGTTTATGTCATGGTCGCCCGCCATCGCACCACAAAGACCGTGAAGCTTTACATCGGCAAGACTGGCGACAACCGTGAAGGCTGCAACCCCGTGATTTCCCGGGCCGGAAACCATCTTTCTTTCAATCCGCTACATGCCCAGTCCCGCAACCATCTGGGCGATCCGGAACACTATGACTTTGATTTTTTCTTCACTTCCTTTGGTCCCTACGTCCGGCCTTCTCAATCCCGGCGCGGCATTGATCTTGTGAACGAGATGGAGCGGCGCTTGAATTTTCTTGCGCAGGAAACGTTCGGCGAAATCATCAATCCGCTAAAACTTTCCGGCCATGTTTCACGAGCAGAAAGAGATCGCCGTAACCGGCTCGAAACCCCGGAGCGTAAGGCCCAGTTAAATGAGTTGATCAAAATCGTGCGGCGATCCATCCAGGATGGATCAAGAAAATGAGTACACAAAACCTCAACCGCTCACAGAAGGTTGGATTGCGATTGCTCGCCGCGCTGCCCCGAAAGCGTTCGGGGCTGTCTGGTGAGTTGCGGATTTGACGGCTTGACTGGAAAAACCGATACTGCTTTTGGACATGGGAACGGCGAATCAAATCAGCTTTACGTTGCGGGCCAAAGTGAATCAGCGGGAAGTCACTCCGGCCACCATCGGATTATCCCTGTTCAACCAGTTCAATTCCGAGGTCGAGGCGTTTCTGGCGGGCGGACAGCGGCGGGTGCCGTTGGATGAGGTTCGCCTGGAGATTCACGACGGGTCTTACAAATTGTTGCTCATCCTCCCCGCGCTTCTGGCGGCAACATTGGAGCCTGACCTGCGCAAACTTCATCACGAAGACGCGCTGGGCGACATTGATCCCAAGCGCGCCGAGGTGGTCAAGCAGTGGCAGAAACGCGCCCGCACCAGCTCGGATTATTACGTTGCCATTGATTCTTCCGAAAAAACGTTTAAGCCAATCAAGATTTCGAGGGAAACCGATTACCGCACTCCGGATGAGGACGATTGGGTGGCAGTGGAAAAATATGCCGTCGGCACGGTGGTGGACATGGGGGGGACGACGGCGGCCAATGTGCATCTAGTCAACGACGACACCGGGAAGCGGCTGGTGGCGCTGAGTTCGGAGGATTTCCTGCGGGAACAGAAGGAAAACTACCTTTATCGCAAAGTTCAGGTGCATGTATCCGCGCAGGAGAACGTGAAAACCGGAGAACTGCGCGACATCCGGCTGATTGCCTTCGTGGGAAAAGGGCCTTCTTACGATGAAGCGGAGTTGGAGGCTGCGATTGCCAAGGGAACCAAAGCCTGGGCGAAGGTGCCGGACAGCGTTGCCTGGCTGAACGACATGAGGGGGAGTGGCGATGAATAACATGGCCGTGCTGGACACGGGTTTCCTCATCAGCCTGGTGGATCGCAACCGTCCGTTTCATCAGGCTGCCCGGAGTTACTACAAATATTTCCTCGAACACAGCGTGGTGATGCTGCTGCCGACCGTCGTGGCGGCGGAGTTTTCAGTTGTGCAGCCTATTACCGATCTGCCGCTGCGGAATTTTCGTGTGCTGCCATTCAACCTGCCGGAGGCCGTGAAATGTGCAGAGTTGAATGTGCGTCATTACCGCCAGCAGTTGGGAAATACCGGCCAACGCGATTCAGTAAAGGACGATTTCAAAATTATTGCGCAAGCCGTTGTGCAGCAGGCGCGGTTGCTGATCACGGAGGATGAAACGACGCTCTGCAAGTACTGCGAGCGATTGAAAACTGATGGGAAGATCGATTTCCGGGTGGTGAAACTCGCCTCAGGCTTCGACGAAGCACTGGTCAACGAGGACGGCCAACGTCCGTTGCTGCCGCCAAGCTGAACCGGCTCCAATGAGCGCGCGATTTGCCGAATCCACAGTGGAAGAAGCCGCGCTGCTGTCGGGCGAATTGCGCCTGCCTTCGCCAAGGCTTCGGCAGGCAGACGTGTCCGCCGCCGCTGAATTCTGAGGTTATGAGCGATCGCCGCAACGAACTCACCCGTGAGGAACTATACGAGCGGCTGTGGTCGATGCCGACGACCAAGGTTGCGGCGGAGTTGGGCATTTCCGATGTGGCGCTGGCGAAGCGCTGCAAGAAATTGAGTGTGCTCAAACCCACTCCCGGTTACTGGGCAAAAGTCGCCGCCGGGCAGAAGCCGGAGAAAACACCGTTGCCGCCGACTGCCAACGAAGTATTTGTCAAAGCAGCGGAAAAGCCGCTGCCCAAGACGCTTTCATTGCCAGAGACAACCAATCAGTTGCATCCATTGGCAGCCGAGTTATTGCGGATGTTGAAAACCGCAAAACCCAGCTACGACAATCGTGTTTGGGCTGGTGACATGTTTTCACCCATGGCAAAAGTCGGGAGAGACTCAATTGAACTGACGGCGAAGTGTTTTCATGTCATCGTTACGAATGTGGAGTTGGCAGGAATCCCGTTCACCCAGCCAAAGGGTGGGCGACAAGCCGGGTGTTTTCGGAAGGGCAACGACCGGCTTTATCTCGAAATCGAGGATGAATTGGTGGCATCAACTGAAACTGGCCGTCGCCGAAGCTGGCAACCGCATGAGGATTCGCGCGTTCCTTCGGGCAAACTGATTTTCTCGCTCTCGAACAGTCGTTATTCGAGTGGCAAAATCAAGCAATGGAAGGACGATGGAAAAGTTTCGCTCGAATCGCTTCTTCCCGAAATTGTCACTGAAATTCGCAGATACTTTGCGGCTGCGGTCCGGCGTCGGGAGCAGGAAGCGATTGAAAGGAAAAAACAAGCCATTGAATGGGAAAAACGACGGCGTGAGTGCGAAAAGGAGGAAGTAATTCGCCGCGAAGAAGAGCGGAAGCGAAAACATGCAGAGGCTTTGGAAGCCACGGCCCAAACCCGGGCAGACGATTTGCTGAAAGCGGCGGAATGGTGGCGGCTGCACCAAACCATCGTGGAATTTGTCAGCGCGTGCGAGCGGCGCTGGCGGGATAGTCAGAATGGCAGTCTCACTTCCGAACAAGAAGCATGGCTGGCCTGGGCGCGGGAAAACGCCAAGGCGATGTCGCCGTTTGAAACCGGCTATCCTGACCCGGTCAAAGATGGTCCGTTTGATCCGACGGCGATTCCTTTCGGTGGGCCGTATCTGGCCAAGCGGGATTTTCCCCGCCCGCCGACCATGCCAAAAATCCCACCGCCGGTCGTTCAGCAAAGCGGCTACGCGTCTGCCAACATCCCAGACCCGAAACCATACCCTTTTTGGTTAAAATACCAGCGAAGATGAGCCTCATCAAATCCATCGCAAAAGAAGGCGAGTTGCGCGTGCCCGCCACAATGTGCAAACTGGAGGGCGGCGCATGATTTCAATGTTGCAACTGGAAAGTTGGGTGCGCGCCGGCGAATCCGAGACGCTGGAGTTCAAACGCACCACGGGCGAACGCCGTGCGGCGACGCAGACTCTTTGCGGTATGCTCAATCATCGCGGCGGTCGCGTGCTCTTCGGCGTCGAACCGGACGGACGCATCGCCGGCCAGATGGTTTCCGATCACACGATTGAGGAGGTGGCGCAGGAGTTGAGAGAGATTGAGCCGCCGGTGTTCCCTTCCATCGAGCGTGTGGACGTGGCGGCGGGCCGGCAGGTGCTGGTGGTGACGGTGTCGCAGGGGTCAAACCGGCCCTACAGCTACAAGGGACGAGCCTTCCGCCGGGTGGGAAACACGAGTCCGGAATTGTCCGGAGATGAGTATCACCGGATGTTGCTGGAGCGGTTACACGGCGAACGCCGTTGGGAGAATGAGCCGGCGGACGGATGGTTGGTTGCCGATCTGGATGCGGCTGAAATCATCCGCACGCTGGAGGAGTCCATCCGTCGAGGCCGGATTGAAGATCCCGGGGTACGCGATCCGGCGGAGGTGCTGCGAGGATTGGGATTGATGCGTAACGAACAGTTGTTGCGCGCCGCAGTCGTTTTATTTGGCCGTGCCGAACGGCTGGAAGCGGCCATGCCGCAATGTCTGCTGCGCGTGGCGCGTTTTTGTGGTCGCGACAAGACGGAATTTCTGGATAACCGGCAGTTTCACGGCAACGCCTTTGATCTGCTGCTCCGGGCCGAGCGGTTTCTTAGGGATAACCTGCCGGTGGCCGGGCGTGTACAGCCGAACCTGTTTGAGCGGGTGGATGATCCTCTCTATCCGCCGGTGGCCTTGCGCGAGGCGCTGGCTAATGCGGTGTGTCACCGCGATTACAGCATTGGCGGCGGCTCAATCGCGGTGGCGCTTTACGATGACCGGCTGGAGATCACGTCGTCAGGCACGCTGCACTTCGGGCTGACGGCGGAAGCGCTGTTCCAGCCGCACGAATCTTTGCCGTGGAATCCGCTGATCGCCCGTGTGTTCTACCGCCGGGGCGTGATTGAGGCGTGGGGTCGCGGGACGATCAAGATGGCCGAGTTGGTAACACGTGCCGGCCTGCCACGGCCTGAGATCGAGGAGGCTGGAGGTTGCGTGATGGTGCGGTTTCGCCCCAGTCGTTACGTGCCACCGTTGCGTGTCGCCAAGGACGTGACGGAGCGGCAAAGGCGGGTACTTGAGGTTTTAGGTTCTGGTCCGGGCGGTGGAATGGCTGTGCGCGAAATCGCTGCCCAGTTGGGTAACCTTACGAGCCGGGCAGTTCGAGAAGACCTGACCGTATTGAAAACGTTGGGATCGGTGACAACCACGGGCTGGGGTCGGGGCGCGAGATGGAGACTCGGTTAAATGACGGCTTTTCCCGGTTCATTCCGGCTCTTTCCGGCTTATTCCGGCTTATTCCGGCTTATTCCGGCTCATCCTGATTCCGAGTATATATCGAACAGCGTCCGAAACACACTAATTGCAGCATTTAATACAAATACACTTGCACTAAATGTTAGTTTTGGGCTGGTATCCGCCCGGTGCTTGGAAATCGGGCGGTGAGAGTGTTAGCAAGTGTTAGCAAACATTGACACGGCTCAAGATGGAACACAAACGGCGACAACGGTTCACAACGAACCACAACCGGCTGCGGATATTAAAATGTGTTAACAAATCATACTTGGTATGAACCGATGAGCGAGCACTTTACAGAATCCGTCGTAGAAGATGCCGCGCTGGCGTGGCTCGGTGAGCTTGGGTTTGTGGTGCTGCATGGGCCGGAGATTGCGCCGGGTGAATTGGCGGCGGAACGAACCAGCCTCGGCGATGGGTTGTTGCCCAAGCGATTGCGAGCGGCGCTGCGGAAGTTGAACCCCACATTGCCGACCGAGGCGTTGGACGAAGCGTTTCGCAAAGTCACGGTGCCACAGCATCCATCGCTCATCGCCAACAACCGGGCGTTTCATCGGATGCTCGTGGATGGAATCGCGGTTGAGTGTCGGCGCAAAGACGACAGCATCGGCGCGGAGATTGTGCGGTTGGTGGATTTCGACGACCCGGAGGCAAACGACTGGCTGGCGGTGAATCAATTCACGGTCATCGAAAACCAGCATAACCGGCGGCCCGACGTGGTGCTGTTTGTCAACGGCCTGCCGCTAGGTGTCATCGAGTTGAAGAATGCAGCGGATGAGCAAGCGGACATCTGGGCAGCGTTCAATCAACTTCAAACCTACAAGCAACAGATTCCGTCGCTCTTCATTCACAATGCCGTGCTCGTGATTTCGGATGGCCTCGAAACGCGCATCGGCACGATCAGCGCGGACAAGGAACGGTTCATGCCGTGGCGCACGATTGAGGGCGAGACGGTTGCCCCTGCTTCGATGCCGCAATTGGAAGTGCTGTTGCGCGGCGTGTTCGACAAGCGGCGATTTCTCGATCTCGTCCGGCATTTCATCGTTTTTGAGGATGACGGCGGCACATCGGTCATCAAGAAGATGGCGGGTTATCATCAGTTCCACGCCGTCAGAACGGCCATTGAAGAAACGTTGCGTGCATGTGGCGCAGCGGCATCCGGCGACGAGTTGAAGGACAAGTCCGGCGGTTACTTCGCGCGTCCACAAGCCGGAGGTGCAGTTGGTGACCGGCGCGTGGGCGTGGTCTGGCATACGCAGGGTTCGGGCAAGTCGCTCACGATGGCTTTCTATGCCGGACGACTAGTGCTGGAACCGGCGATGGAGAATCCGACGCTTATCCTGCTCACCGACCGGAACGATTTGGACGACCAATTGTTCGGCACGTTCTCGCGTTGCTACGAATTACTGCGACAGAAACCGGTTCAGGCCGAAAGCCGGGAACATTTACGCGAATTGCTAAAAGTGGCAAGCGGCGGCGTGATTTTCACCACCATTCATAAGTTCTTTCCGGACGAGAAAGGCGGGAAGCATCCGTCACTTTCCGACCGGCGGAATATCGTCGTCATCGCCGACGAGGCGCATCGCAGCCAATACGATTTCATAGACGGGTTCGCCCGGCACATGCGTGACGCGCTGCCGAACGCCTCGTTCATCGGCTTCACCGGCACGCCCATCGAGAAGAGCGACGCGAACACGCGGTCGGTCTTTGGCGATTACATCAGCATTTACGACATCCAGCGCGCAGTGGAGGACAAGGCCACCGTGCCGATTTACTACGAGGGCCGCCTCGCGAAGCTGGAGTTGAAGCCGGAAGAGCGTCCGAAGATTGACCCAAACTTCGAGGAAGCCACCGAAGGCGAAGAACTTGACCACAAGGAAAAGCTCAAAACGAAGTGGGCGGCGCTGGAGGCGGTCGTCGGCGCGGAGAAACGCCTCAGCCTCATCGCCGAGGATTTCGTGAAGCATTGGGACGCGCGCCTGGAGGTGATGGACGGCAAGGCGATGATTGTCTGCATGAGCCGGCGCATCTGCTACGAACTTTACGAGGCCATCCGCAAATTGCGCCCCGACTGGGATCACAAAGACGACGACAAGGGCGTGATAAAAATCGTGATGACCGGCTCAGCGTCCGACCCGTTGGCATGGCAGGACCACATTCGCAACAAGCCCCGGCGCGAGGCGCTGGCCAAGCGGTTCAAGAATCCGCAAGACCCGTTGAAAATCGTTCTCGTGCGCGACATGTGGCTGACGGGCTTCGACGCGCCCAGCCTGCACACGATGTATGCGGACAAGCCGATGCGCAGTCACGGGCTGATGCAGGCCATCGCGCGCGTGAACCGCGTTTTCAAGGACAAGCCGGGCGGGTTGGTGGTGGATTATCTGGGACTGGCTCAGGAATTGAAGGAAGCGCTCGCCGTTTACACGGAAAGCGGCGGCACAGGTGAGACGGCGATTGATCAGGAAGAAGCAGTCGCCGTGATGCAGGAGAAATACGAGGTTTGCTGTGATTTCTTCCATGGGTTTGACCGGTCAAAATGGACGAGCGGCAAACCGGCGCAGAAGTTGAGTCTGCTTCCCGCCGCGCAGGAACATTTACTCGCAAAGGCCGCGAAGGAAAAGAAGCCGGAAGAGCACAAACAGAAGTTCATGCAGGCAGTCACGGATTTGTCGAAAGCCTTCGCGCTCGCGGTGCCAAACGAAAAGGCCATCGAAATCCGCGACGACGTTGGATTCTTTCAGGCGGTGCGCGCGGTGCTGGCGAAGGGCGACGGCGAAAAGAGGAAAACTGCCGACGACATTGACCATGCCATCCGGCAAATCATTTCCCGCGCGGTGTCTTCAGATGAAGTCGTGGATATTTTCGCCGCCGCGGGTTTGAAGAAGCCGGACATTTCCATCCTGTCCGACGAGTTCCTTGCGGAAGTTCGGAATTTGCCGCAAAAGAACCTTGCGGTCGAAACGCTGCGCAAGCTGCTGAACAACGAAATCAAGATTCGCTCGCGCAAGTTCCTGATTCAGTCCAGGTCCTTCGCCGAGATGCTGGAGGAATCCATCCGCAAATATCAAAACCGGGCCATCGAAGCCGCCGCCGTGATTGAAGAATTGATTGCGCTCGCCAAGCAAATGCGCGAGGCAGCCAAACGCGGCGAAAAACTCGGGTTGGCGGAAGACGAAGTCGCCTTTTATGACGCGCTCGAAACCAATGACAGCGCCGTTAAAGTGCTCGGCGACGAGTGCCTTCGCTTTATCGCCCGTGAACTGCTGAAAACCATTCGCGAGAACGTCAGCATTGACTGGACAGCCAAAGAATCCGTCCGCGCCAAGCTCCGTGTCATGGTCAAACGCGTTCTCCGCAAACATGGCTACCCGCCAGACAAGCAGGAGAAGGCGACGCAGACGGTTTTGCAGCAGGCGGAACTTCTGTGCGCGGAATGGGACGGGCAATCAAATTAACACCGAACCGCGCCGGGTCAGACCTAATCAAGGTAAATCAAACCAAATCAAACCAGTTTTCAGGTCAGAGGGGTATCCAATGTAGCGATTCTCAGGATGGCTGACGCTTTCAATAACGTAGGTGTAATACATCATGCGATTTTTATCGGGATGGTGGAGCCGAGGGGGTTCGAACCCCTGACCTCCTGAATGCCATTCAGGCGCTCTACCAACTGAGCTACGACCCCATCCGGAGAGCACGCAATCTAAAGTCCCAGCCGCACTTGTCAAACTTTTTGCCTGCCGGCGGACGCTGATTATGATTGAATGGCCCGGCCAAAATTGCATAGCGTCATCGCGTGCGCGAATCCAAATTCCCGTTGCGTATCGCGTTTCTGACCCATGAACCGTTTTATCCGCCGTCCGGCGGCGGCTCGGCGGAGGCCGTTTATCTGGTCGAAGAAATGGTCCGGCGCGGCCATGAAGTCCACGTTTTTTGCCCGCAGATCGCCGAATCCGAATCCGTCAAAGAAAAATTCGGCGTCCATTTGCATCAGTTCACCGCCTGGCAAATGGGCCGTTATGCCCGGCTGCGGAATTTCAAATACCTGCTCTATCCGTCTTTTTTGCAGCGCCTGGTCACCCGGGCCGCGCGCACGATAAAATTCGATTTGCTGCTCTCGCAACACGCGATTTCCGCCGTGGCCGCCGGCCGGTTGAAACGCCGGCTGAACGTGCCGGTCGTGATGAATTTTCCCGACCTCCTCACCGGTTTCATGGAAACCTGGCCGGCCTACATCGCGCCCCGTCCGTTCGTCGAGATGCTCAAACGTTACGAAATTTCCATCCCCGCCCGCTACGGCGTGGACGGGGTCCTGGCGATTTCCGACACGCTGGCCGATTACTTTGTCGAACGCGGCTATCCGCGCGAAAGAATCCTGCCGATTTACTACGGCTATGCGGCGGAATATTTTCCATTTTATGTGCGGATGATTGCGCCCAACCGTCCGCCGGTCGTCGTCATGCACGGCACGCTGGATTTTCATCACTTCGGCGACATTGCGTTTGGCGCGATTCAACACGTGACCCAAAACCGTCCCGGCACCATCTTTCGATTTGTCGGCCAGCGCACCGCCGCACTGGAAAATTTTTTGAACCGCGCGCAGGAACATATCCCTGATTTTCATTTCGAGAGCACCGGCTTTGTGCCTTATGCCGAAGTGGCCAGACATCTGGCCGACGCCAGCGTGGGCATCGTGCCCTATGACGAATCCGCCGGCACGCACTGTGCCTTCGTCGCCAAGGTCGTCGAATACGTCGCCAGCGGACTGCCCGCCGTCTGCACGCCCCTCAAAAGCATCCGGGACTATTTCCAAAACGACCCGATGGTGCGCTTCTCGGAATTCAATGGCGCGGATTTCGGCAAAAAAATCCTCGACTGGCTTGATGAACCGCCCCTGGCCTGGCAAATCCGCGCCGTCCAATCCGCCGCGCGGGTCGAGGCCGAACTCGACTGGGAGCCGCTTTGTCGCAAGGCGGTTGATTTCATTGAAGGAATTTATACGCGTTCCAAAAACTGACGAGCATTCGTCCCATGAAAGCATCGGACTGGCAAAAACCGGCAGGAACTTCCGCCGACCCGGCCCGGGTCAGACATTTCCTCGGTTTGCTCACTGCGGCGGGCGCCGGCCCCCAGCTTGCAAAATTTCCCCCGGACCAGATTCGCGTCGTGGTTGCGCTGTTGAGCGGTTCACAGGCGCTCGGCAATTTGCTGGTCGCAAATCCCGGCTGGCTGTCGGGGCTTGACGTCGAACAGCTCAAATTTCCACGCCGCGCGGATGGCGTTCGACGCGAGATCGAAGGCGGGTTGAAACCGAAACTGGAGGCGTGCGATTACGCCGGCGCGCTGGCGGAACTGCGCCGCTTCAAGCAGCGTGAAATGCTGCGCATTGCTGCGCGCGACCTGGCCCGCCTCAGCAACGTGGTTGAAATCACCCGCGAAATATCGGACCTGGCCGACGCGTGCCTGGACGCCGTGTGGCGGATTTGCCGGCAGCAATTCACGGAACGATTCGGCCAGCCTTTTCATCAGGACGCGGAGGGGAACTGGCGGCGCACGGAATCTTGTGTGCTCGGCATGGGCAAGCTCGGCGGGCAGGAACTCAATTACAGCTCCGACGTGGACGTGCTGTTCCTCCACGGCGATGAGGGCGAAGTGTTCAAAGCAACGCCGGCGAAGAAAAAAGCGCAGCGTGCCACGATGTCCAACCGCCAGTTTTTCAACAAGCTCGCCGAAGCTTTCATCGCCGAAGTTTCCCGCGTGACGCCGGACGGAATGTTGTTCCGCATTGATTTGCGATTGCGACCCGAAGGCGACGCCGGGCCGCTGTGCCGTTCACTGGAAAGCTATGAAAATTATTACACGGAATGGGGACAGACCTGGGAGCGGATGATGCTCATCAAGGGGCGGGGTGTCGCCGGCGACGAAAGTCTGGCGGCCGAGTTCCTCGAAATGATCCAGCCGTTCCGTTTTCCGCCTTCGCTCAGCGCCGACGTGCTCCACGAAGTCGCCGCGGTCAAGGATCGAATCGAGAAGGAAATCGTTGGGGCGGAAGAATTGGATCGAAACGTCAAACTGGGGCGCGGCGGCATCCGGGAAATTGAATTTGTCGCCCAATCGCTGCAAATTTTACACGCGGGCCGGCTGCCGTTTCTGCAAACCGCGCAAACGCTTCCGTGCCTCGCCAAACTCGCGCAGTACAAATTGCTGGCGGAAGAGGAAGCGCAACAACTCGCCGCCGCCTACCAGTTTCTCCGCGATGTCGAGCATCGCCTGCAAATGGAGGAAAATCAGCAGACGCATACGATTCCCGCCGACCGCCAGGCGCAACTGAGGCTGGCGCGGTTGATGGGCTTCAAGTCATGGGCGGAATTTGAGGCCGCGCGGCAAAGGCACACCGGCAATGTGCGGCGGGTTTATGACCAACTCCTGAAATCAGACGCGCCCAAATCAACGCACGCGGTCCTGCCACCGGAATTCGATGGCGCGGAGGCGGAATGGGAAAACCTGCTCGCCGCGCATTCGTTTCGCGACCCGGAGACGGCGTTTCGCCTGCTCAAGGAATTCACCGAAGGCCCGGGTTACGTTCATGTGTCGCCGCACACGACGGAACTGGCCCGGCAATTGATCCTGAAATTACTGGCTCTTTGTCCTAAAAAATCCGCATTCCGCAACTCCGATAAATCACGAGCACGCGACGAAAGTCGGTGTCCGAAATCCCCAATTCTTTCCGATCCCGACCGCGTGGTGACGCGATTGGACAGCTTCATTGAGGCTTACGGCACGCGCACGGCGCTGTTTGAAATGTGGAACGGCAACCCGGCGGCGTTTGAGTTGATGTTGTTGCTGTTCGACCGTTCCGAATTTCTGGCCGAGGCCGCCATTCGCGATCCGGATTTAATTGACGATTTTGTGGCCGGCGGGCGCCTGCGCCAGCGCAAAATGGCGCCGGAGATTTTGAAGGATTTGCGCCACGGACACGATGACGAAGACCAGTTTTTCTGGCTGCGCCGTTATCACGAGGCCGAGTTGATGCGCCTCGGCCTGCGCGACATCCTGGGCCTCGCCGATTTCGAGCAAAATCTCGCCGAACTCTCCGCGCTCGCCGACGCCTGCCTGCAATACGCGCTCGAAGTTGTCATGCGCAAAAACAAAATCCGGACGCCGCCGTTCGTCGTTATCGGCCTTGGCAAACTGGGCGGGTGTGAAATTGATTACGGTTCCGACCTTGACCTCCTGTTTGTCACGGATGCGAAGGCGAAGGCATTGCCGAAATTGCAACGGCTGGCCGTGAACATGAAGGAATTGCTGTCGCGCCGGACGGAGCAGGGGATTGTATTTCACACCGACGCGCGGTTGCGTCCCGACGGCGAGAAAGGTTTGCTGGTCAACACACTGGCAGCTTACGAGGAATATTACCGGCAGCGGGCGCAGCTCTGGGAAATCCAGGCGCTCACGCGCCCGCGGCCCGTGGCCGGAAATTTTGCGCTGGGCGAAAAGTTTCAAAAACTGGCGGCGACATTGACGAATTTTTCAAACGCAGGACAGGCTTCCAGCCGGTCTTCATCTCAACGGAAACGAGAAAAGAGAAACAGGCTGGAAGCCTGTCCTCCGCCACCTGCCTGCCTTACATTGGGCTGGAAGAAGCAGATCCACCAAATGCGGATGCGGATCGAGAAGGAGCGGACGCCGCGCGGCCAGGATGATCTGGCCATCAAAACCGGCAAAGGCGGTTTGATGGATGCGGAATTCATCGCCCAGGCTTTGTGCCTTGAAAAAGGCTGGCAGGAGGCAAACACCTTGCGCGCGCTCGAACGGGCGCGCGCTGCGGGGGTGCTGCCGGACGCGGACAAGCTGTTGGACAATTACCGCAAGTTGCGCCGCGTCGAAGCCATTTTACGTCGGTGGAGTTACGAAGGTGAAACGGTTCTGCCGGACGATCCCGCGCCGTATTATCGCGTTTCCGTGCGCTGTGGTTTTACCACGCCGGAGGAATTTGGAAACGCGCTGGCGAAATGGCGCAAAGCCATTCGCGAGGTTTACGAGCAGGTGTTCATATTGGATTGATGGATTATTGGATTGTTGGATTGTTGGGAAGAAATACTGCCCGCGCTTTTTCATCAATCCATCAATCCATTTATCCACCAATCCACTGCTCCGTCATGCCATCTTCCCACGCTGACGGGCGACTTCGTAAAGAAAAACCGCCGCCGCGGCGCCCACATTAAGTGAGTCCACCGTGGGCGGCAATGGGATGGCCACCGCTTCATCACAGGCTTCCAACACCGGTGCGGAAATGCCGTCGCCCTCGCTGCCGAAGACGATGCAGCAATCGCCGGAAAAATCCGCCTGCGACAGAGTTTTGCCATTGGCGTGCGGATGCGCCGCGATGCAACGGACACCGCGGGCGCGAAGTTCCTTCAGGCATTCAACGAGCGTTTGGGTCGTGGTGTGCGGTTTGGTAGTGAACTGATGCCGCTGGCCGAGTTTGGCCAGTTCGATGACCGGCAATTGCAAAATCGTGCCCATGGAATTGCGCACGGCGCGGCGCAAAAACGGACTGCTGGAAGTTTCGCCGACAATCAGCGCCTGGACGCCGAAGGCGACACAGTTGCGCACCAGCGCGCCGAGATTTTCCGCGCTCGTCAGCGCGTCCACGGCCACGAGGAGCAGCGGTTTCGGATTCTTTGATAAAATGTCATCCAACGAAGCGGGCGGGGGAATCTTCCCGACGGCGAGCTGGCCTTGATACATGGAAAAGCCGATGAGGGATTCCAGCAGCTTTTTGTCCGCCAGATAAACGGCGAGTTTTTCCGGGCGTGCTTCGAGCAGCGGGCGAAATGCTTCCAGATGTTTTTCGGGCAGCAGGACGGAGACGACTTCAAAATGGCTTTCAAGGAGGCGGCGCACGACCTTTTCACCTTCGGCCACGAAGATACCCTGCCGTTCATGCTCCAGCGGCCGGCGCATCGTGCGATACGGCGCGAGCTCGGGCAGGTCGAGCGAGGTGATTTTTTGGACCCGGAACATTTCAAGGAGTTTTGCGTGCCGGAGTTAAATCGCAAAGAAGAAAATCTGGCTGAACAAAAAACTTTTGACGCGAATTTCACGAATTTACACAAATTCAATTGGCGGGAACCAACTGGCAAAAAACAACGCAAGAGCCGTCCACAACCAAAGGCGATAATCGGTTTTGAAACGAATGTTTTTCACGCGATTTGCAACTCAAATTTACATTTGGTTTTTTGCCGGGCAATCATTTTCAATTTTCAATTCCAACGTTGCGCAGGGCACGTCCTGCGCGGCGAGCTGGAGTCGGACGTGGGTGGCGCCAATCTGGTGCAGGCATTCGCTCATGACGTAATGCGCCAGTTCGGGGCGGTTGCATTCGCTGCTGAGATGGGCAAGGTAAAGGTGGCGCAGGCCGGCGGACATGATTTGCGCGGCGGCTTCGGCAGCGGCTTCATTGGAAAGATGGCCGTGACGGCCAAGGATGCGCTGCTTGAGACTCCACGAGCGGCGCGGACAATCCTGCAGCATCTTCACGTCGTGATTGGATTCGAGCACGAGGACATTGGCCGGGCGGATGCGTTCGATCACCAGTTTCGTCATGTGGCCGAGGTCGGTGACAAAACCGATGTTGCCGGCGGCGGTGCGGATCAAAAAACCGACGGGATCTTGGGCATCGTGCGGGATGGCAAAAGTGTCCACCAGCAGGTCGCCGATTTCAAAGCTCGCGCCAGTATTGAACAGATGGCAGTCGAATTTGGTCTGTAATTGAAATTCAAACGCTTCCTTGGTGGCGCGGTTGCAATAAATCGGGATGTTCAGTTTGGCGGCGATGCCGATCAATCCCTGGACGTGGTCGGAATGTTCGTGCGTGACCAGGATGGCGGTGAGATTTTCCGGCACCCGGCTGATGGTGGCAAGGCGCTGGCGGATCTGGCGCGGGCTGAACCCGGCGTCCACGAGGATGCGGGCTTCATCGGTTTCGAGGTAGGCGCAATTGCCACCGGAACCGCTGCCGAGGATGGTAAGTTTGACGGCCACAAACGGACGTTAGTGTCACGGAAGGAGACGGGCAATTTTTTTTCGACAACATCGGATTTGACTTGCGTGTTCTCTGAGCATAAATTGTACTAAGAATATGTATCGTTTCCGCTTAATTAAATGTGGAATGCGGTTTGCTTTTAGCAGTCTGTACGAAACAAAACAAAGACTGCGTCCGGTGGATTTTAGCCGTTACAGATTGTCCCTTTAATCAAAATTGCGCTTTATGTTGAGATTTCGGTCGTTATTGGGTGCAAGGGGCGTCGGCATGGCGCTGTTTTTCAGCGCAATTTATCCGGGCATTGCGGCGGAAAGACAGGTTTTGCATGGTCACGTGCCGGCGGCGGTGGCGCGTTTCAATTTGCAGCCAACGGGTCAACTGCCGGCGACAAAAAGTCTGCAACTGACCATCGGCCTGCCGTTGCGGAACGGGGCGGCGCTCGATGCTTTGCTACAACAGCTTTACGATCCGGGCAGCGCGAATTACCACAAATTTCTGACACTGGAGCAATTCACGGAACAGTTCGGCCCGACAGAACAGGATTATCAATCGGTCATTGATTTTGCACAGCGGAACGGTTTGACCGTGGCGGGCACAAGTGCGAACCGGTTGGTCTTGGACGTGATCGGCCCGGCATCGGCGGTTGAAAGGGCGTTTCATATCACCTTGCGGACTTACCGTCATCCGGCGGAGGCGCGGGATTTTTTTGCGCCGGATGTCGAACCGTCGGTGGATATGGGATTGCCGGTGGCGGACATTCAAGGGTTGAGCGACTATTCCCGTCCGCATCCGAAATTCCACCGCCTTAACGCGACGCAGGCTGCGGTCAGGGCCACGCCCAAAAGCGGCTCGGCTCCGGACGGTTCCGGCGCCTATTTCGGCAATGATTTTCGCAATGCCTATGCGCCCAATGTGACCTTGACCGGCGCGGGCCAGATGGTCGGCTTGCTGGAATTTGATGGTTTTTATTCCAACGACATTGCGGCTTACGCGGCGGCGGCGGGCGGCGGGCGGACGAGCATTGTCATACAAACTGTTTTGACAAACGGGGTCAGCGGAATACCTGGCTACAGCGGTATTTCCGGTGCGAACGTTGAAGTGTCCCTGGATATCGAAATGGCGATGGCCATCGCTCCGGGGTTGGCAAAAATAGTGGTGTTTGAAGGTAACCAACCAAACGCCGTTTTGAACTCCATGCTTACCTTCAGCAACACGGTGAAAAACTTGAGCAGCTCCTGGGGCTGGAGTGGCGGGCCAAGCACAACGACGGACAATATCTTCAAAAGCATGCAGGGGGTGGGCCAGTCGTTTTTCAACGCAGCCGGTGACAGCGACGCTTTTACGACTGGCGCAAGTTCTGTCAATGGCGTTGACAACACCTCGTTGGATAATGCGCCGTCGAGCAGCCCTTACATTACTGAGGTGGGCGGAACGACTTTGACGACCGCCACTGGCAGTTCCTATTCGTCGGAAACGGTTTGGAATTGGGGTCTCGACCAAGGCAGCTATGTTGGCAGCAGCGGGGGCATCAGTTCTTACTACTCCCTTCCAAGCTGGCAGACGAACGTCAGCAACCTGTCCGGGCGCGGAGGTTCGACCAGTAATCGGAACATTCCCGACGTCGCGCTGACGGCGGACAATGTTTATGTGGCTTATGGCAACGGTTCAAGCGAGGAAGTGGGCGGAACGAGTTGCGCCGCACCGTTGTGGGCGGGCTTCACCGCGCTGGTCAATCAACAAGCTGCGGCCAACGGACAATTGGCGGTGGGCTTCATCAATCCCGCCATTTATAGCCTTGCCGCCGGAGCGAACTACGCCAACTGTTTTCACGATGTCACGACCGGCAACAACACCTGGCCCAGCAGCCCCAGTCTGTTTTACGCCACGAACGGCTATGACCTTTGCACGGGGCTGGGGACGCCGAACGGACAAAATTTGATCAACGCGCTCGCCGGTTCGACCGATCCTCTGGGCGTCACGCCATTGGCGGGATTCGCGGCGAGCGGCGTGGCTGGCGGACCGTTTGGCGGCGCGTCGCAAAATCTCACGCTGACCAATTCCGGCGCATCCGCGCTGAACTGGAGCCTGATCAATACCTCGTCGTGGCTCAACTTTTCGCCTGGCAGCGGCACGCTTGCGGGCGGCCAGCAAACCAGCGTCACAGCTAGTTTAACGTCGGCGGCCAACAGCCTGGCGGTGGGAAGCTACTCTGCAAGCGTCTGGTTCACCAATCAAACCACCGGCATCGCCCAGCTCCGTCAGTTCACACTGCAAGTTCTGCCGCCGCTGGCCGTTTCGCCAACGAGCGGTTTCAACTCCGCCGGTTCGGTCGGCGGACCGTTCAGCATCACTTCGCAAAATTTCCTGTTGAGCAACCTGGGTTCGGCCTCGTTGAACTGGAGCGTCCTCAACACTTCGTCCTGGCTGAACGCTTCGCCCACAAGCGGAACATTGTCAGCCGGAGGACAAACCACGTTAACGGCCAGCTTGACTTCCGCAGCCAATAGTCTGGCTGTGGGGACTTACACGGTCAGCCTGGTCTTCACCAACCAGAACGGCTGGACGGTCAGCCTGCCGTTCACTTTGCAGATTGGGCCGCTGATTCAAAACGGCGGCTTTGAGACGGGTAATTTCTCTTCCTGGACATTGAACGGCAGCAGCACTTACAACATCGTAACGTCCTCCAGCAGCTTTGTGCACTCCGGCACTTATGGCGCGGCGCTGGGGCAATCCGGCTCGTTGGGTTATCTTTCCCAAACGCTGATAACTTCACCAGGGCAGAATTATCTGCTCTCCCTGTGGCTGGACAATCCCAACAACCGGTATGGAGCGACCCCCAATCAATTTCTCGTGCAATGGAATGGAACGACCATTTTCAACCAGACCAACCTGCCATTTACCACCTGGACCAATTTGCAATTCATTGTCACGGCCACCAGCGCCAGCACCGTTCTCCAGTTTGGATTTGAAGACACCCCATACTATCTCGGCCTTGACGACATCAGCGTGACACCGATTTTGCCGCCGGCGTTCCAGGCGGCAACCAAAACTTCCAGCACTTTCAATCTTACTTGGGGGACAACGACGGGCTTGGTTTATCAGGTGCAATACAAGACCAATTTGCTTCAGACCAGCTGGATTAATCTTGGCAAACCACTCATTGCCACCAACGGCAGTTTGACGGTGTCCGACACCAATGCCACGAGTTCCTCGCCGCAGCGGTTTTATCGCCTCATGGTTTCACCTTGAAGTTCCGCCGCTCTTGCTCCGCTTCGCCAATGCGGTAGCATCAAGGCGTGAGCGATTTGCTTCAGCGCGTCGGGAACAACATCCAGGACCGCCGGCTGCTCAAACACGGGCAGGCGGTTTTGGTCGCCGTCTCCGGCGGTTTGGATTCAATGACGTTGCTGCATGCGCTCCACAAACTTTCATCCCACCATCGGTGGCGGCTGGCCGTCGCGCATTTTAATCACCAGCTCCGGGGACGCAGCAGCAACGCCGACGAAAAACTGGTCCGTCAAACCGCCGCCGCGATGAGACTGCCCTTCGCCGCCGGACGGGCAAACGTGAAGGAATTTGCAAAAAAAACAAAGTTGTCCGTCGAAATGGCCGCGCGAAAATTACGGCATGATTTTTTTGCGCGCATGGCGAAGAAACGCAAAGCCCGCGTCATTGCCCTGGCGCACCATGCCGACGACCAGGTGGAACTGTTTTTTCTGCGCGTCCTGCGCGGCGCGGGCGGCGAAGGTCTGGCCGGAATGAAATGGCGTTCACCGTCGCCGGTGGATTCAAAAATCATGCTCGTTCGTCCGTTGCTCGACGCGACCAAAGCCGAACTGCGAGGGTTCGCGCGCGAAAGCAAAATTCCTTTCCGGGAAGATGCGACCAACTCGTCACTCGACCTGCCACGCAATCGCGTGCGCAACGAACTGCTGCCGCTGCTGCAACGTCGCTACCAGCCGGCCCTGACGAAAACAGTTTTGCGGCTCATGGACATTGTCGGTGCGGAAGCGGAGGCCATTAGCGGAATGGCGCGGCGATGGCTGGCCTCAAAGCAAAAAACCAAACGCGCCCCTCGCCCCGTCCCTCTCCCCGCCTGGCGGGGAGAGGGTGGTCACCGCCAGGCGGGACCGGGAGAGGGGATAGTTTTTAAAGATTTGCCCGTGGCGGTCCAGCGGCGGGCTTTGCAGTTACAATTGGCAGAGCTTGGCGTATCGGTGGATTTTGATCTGGTGGAACAGCTTCGCAAGTCGGCCAATCGTTTTGTCAGTGTCAATTCCACGTTGTCCGTGTTGCGCGATGCCGCGGGCGGGGTGAAATTACGAACCCGGCTGCCAGCGGAATTCAACGCCAGCAAACTGGCGGTGGATTTGGCGGGCAGGGCGGGGGAAGTGACCTTTGACGGCGTCCGCGTGCGCTGGCGGTTTGACGCGGTAAAAAAATTCAAGCGATCCGCCGCCCGGCCGGCCTGTGAATCTTTCGACGCGGACAAGATCGGTGGCAGAATCACGTTGCGTCATTGGCACCCGGGCGACCGGTTTCAACCGATTGATTTGAAGTCACCGGCTAAACTTCAGGATTTGTTTACAAACCGGAAAATTCCGCGCGCCCGGCGGCGGGAGTTGATGGTGGCGGCAGCGGAGAATCGTGAAATATTTTGGGTTGAAGGTCTGCGGATTTCGGAGAATTTCAAGCTGACCCCGCAGACCAGGCGCCGGTTGGTCTGGCGCTGGCGATATGTTCATTGATTGTGCAATCAAGCTTTGACAACCACCTCAGTCGCACAACAATAATCAGAAATCTATGGCGTTATACGAAGGACGTTGGTTTCGTCCGGTGCTTTGGCTGGCATTGCTGGCCATCGCCATGTTTTCCTCAGGTTGCCGAACGACAACCGGGACTTCACTATTCGCCACCTCAGGCCCGGGTTGGCACGTGCAAGCAGGGCAGGCCCTCTGGCGGCCGGGCCGCGGGTTGCCGGAGTTGGGCGGAGACCTGGTGGTGGTCAGCCACGAGGACGGACGGTGCGCCATCGAATTTGCGAAAACGCCGCTGTCGCTGGTTTCGGCCCAAACCACCCGCACCAATTGGCTGATCCAATTCCCGGCGGGCCGAATGGACTTCACCGGGCGCCGGCAGCCGCCGGCCCGCTTTGCCTGGCTTTATCTGCATGCGGCCCTTTCCGGGGAATCGCTCCCGCCGCCCCTGCGTTTTGAGCGCAAACCAGACGGAGGCTGGCGGCTGGAAAACACCCGCACGGGCGAAACTCTGGAAGGCTTTCTCGCGCCGTGAGTTTGTTCCTGAAACGCTGGTGGTGGGCCTTGCTCACGGTGGCGGTCGGCATCGGATTGTGCCGGCTCCGGTTTGACGTGGACATCCTGAACCTGCTGCCGCCGGACGAACCGACGGTCCAGGGACTGAAACTTTACCAGCAGCATTTCGCCAATGCGCGGGAACTGGTCATCACCCTCCGCGCCCCGGACGCCGAACGGGCCGAGCGGCTGGCGGATGCGCTGGCGGCCCGCCTGCGGCAGCAGACGAACTTGGTCGCGGGGGTGTCCTGGCAGCCGCCGTGGATGGAAGAGCCGGGTCAGATGGCCGAACTGCTCGGCTGCCTGTGGCTCAATCAACCGCCGGAATCCTTCGCCGCCCTCACCAACCGGCTCGCGCCCGACCGGCTGCAAGCCGTGCTCACCGAAACCAAGGAAGTCCTTGCGACTTCCATGTCGCCGATGGACGTCGCCCGGCGCGCCTTCGATCCGTTCGATTTGTTGAACCTGTCGGCGCTCACCAATCTCAGCGGCTTTTCCATGGAACAGGGACAGCAAATGTTTGCCTCCTCGGAAGGCAACTTCCGTCTGGTGTTCGTGCAATCCGGCGTGGACCTTTCCAGTTATCGTCAGTGTGCGAGCTGGTTGAAATCCATCCGTGCGGTGGTGGCCGGTCTGCGCGCGGAGCAACCGAAGGCAGACTGGGACGGCGTCGTGGTCCATTACACTGGCCGTCCGGTTTTTGTGACGGAAATTGCCGGGAGCATGCAGCACGACATGAGCGGTTCGGTGGCCGGGACGACCGTCATCATCGCCCTGCTGTTCTGGCTGACGCACCGCCGCTGGCTGCCGATGTTCTGGCTGCTGACGTTGCTGGGGTTGATTTTGGGCGCGACGCTGGCGCTGGGCGGGCTGGTGTTGGGGGCCATCAGCGTGGTGAGTATGGGATTCGCCGCCGTGCTGCTGGGGTTGGCGGTGGATTATGCCGTGGTCCATTACCAGGAGGCGCTGGCGCATCCGCAATTGTCCGTGCCGGAAATTCGCCGGGCCATCGCGCCGAGCATTCTCTGGGCGGCCATCACCACGATGAGCGCGTTCCTGGTTTTGAACCTGGGCGGTTTGCCCGGCTTGGGACAACTGGGCACGCTGGTGGCAATCGGGGTCGGCTTGGCGGCACTGGTCATGGTGATGATTTATTTGCCGCCGTTGTTTCCGAACCGTCGAAAAGCGCCTCCGGCCCAAACGCCGCCCCGCTGGTGGAGTTATTTTGTCCCGCCGCAGGAATCGTGTGGCCGCGACGCCCTCGTCGCGCAAACCGGTCGGCGACGGGGCATCGCCGCCACATGGTTGCTGACTGGTTTAATTCTGCTTGGCGCCTGCGCGGTGCTGTGCTTTCACCGGCCCGGGCTGGACCGCAGCGGGAACGCCCTGCGCCCGCAGCGCGGCGAAGCGGAGACGGCGCTCGATGAAATCAAGTCCGCGATGGGGCTGCCGCCGGACCCGCTCTGGCTGATCATCTCCGGCCGGGATGAACCGGAAGTTTATCGGCGGCTTTGCCTCGCCGAAGGGGTGCTCAACGACGCGGTTTTCAATCACATCATCGGCCGGTATCTGTTGCCAACCGCGCTGTGGCCGCGGGCCGAGTTGCAGGCGGCGAACCGGGCGACGGCAGCCGTGCTTGGGAAACAAGGCCCGTTGCTGCGGGAGGCGGCGTTGCGTGAAGGTTTCAACACCAATGCATTGGTTCTGACCGAGGAATTGGTGCGGACGTGGGCGCGTGCCGGTTCCAGCACCGGCGTGATCTGGCCGACCAACCAAGTGAGCCAGTGGCTGTTGAAACGGTTTGTGGCGCGAACGCCCGACGAATGGCTGGTGATGGGCTTGATTTATCCGGCGACCAACCGGGTTGGTGCCGCCTCCCTCGCCGGTTTGTCCACCAAGCTGGCCGAAAACCGGGCGCTGCTCTCCGGCTGGGAACTGCTCGGCAGCACGACCCTGAAGCGGGTGCAGGCAAAAATGTGGCAGGTGGTGACGCCCATGGTTCTCCTCGTGCTGGCTTCGCTCTGGTTCGCCTTCCGCCGGCCAACCGAGATCCTGCTGGGCGCGGCGGTGTTGTTGCTGAGCGGGCTGTGCCTGCTGGCGACGATGGCGGTTGCGGGCTGGTCTTGGAACCTGATGAACCTCATGGCCCTGCCCCTGATGCTGGGTGCGGGGGTGGACTATACCATTTTCATTCAACTGGCCTTGCGCCGGCATGGCGGTGACCTCGGCCTGGTCCGGCGCTCCGTCGGACGCGCGTTGATGTTGTGCGGCGGCACCGCCATGGCCGGGTTCGGTTCGCTCGGCTGTTCCAGCAATCCCGGCATGGCCAGCCTGGGCAGGGTGTGTGCCGTCGGCATCGGCGCCAACATGATCATTTCCGTGTTTCTGCTCCCGGCTTGGTGGACGAAGTTAAATCCGAATGCCGAATGCCGAATGCCGAAATCCGAAAATGGCGACAGTTCATCATGCACCATGCCGCCCGAGACTGAGCTTTCAAAGTTCGAGGTTCAAAGTTCAAGGTTCAAGGTTTCTTCTCCCAACCTCAACCCTCAACCCTCAACCTTCAACACTTCCTCGTTCTATCGCGCCGGCCTGTGGCGGTTCGGCTTGGCTGTCGTGCGTGTCCTGCCGGCCGGATTGGTGAAGGGCTTTTCCGTAATCGTGGCCGAGTTCTATTTCCTTTTCCGACGACAGCGCCGCGAGGTGGTGGTGCAAAATTTTCTGCCCGCCTTTGTCGGCGACCGTGCCGCTGCTGAAAAGGCCGCCCACCGGCTTCATCGGAAATTCGCCCTGAAACTGGTGGACCTGTGGCGCGTCGAGGGCGGTGTGCCGGTGCAAAACTGGCTGACCAATTCCGGCGAACTGGAAATCATCCGGACCGCCCAGCAACGCGGACGCGGCATCCTTTTCATCACGCTCCACCTCGGCAATTGGGAGCATGGCGGCCTGTTGCTGAACCAGCTCGGCATCCCGCTGACGGTCCTCACCCAGGCCGAACCCGACGATGGCCTCACCGACCTTCGCATCGCGTTGCGGAGGCGCTGCGGCGTCGAGACCCTGATCATCGGCCAGGATAGTTTCGCCTTTGTGGAGGTCATCAAACGGCTTCAGGCAGGCGCGGCCCTGGCGATATCGCTCGACCGGCCGCCGGCCAGGGGCGGTGTTCCGGTGGAATTGTTCGGCCGGCCATTTGAAGCGCCGGTGGCGGCGGCGGAACTGGCCCGGGCGTCGGGCTGCGCGTTGATCGGGGTGACAATTGTCCGCCGGCGCGCCGGTTACGCCGTGAAGGTGCTCCCGGAATTTGCCTATGACCGCAAGGCGTTGGGCGATCGCGAAGTTCGCCGGGAATTGACCCGGCAAATCCTGCGTGCATTCGAGCCGCAGATTCGACAGGATATAGATCAATGGTATCAATTCGTTCCCATTTGGCCTGGAAAATGACCAAACCCTAATGACAAATGACAAAAGAATTCCCAAACACCAATGCTCAAATGCCGGATGACCGCGCGAATGTTGGAAATCATTTTGTCATTCGGGCTTCGTCATTCTTTCGTCATTCGGGTTTCGTCATTCGTCATTCCGCAAAGTGGCATGGGCAGCCTTCCATCCTCCATCTTCCATCCGCCATCCTCACCTCTTGCAGCATCGCTGCTATGTGCCTGTTGGCAATGGTCGCCCGCGCCGACGAGCGTGACGTCCAGTTCAACCGCTGGTTCGCCGCGCAGACCAACCTGCAGAGCTGGTCCGCCGACTTTACCCAGACCCGGTCGCTAAAGGTTCTGTCCCAGCCGCTGGTGGCCACCGGCAAGGTTTGGGTGACGGCACCGGGACTGTTCCGCTGGGAGCTGGGCCAGCCGGCGCAGACCATCGTGCTGCGCCAGCCCGACCAACTGCTCATCATCTATCCGCGGCTCAAGCGGGCGGAGAAATATTCCCTCGAAGGCGTGCCGCCCGGGCCGTTGAAGGACGCGCTGGCCCTGATGGATGCCAGCCTCCCCCAGGATCGGGCAAGCATGGAAGAACGCTTTCGCCTGCTCTCGGCGACGGCGACAAACTCGATTCTGCAAATGACGCTCCAGCCCAGGAGCGCTTCCGCCCGCAAATTCATCAGCGAAATTTTGATCGGCTTTCGCACCAACGATTTCTCGATCGCAGTTACCGAGTTGAAATTCGCCGACGGCTCCAGCCTGCGCAACGATTTCACCAACACGGTGCTCAACCGGCCAATTGACCCCGCGCTGTTCGAGATAAAACTGGCATCGGACATCACCGTGGTGGAACCGCTGCGCCAATGACCCTTAAAAAAGCAATTGGAATGGCCACGAAAGAACGCAAAGAACACATAGAATACGGGATTCATCGGCTTGTTGTATGCCAATGGCTTCACCTGGCAGGTGAATATAAACCTCGGCGATGGGAAGTCCCAAGTTCTTCTCTTTGTGATCTCTGCACTACTATCCGTCAAATTCCTCGCAGGCTGCGAAGACTTGGCCGGAGTGCGCCCGTCCCCGGGCGCAGCAACATCCTCAGCACTGAGTGCGCTGGATTTTTCGCCAATCTTTCGTACATCGCACATTGCTGCAGCCGGGGACGGCTGCACTCCGTTTTGGTTGCGGCTTCGCCGCGAAGTGATCTTTTGCGGCTGAATATTTTGCGGAATTTAGGATGACTGCTATGACCGACTTGCGAGAGCTTGCGATGCGGTCGCTGCCCCACGGCCCGGAATTCCGCTTCGTGGACCGGCTGCTGAGTCTGACACCCGGCAAGGAAGGCGTGGGCGAATACCGTATTCGCGGCGACGAATATTATCTGCGCGGCCATCTGCCCGGCGAACCGATCCTGCCTGGCGTGCTCCTGGTTGAAGCCGGCGCGCAGGTGGCCGGGATGGTGGCGCAGGAAGACCCCGCCAATCCATCCCTGCCGCGATTGAAGCTGACCGCGCTGCGGGGAGTCAAAATCTTTGGCTCCGCCCGGCCCGGGCAAACACTCATCATTGAAGCCACCATCACCGGCCGGTTGGGCCTGATGGTCCAGGCCAAAGTTTCCGCCTCCGTCTCAGGCGTCAAGGTGATGACCGCGGAACTGACGTTGAGCGGCACAGCCGCCGCCGGCCCTGCTGGAAGTGGAAAGTAAATTATAAATTGAAAAAACCGGTGTAGCGGCGTCTCGGCAGAGCGCCGCAAACCGTGACGGGAATTCAAATGGCGGCTTTCTCCCGAAATCCGCCCAAGCCGCCGCCGTCCTCATCCTCGTTTATTGAATAAGGAAACCAGGAATGCAGGAGAGAAGCCGATTCATGGTTTCATGGGTTCCTTATTGAATCCAAAGGCGGCCGTGTTGGGGCTGGTTTATTGATGTAGCAGCGGACATGAATCCACTCATTCTTCTCCGGTTGGAATTCAGAACCGACTCACCAGTCTTCGCTCCAAGTGCTACGACCCGGCAGGCGCCGGCTGCCACGGTGAAGGGCAGGGGGAGTGGCTGCGCGTTGGGACAAAGTGGGTCTTGACGACGTTTACATTGTAAACGACACTCTGGCCATGCCAACCATTGTGCAATCGTGCCGGATTGAGGAAGGCCATGCGGCTTTGCTCTCGCGCCAGGCGAAGCGGCGGCATCTGGAAGTGTCCACCTTGAGCAGCCTTTACCTGAAGGAAAAGGCGCTGGAAGAAGAATTCCCTGGCATCGGGTTTCGCGACTCGGCCGGCGGACGTGAAGCGTATGTGCAGGGACATCGGGTTGCGGTGTGGGAAGTGGTGGACGTGTATCACGAAGCCAAAACCATCGCCAGGACGGCGGAGCACTTTCGTTGGACCCCGGCGCTGGTGAGGTGTGCGCTGGCGTATGCCAAAATGTTTGCGAAGGAGATGGTGCAACAGCGTGAAGCCGAGGCCGCCGGGTGAAGCCGCGACTGCTGGCCGATGAGAACACGTCGCACCGGTTGGCGGCGGCGTGCCGGCAAATTGATTCGGGCTTTCCCCTCGTCCACATCTCGGATTGGCGGGACGGCGCGTATCTGTCGGTGAAAGACCCCGCCCTGCTGATGACTTTGCGCGAGTCAAAAATGATCCTGGTCGGCTTTGATCGCGCGAGTATTCCCATGCACGCGGGCGAATTGACACGCGAGGGATTGGGGCATGCCGGCATCATTCTGTTTCGCCGTTCGGTGTCGGCCATCGCGTATGGCAGGCAGGCGCGTCTGCTGGTGGATCTGTGGCGTGAGGCGGAGGATTGGGATTGGGCGGATCGCATCAAATATCTGCCGCGACCGTAAAACAGTTTGAAAAAATTGGGGCGGGGGATGGGTTCCGGGAAACGCCCCCAACCGGCCACCATGGCTGATTGTAAATTCAATTGACAAATGGCAGCCAGGATCATCAACGCAAAACCACCCGCATACTTTCCTGGCAACATCTCCCCGCGTTGACGGATGTGACTTGAAAACGAAAACGGGTCCTGAGCATTGACACAAAGTCAGGCCCTGCTTTTCTTCGGGGCTTGTGGTGTGGAAATTTTCGAGCGGAATACGAGGGGATGACTTGGATCGCGAGTTTCTGCCCGGCGATGGGTAGTGGGTCAGTTTGGTGGGGCGAGCGTCCTCGCGAGCCGGGACCGATGTAATTTGCTGTCAAAATCGGCTCGCCAGTAGTCTCGCCCCACCAATTTGGCTCAAAATGACCCACTACCGAATCGTTGAAATTAATTGTGCCTATTAAGAAAAGCTTGCCACCCGCCGGGGAGAATTATACAAACGGGAAAGGAAAGGATGAATATGAAAACAAACCACATGTTTCAAGGATGGATAAAAAACACGGTGCGACTGGGCTTGGTGGGCGGCTTGAGCCTGCTGATGGGCTTCGCCTCCAGCTCCATGGCGCAAACGACACAAACAAACCAAACGCAACCGAAGCAAAAGGAGAAGAAGAACAAAGTGCCGCCGTTGCCGGAAGGCGTCAAATTGCACAGGGACCAGAACATCCAGGGCGTCTGGCTGGCGGACGGCTTCAACTTCAAGGGCTACCAAACGCTTTACCTTACGCCCATCGTGTTCGCCGGCGTCGAACGCGACAACGAGGTTGACATACGCGCCATGGCCATGCAGGAACTGCCGGACGAGCTTGTGACCAGCTTCCGTGACATAAAGCTGTTTACCACGGTGACGACCAAGAGCGAGGACGTGAAGGCCAAAGCCAAGACCCTCAAGCTGGACAACACCATCATCGAATTTTCCAAGGGCAGCGGCGTTGGGCGGCATTTTGGCGGCCCGTTCGGCGCAGGCGGCCAGCCCGTGATCAAGGTGCGCGGCCAGATTTACGATGGCGACAAGCTCGTTTGCGTCTATGAAATCAAGCGCAGCGGCGAGTCATTCGAATCCAGGGCTTACGGAGAAGCGATAAGCAGCGAGGATATTCAGCGCAACGACATCCGTGTCCTCGCCCGCGACCTGGCCCATTTCTTCAATCGCACGGCCAACATTCAGTAGTTTCCGGCCCGGCATAATGGGTTCGCCGCCAGACCACTGTGCCCGCTCGTTCCGGTTCGAGCGGGACACGTTTACTTTTGCCAACGAGCTGGTCTGGCAGTACCGCTTCGATCCGGCAACGGGGGCGATGAATGTTTCTCCCTGCGATCCGCCTCCCATCTATACCCATCGTTGTTTCGTGATGGTCAGGTCGGTGCGGCAGTTTTTTTATCATGCCCGTTTTGACCCGGGCCTGCCCGCAATGGACGCGGAAACCTATCGCCGGCTCATCCGCCAGGTCGTTTCGCGCAACCCCCGCCGGGCGGGCGCGGAATCGGGGCGGATCGCGATCCCCGGCTACGACGGCCTGCGCGCCTTCAGCCAGGCCCATGAATCCCTGCTCAAGGCGGAATGCGGCGGCCCGTGGCAATCCTATTTTGTGCGCAGTCATTGGCGCATGGTTTTTATGGTTCCGGCGTGGCACCAGGAGCGGATGGCCGGGCAACTGGCGCAACGCGTGCGCGAGGGCGCGGCGCCCATTGTGCATCTCTTCCGGTTTCCCCGCATCACCATCAACCACGGCCTCGTGTTGTTCGGACTTTCCGGGTCGGAGGGAGAAATCCAGTTTGAGGCCTACGACCCGAACCTGCCGGCGCATCCGGTCAAACTCATCTACGACCGGGCGGCAAGGAGGTTTAATTTTCCGCCGACCTGCTACTGGGCGGGGGGCAGGGTGAAGGTTGTTGAGATCTTTCGCGGCGGGCTATACTGAAACGGGGTAGTGGAGCATTGGAGTGATGGAGTGCTGAAACCCCAATACTCCAATACTCCATCACTCCAATACTCCTCCGGTATTAGCGCTTTCGCGGACGCCAGAAGGCGATGCCAAAGAACACCGTGCCGCACATATTGATGCCCAGAAGAAAACCGATGTTGTAGCCTCGTCCGGTGTTGTTAGGAGCGTAAATCGGGAGGTCCTTCCCCATCAGCAGGGACGGCATGGCGGCGGGCATCAAGGCCCCTTCCACCACGCCGGTATGGAAGCCGGCGAGTCGCGTGGGGCTGTAGAGCCGGGACGCCGCCCAGCCATGCCCCAAACCCAGGAGCGCCCCCAATAAAACCAGGATGACGATTTTCACCGCCACTTCCTTCAGCAATGGGCGCGGAATGGTGGTGGTGGTTTGGTTTGGCTCCGGCGTTTCCATCCGGCATAACTGTTCCAGAAAACCACTGCGAAGCAAGCAGATTAGCGGCAATGGGTCGGTTTGAGCCAAAATGGTGGAGCATGAGGGAAATGACTAAATCCTAAATCCGAATGACTAAAGAATTCCCAAGCACCAATGCTTAAATAGCCGATGGCCAGCCGGTTGGCGAAAATCATTTTGTCATTCGGGCTTCGTCATTATGGTTTTGTCATTCGTCATTCGATGTAGATTGCCTTTCGTAAGGACTTCGCACCACGTCAAAGGGTTATCAAAACAATTCACCACCAGATTAACAGACAGCGCGGGCGTTTTCCGGCTTGCTCCCTGACGGTACTTGGGCGAGTCTGGGTCAGGCATGGGCTCCGGAATCGCAAGCCCGGCAAACGATAAAAACATCAAGCACAGGAGTGACGCCAGAGTGACGCCAGACCCGGCATGAGCCACCAGCTTCTTATCATCCAGCCGTCCTACTATCGCTCCAAGGCGGACCGCGCCGTGTTCAAGGCCCGCCACCGGAGCGTGGTGCCGCTGACCCTGCCTTATCTCGCGGCCCTGACCCCGGCGGACTGGGACGTCACGCTTCTGGATGAACAACTGGACGCGGTCCCGTTTGACCAACACTTTGACCTCGTCGCCATCAGTTCTTCCACGCTCAATTCGTTTCGTGCCTACGATATCGCGGACGAGTTCCGCCGGCGCCACGTGCCCGTCATGCTGGGCGGCCCCCACACCTTTTTCCACGCGACCGAGGCGGGAGAACACTGCGACGCGGTCGGCGTTGGCGAAGGCGAGACGATCTGGCCGCGCATGCTGGAGGACGCCCGGGGCGGGCGGTTGAACCGGTTGTACCGGGCCGACCCGCTGCCGGACCTGGCCGGCCTGCCGCTGCCGCGTTACGACCTGCTGGACCGGCGGCGTTACCGCCCGTTCCGGACCTTTGCCGTCACCTCATCGCGGGGCTGCCCGTTCCACTGTGAATTCTGCTCCGAACGGTTCCTGCTGGGCGAGCACTACCGTTGCCGGCCGGTGCCCGAGGTCATCGCGGAAATCCGGCATTGCCGCTCGCGCAGCATTTTTTTCGGCGACAGTAATTTTGGCGGCAAGCGGAGTCACGCGATGGAGCTGATGGAGGCGATGATCCCGCTCCGGTTGCGCTGGTCGGCGCTCTGGTCATCGTATCTCTGCAACGACGCGCCCTTCATGGACCTGGCCCAGCGGAGCGGCCTGTTGCACGTGAACATCGGCATTGAGAGCATCAACGCGGATACGCTCGAGGGCATGAACAAGCGGTTTAACAAGGTCACCAAATACGGCGAAATGCTGGCCAGCCTCCGCCGCCGCGGCATCAGCTATTCCCTGAATTTCATTTTCGGCTGGGACGGCGAAGCCGAAAGCGCCTTCGACGCCACGCTCAAATTCCTCCAGGACCACAAGGCGCCGGTGGCCTACTTCAACATTCTCACGCCGGTGAAAGGCACGCCGCTCTACGACCGGATGCGAAGCGAAGGCCGGATTTTCAATGACCAGGAAATCGACCGCTGGCCGGGCCAGATTTGTTACATCCAGCCGCCGTACGGAACGCCCGGGTCAATGGAAAACGACATTCGCCGGCTGTACCGGGACTTCTACAGCCTGCCGTCCATGGTGTCCCGTCTGCCGCTGCCCCTGACCCAGGCGAGCATCGCCTCGTGGGTCATCAATTTCTCCCAGCGCCGGATGGCCCGGGCCGAACAATTGCAAAACAACTTTGACGGCTTCTGATGACGGGGACAGGGCAGAAGTGTCCTTGCGAAAGGCAAATCTGCGTCGAATAACGAATGACTAAACCATGCCGCGTTGCGGAATGACTAATTCCTAAACCATAATGACGAAAGAAGCCCAAAGCCCGAACAAGCAGCCTGGCCGGCGCGTTGGTCATTAAGTCATTTGGAAATTCTTTAGTGATTATGGTTTAGGGCTTAGGGTTTTTGCCTGGGAATCAGGGCTTCGATCTCCGTCAGCCGCCATCTTTCATCAAACTGACCCTCTGCCTCCGAGCTTCCAGGCTTGACGCCATCTCCCGGTGCAGGTCATAATTGCGGGCATGAGCAGAGACGACAATTATTTCTCCGGCGGTCACAAAGGACCGCAACTCCGTCACCGTCCGGACTGATGTATGACTTCACAGAAGGATTCCAAGACCATTGCCGAGCAACTCTGTCAGTTTGCCCGGAAGAACTATGTAGCCGACGGAGCGGATTTTGATGAAAACAGCCCGCTGGCCAAGGCCGGCGTTGATTCGTTTGCGCTGGTCGAGTTGCTGCTCTATTGCGAGCGCACCTTTGGCGTAAGCGTGCCGGATTCCCACCTGACGGGCAAAAACCTGGCTTCCGTGGCTACACTGGCCAACTGCATCGCCGAGCTGGCCCGCAACAACCACTCTTCACCCTGAGCCCCGGGGTGGCCATTGTTCATGCCTGACGCGCCCCGCCAGATTCGATTGGCCGCTGGTGACTACTACATGCACGGCCAGGACCACAAGCTGCGGCGGGCCGGGCTGCCGGGTTACATCTGCCGCGTGGCCCTCCGGTTGGAGGACGGTCTGGATGTGGACCGGCTGCGCCGGCGCGTGGAAACTTCGCCGGTCCTGGACTGGCTGGCCCGCGTGCGCCTCACCCGTCCACTGCCGGTCTTCCCCCCTCTCTGGCGCACGTCGTCGCGGTCCGGCCCGATCTTTTTCGAACACAATCATCAGGATGGCAACGGGCACGAGCCCGGGGTCCTGCCGCCGGTGGTCCTCGAACGCGACCTGCAAGCCAGCCGGGGGCCGGGGCTGGCGTTCGACCTGGTGCGGCACGCCGACGGGACCCGGCACCTGGTCTTTTCCTGGAACCATGCGCTGATGGATGCGCGCGGCGCGGAATTGATCTGGCTGCATCTGAACGACGGCAACGGGGGGAATGGAGCGCCCTCCCTCAAGGACCTCATCCATCCCAAACAACGGGGCGGGAGCCTGGCCGAATGGTGGCGCAACGTGAAGCTGGCGCGCGGCTCGGTGGAATGGCTTCGCAAGTCCGGGAGCGAACCGCTTTTCTCGCTGCTGCCGGAAAAACGCACGGCCGGCCCGCATCGCAACCAGTACCGCATCGTGACCTTCAGCGTGGAGGAAACAGCGCGCATCGCGGCCCGTTGCGAGCACCTCAACGCCGGCTTCCGGCGCAGTCACTTCCTCCTCGCGGGCACGCTCCGGGCGCTGCACACCATCGCCACCCGGCGCGGCAACCGGGACGGAGCCTATCTGATCCCCGTGGCGCATGACACCCGCCGGCGCAGCGCCATGGGCCCCATTTTTTCAAACCATCTCTCCATCCTGTTCTTTCGCATCGAACCCCAACAGGCCGGCAGCCTGACCAACATCATCAGCGAACTGACCCGCCAGATGATGGACCAGATCCGCACCCGGTTTCCGGAGTCGTGCATGGCGGCGCTGGAAATGTTCAAGCCGCTGCCACTGAACTACTACATACATCACCTGGGACAGCCCACCCGCGGTAAGTTCGCCACCCTCTGCTTTTCGGATTCGGGCGAGACCTGCGCCGGGATGACCGACATGCTGGGGGGACGGATCCAGGCGGTTGACCACCTGGTGCCGACTTGGTTGCCGCCGGGGTTGACCGTGGTGTTCTGGAATTTCAGCGGACGGCTCTCTGTTCTGCTGTCGTGGGTGGATGACTGCCTGAGCGTGTCCGAAGTGGATGCGCTGGAACAGGGCCTGCGCTCCGCCCTGCTGGAGGAGGCGGTGTCATGAACGTGCTCCTGGCGGCCACAAACCGGGAACGTTCTCCCTACCCGGTGGCGCCGCTGGGAACCCTGTGCGTGGCCGCCGCCGCCCGCGACGCCGGCCATGCCGTGGATTTTTTGGACCTGGGCCTGGCCTCATCGCCGCAAAAGGCGCTGCGCCATGCGTTGGGAAAGGGCGGATACCAGGCCGTGGCCTTCGGCATCCGCAACCTCGACAACTGCTGGGCGTTTGCGCCGAAGCTGTATTTTGACGAGGTGCGCGAACTGGCCGAAACGGTGCGGGACTGCTTTCAAGGGCCGTTGATCCTGGGCGGCAGCGGCTTTTCGGTCTCGCCCCACGGCTGGATGAGCCGCCTCAAGGCCGAGTGCGGCGTGATCGGCGAAGGCGAACGCGCCTTTCCCGAGGTGCTCGCGCGGCTGGAAGCCGGACGCTCTCCCGATGGAATCAACGGCGTCATCATCGCGCCCAAAAGCGACGTCCCCATCACCGTTCTTACCGCCCACGCGGTCGAGCGGTTGAGCGAGCTGTCGCCGCCGGCCCACGACCTGTGCAACTATGCGGCGTATGAGCGGCGGGGCGGGTTTGTCGGCGTGCAAACCAAGCGCGGGTGTCCGTTCCAGTGCATCTATTGCGTCTATCCCCAACTGGAGGGACGGCGCTACCGCCTGCGTTCGCCGGAAGCGGTGGTCCGGGAAATTGAAGACGTCGCCGTCCGGTCGAAGGTGCGCCATTTCTTTTTCGTGGACAGTGTCTTTAACGACCCGCGCGAGCATGCCCTGGCCATCTGCCGCGAGCTCGGCCGCCGCCGGCTGCCGGTCCGCTGGTCGGCCTATTGCAATCCGGCGGGCTTTGATGCGGAACTGGCGCACGCGATGAAAGAAGGCGGTTGCGACGGGGTGGAGTTCGGACAGGACGTGGCCTCGGCCAAGATGCTGGCGGCGTTGCACAAGCCGTTTGGACAGGAGGAGACCCGGATTGCCCTGCAGGCGGCGCGCGATGCGGGCCTGCCGTTCGTGATTTACCTGCTGTTTGGCGGTCCGGGCGAAACGTGGGCGGACGTCGAGGAGACGCAAAATTTTTTGAACGGCTGCGCGCCGGCTCACGCTGTTTTTGCCACCGTCGGCATCCGCGTCTATGAAGGCACGCCGCTGGCCCGGATCGCCGTGCGGGAAGGGCAGGTGAAGCCCGACCACGACCTCTTCGAGCCGGCTTATTATCTCTCGCCCGGGCTGGCCGACCGCACCATCGAGAACCTTGACCGCATCGCGCGGCGGCGCCCCGAGTGGACCTCGCCGGCGGACTGGCGCAAACTGTCGGTCCGTTGGGGACAGACAATGACGGTGATGTTGAAGGTGCGGCCGCAGTGGAAATACATCCGGTACTACGGCCAGTACATGCGACGACAAACAAAATGACCAACGCTCTTCGAACCGGTCCTGCCACCATTTCCTGCGACGTGCTTGTCGTCGGCGGTGGCGCGGCGGGCGTGGCAGCAGCGACCGCGGCTGGGCGGGCCGGCGCGCAGGTGGTGTTATTGGAGCGATACGGTTTTTTGGGCGGGCTGGCCACGGCCGCCCAGGTGGGCACCATCTGCGGATTGTATCTGCGGGACACGACGAACCCGGAAGCCTTGCCGGTCGCCGGCGGGTTTGTGCAGGAATATGCCTCGCGGCTGCAGCGCGCCGCCGGTTGCCGGCCGATGCGGCTGGAGGCCGGCCTTTGGGTGCTGCCTTTTCCCATACCGGTCTTTGCCCGCGTGGCCGACGCGGTGATCGGCGAGTCCGGAAACGTCACCGTGGTGTTGCACGCCACGGTCGCCGAGGCGCAGGCCGAAGGCCCCTGCCTGGTCCGGGTCCGCGCCCTGGCGTGGAACGAGCCGCTGGTCGCATGCCCCCGCACCGTAGTGGATTGCAGCGGCGAGGCGACGGCCGCCGCCCTGGCGGGCGCCGGCGTGGAAAGCGGCATCGCCGACCAGGCGCCCTCCCTGGTATTTGTGATGGAGAACATCGATCCCGGTCTGGCGGAACGCGGCCTGCTCGAAGTTCGCCGCGAGTTGCGCCGGGCCGTCGAGGCGGGAAGTTTGCCGGCCGCCTGTGAGCGGCTGGCGCTGGTCCCCGGCATGGACCGCAACGGCCACCTGGCCCTCAAACTCAACCTGGCCGTCGCGAAATCAAACCACCCGCTCTGGCAGCAGGTTACCGACTGGGAACGCGAGGCCCGCGCGCTGGTGGATGAACTCCAGCGTTTCCTGGTCAAAAACATTGCCGCATGCCGGAACGCACACCTTTCCTCCATCGCCCCGCAACTCGGCATCCGTTCCGGCCGCCGCATTCAGGGACGCGCCCGGCTGGCCGACGAGGATGTGCTGGCCGCCCGGAAATCCTCCGTCGGAATTGCCCGCGGCGCCTGGCCGATGGAGCGCTGGGGAAACGGCCCGCGGCCGGAAATGACTTTTTTCAGCGAGCGCGACTACTATGAAATCCCCTTGGACTGTCTGCGTCCGGCGGGATTGGACAACGTACTGGCGGCCGGTCGCTGCCTCTCCGCGGAAGCAGGGGCAATGACTTCGGCCCGGGTCATCGGCACCGCGCTGGCCACCGGCTGGGCGGCGGGAACAGTCGCCGCCTTCCAGGCCCTGGGCCGTCCGCTCAACGGTGCGGTGGAGACCATTCGACAGCAAATGAATTCACAATCACAATCTTAATCCATCCATGAAAATTATCTCCAGGCTTGTCGGACTGATACCATTCTCTGACAATAATCGGCACCTATTCCAGACGGTAGGGCCGTGCTGCCTGCTCGCGATTTATCGGAGCTGCGCGGCCATCATTCCCGGCGGCGCAGCAGCGCCGCCCTACCTATTGCACCGATTGTCTCTGGGAATTGGTCTGATCCGGAGCAACTCGCCGGACCGGATGCATGAGGAAACAATTGAGTATCGCGTGAGAGATTAAGTTAAGAGTAAGAGCAAGAGTAAAAGTAGGATGAAGATTAAAATGAACGTTTACGAAACCCTTTTCCAAGCCGCGCGCCAATGGCCCAACCAGACGGCGATCATTGATGCCGCCGGCCCGCTGGATTACCAGTCGCTCTGGCGCGAAATCGAAGCCCTCCAGGCCCAGCTCGAACGGCTGGGCGTGCGCGGCGGACAGGGGGTGGGCGTGCGCGGCCGCAACGGACGCGCGCTCGTCGTCGGCTGCCTGGCGGCGGTGGGTTGCGGCGCGGTCGTCATGCCCATTCATCACCTGCTCAAACCGGACGAAATGTCGGAGATGCTGGCGCGCGCGCCGTTGTGCGCGATTCTCGACGACGGCAGCGCCACCCCGCCGGCCGGCGAGATGGCCTGCGATCTGAAATTGCAGGACGGCACATCCATACGATTTACGCGGCTGGCCGTGCCGCCGGCGCCGCTGGCACCATGGGTCGAAGGCGCCGCCTTCCTGCGGTTCACTTCCGGCACGACCGGCGCGTCCAAGGGCGTGATTTTGACGCATCAGAGTGTCCTGGAGCGGACGCGTGGCGCCAACCAGGGATTGGGTTTGACCAGCCGCGACAAGGTGCTCTGGGTCCTGCCGATGTCCTATCACTTCTTTGCCTCCATCCTCCTGTACCTCGAAGTCGGGGCCACCATCGTGGTCAGCGCCGATTACCTGGCCGGCAGTATTTTGGACGCGGCCCAGCTCCACGAAGCCACGTTTCTCTACGTGACCCCCATGCACGTGCGCATGTTGAAAGCCGAGAGTTCCGGCCGCGCCCTGCCGCCGTCGCTCCGGCGGATCATGTCCGTCTCCAGCCGGCTGCATCCCCAGATCGCGCGGGATTTCCAGGCGCGGTATCACGTGCCGGTGGCGCAGGGCTACGGCATCATCGAGGTGGGCGTGCCGCTCATGAACCTGGAGGATGCTGCGGAACATCCCGAGGCGGTGGGACGTCCGCTGCCCGGCTACGACGCGGTCATCCTGGACGAGCAGATGAAACCCCTCGCGACCGGCCGGACCGGACAGCTTGGCCTGCGCGGGCCCGGAATGTTTGCCGGCTATTTGAACCCCAAAAAACGGCGCGAAGAAATTTTGCGCGATGGCTGGTTCCTGACCGGCGACCTGGCGCATCGCGACGACGCCGGGAGGATTGTCATTGACGGACGGCTGAAGACCGTGATTGACGTGGCAGGCCACAAGGTGTTTCCGGAGGAGGTCGCCGGCGTTCTGGACCAGCACCCGGCGGTGCTGCGTTCGCGCGTGACCACCCGGCCGCACCCGCAACTGGGCGAGTCCATCCACGCCGAAGTGCAATTGCGTGACGGCAGCTCCCCGACAACAACCGAGGACATCCTCGCGTTTTGCCGCCGCCGGCTCTCGAGCCAGAAGGTGCCGTCCTCGCTCGATCTGGTCGCCGACATCCCTCTGACGTCGAGCGGAAAGGTGCGCCACGGATGAGCGTTCCGGGCGGAGACAGTCATTCTCCGGCTGCGGCCGTGCCCGGAACCGCAACCGCAGCTGCTGCTGACAAGATTATCATCATCGGGGGCGGCATCGCGGGACTCGCTTGCGGCTGCTATCTGCAGATGAACGGCTTCCAGACCGAGATCCTGGAAGCGGGCTTGCTCCCGGGCGGATTATGCACGGCCTGGCACCGGGGACCGTATGTTTTTGACGGCTGCCTGCGCTGGCTGATGGGCACGCGTCCGCCCTCGGTCTTCCACCAGGTCTGGCAGGAACTGGGTGCGATAGCCGGCCGGGAGATCCTCATGAGTGACGAGATACTGCGGGTGGAAGGCGCCGACGGCAAAACCCTGGCCGTGCCCGCAGACCTGGACAAACTCTCGAGCGAGTTCAAGCGCATCGCGCCCGAAGACTCGGCGCTCATCGATAAACTTGTGCGCGCCGCGCGGCGCTGCGCGCCGCTCGAGCCACCCTTCGACAAACCGGTGGAAATGATGACGCTTTTCGAGAAAATAAGAACGGGGCTGCGTTACCTTCCGATGGCGCCCGTCATTTTAAAATGGAAGAATCTGCCGATCACCCCCTACCTCGCGCGCTACCAGAACGACTTCCTCCGCGAGGTGCTGACGGCGATCATCAGCAACGAACGCATGTCGGCCCTGGTGCTGGTGATGGTGCTGGCGTTCAGGACCCGCAACAACACCGGCTTTGTTGCTGGCGGCTCGTGGGACTTTGCGATGGCGATCGCGGACCGCTACGCTCGTCTGGGCGGCACCGTGCGGTATAAAGCCCGGGTGACTTCGGTAAAAGTCGAGCATGGCCGTGCCACCGGCGTGCAGTGCGACGACGGGACGGTCGTCCCGGCCTCAACCGTCGTTTCCTGTGCGGACGGTCATACGACGATTTTCAAGATGCTGGACGGCCGGTTTGTTGACAAGAAGATCCTCTACCTGTACCGGAAATGTGACCTTTTTCCGGCCATCATCCAGGTTTCGCTGGGGATTGACAAAACCTTCACGGATGCGCCACACACACTCAATCTGCCGCTGCTCCAACCGCTCATCGTGGACGACAAAACGCGGCACTCCCGGCTGGAAGTCGAGACGTTTGGTTCCAATTCGGCACTCTGCCCGGAAGGCAAAACCGTCATGACGGTCAGGTTGCCGACCAGCTACGAATTCTGGACCAATCTCAAGAAGAACAGTCCCCAGCATTACCAAGCCCAAAAAAAAGGCATCCTCCAGGAAGTCATCGGCATCCTCGATGGCAGGTTTCCGGGACTGGCCCAGCACGTCGAGTGCTCTGACATCGCGACACCCGCCACCTTTGTGCGCTATACCGGCAACTGGCAGGGCAGTTACGAAGGCTGGCTGCCGACGCCGCGCATCCTGGGCCGGCGCATCCCCTATACGCTGCCGGGACTAAAGGATTTCTACATGGCCGGCCACTGGGTGGTGGCGGGCGGGGGACTGCCGTCGGCCGCGATTTCCGGCCGGTATGTGGCGCAGATGATCTGCGCCCGGGACGGAAAAGTGTTTGCGGCCACCACGGCGTAGCGCAGCGAAGGCGGATTATCGTCCTCATTATTGACCGCTCACGCTGATGGGTGACCCGTTTTCGGTTCATCGATTGGTCCGGGGTGCGATTTTCCTTGAGGAGAGCGGCCTGATCCAGTTGTCGTTTGATCAGAAGGCGCTGGCGTCTTCCGACGCGGAAAGGTAGCGCCAGAGTTTTTTGACCGGCTCCAGGTCACAGCCGGCCGGCACGGCATTTCCGTAGGCGGCATGACCGTAAAGAAATGACAACCGGTTCAACTCGGCGGCGGCGTCCGGGAAGGTCTCGCCCAGAAGGAGGCAGAATTCCCGGGCGGTCTGCTGGGGTTGGGATTGGATTCCCTGTTCCACCGCCCAGGCTTGGAGCGCTTCGTAACTGTAAAGGATCAATTCTTCGGCGGTCCACGATTTATCCTTGCCGGTGAGGAAAGGACTCAGGTAGGCGGCGAAGGGACGTTGCCTTGGCGTTCGCTCCTCCCGTTTTGCCGTGGTTCGCTTCACCCGCGAACCAAACTGGAGGAGGTCCCTGAAAAATTGCGCCAACGCTGCGAGGAACGACCGCACAATTTGGAGAATCAGGTCGCGTTGGCGGATCACCCACCAGCTTATGAGAATGGCCCCCGCCAAAAGGAACAGACCCCTGAACCAGCGGTAAAACCCGCCGGCGCGTTCCATGGGGATGGGGCCGGAGGGAGCCTGCGGAGAAGCCTGGTCGGGTGTCCCCACATTCCGGCCGGCAGGAGTTTGGTTTTGCTGGCGGCCGCTGGCAGATTGCACTTCACCTTCTTGAGATTGAGCTGCGGAGGGGTTGCCCTTTGATTCGCCGGATTTCTCTGTTTTGTCGCCCGGACGTCCCCGACCTGCGCCATGCGGATTGATTCGCGCGGCGTATTCACTGGCGCGGTGCAACTGGTAATCAACGTGGTAACGCAGGGTTTGCCACGTGTCGTTGACACCCGGTCGCGGCAGCAGCAGTGCGGTGGCCAGCACCAGGCAAGCCACCCCGGCGCCAAACTTGAGCCAGCCAAAGGCGATGATGCCGGGCATTTTCAGGTGGCGTTGACGCAAATAGCGGCGCAATCCCAAAAAGCTCGTCGTCAGAAGCAACCCCACAGTGGCAGCCATGTAAACGAAGAGAAAGACGAAGCCGGCCCGCCGCGAGGCCGTGTCACCGCCGGGCAGTAGCATTTGTCCGATTCCGAACAACGGCAACGCCACGAGTGAAAAATAAACCACCCAAAGGCCCGGAGGATGGGGGAGGGCGGCCCGGCGTTTGCGGTCGTTCTTAAAACCGGGGATGGCCGCCGCTTTTTCCCCGGCTGGTCCGGAGGGAGTTTTTTCCAGCTTGAACCTCCTTTCTTCCCTGGCGCTTTGCAGCAACCCGCTGCCGGAGGCGTCCACGTCATCATCAATCAAGGTGCAGTCCCATGTCAGTTTGTGGGCGCACCACCAGACGGTGCCCAGCAGGATGATTCCCATCAGATAGGCCGGGTGAATTTGCACCAGGTAAATCCAGGTCGCCCCCGCCAGGGCCAATCCGTAAACCGCGGCCTGGCCGGCACCCTGCTCGATGCCGATCCGGGATACCAAGACGACGGCCATTACGAACCAGAACACGACCCAGCGAACACTTCCAACCGCTTCACCCCGATAAAAGACCTGGACCAGGAAAAAGCTCAGACTTCCCACCAGCAGCATGATCAGCACCGGGCTGATGCCAATGACCATGTAGTCGGCCAGGGTTTTTGCCGGTTTCGGGGAGTTCATGACTTACCTCACGATGGCCTCCGCACACAGATTCGTCACTGATTCTTCGGTGTTGACCACGCGAAAATCAATGCCTTGGGCCAGCAGCATCTGCGCCCAGTCCGGCGGTCGGGCCCAGTCGGGCGTCGGCTCAATATCAATGGAAACTACAATTACCGTCACCAGAAAGCCGCGCCGGGCCAATTCACCGAGCGAGGCCGCCATGGCCGGTGTCACCCGCCGCAGCACCGCCACCACGGTGGCGTCCCGGGGAATCTCGGAAGCGACTTCTTCCAGCATTTCGGAAAACTCCAGGCCGTCCGTGTGCTCCAGACGGGCCAGCGTTTCAAGGATTTGCCTGAACCTGTCCCCGCCCTTCCGCGTTTCCACAATGACCGGGCGCAGGCGGGTGTTTGCCTGCGCCTCGGTCGCCCGCCGGTGCGCGTCTCCGCGGGTGGTAAACCCGGCGCTCCACCCTTCTTCACGGATGCGGTCGGCGGCGTCGCGGCCGTTGCTGACGAAGCCGATTTGTTGTCCCATGAGGAAGACGGCATTGGCCAGCGAGACGACCGTGATGACCGCCAGTTCCGCCGAGGCCGCCGCGCCACGGCCCTGGTAACTTCGCCCGTGAAAATCCAGCAGGAACGTCGCGCCGGCCACCCGGGAACTCTCATAGACGCGACAGTGAATTTGTCCCGTGCGCGCGGTGGCCCGCCAGTGAATGCGATTCAACGGGTCGCCGGGTTGATACGGCCGGATGCTGGCCAGCCGCGTGGGGTCCTCAAACAGCCGGTGCACCACCCGGATCTCTCCAATCGGACGGCGCGAAGCCAGATTGTAGCCCTGCAGCGGCAGAACCTTGGGCAGCACCAGCGCAAAATGCGGTTCGGTCGCCACGCGAAAGCGGCGATGCAGCCCGAAGACATCGCCCGTTTCCAGCAGCAAGGGGCCCAGTTGATAATAACCGCGCATGAGGAAAGTCACCTGGTGCTTCAAACCCGCGGTTTCACCGGGCGCCAGACGGGTGAGGGTCAGCCGCGGACCTTCCGCCTTGAGGTGACGGGGCATTTGCACCAGGGCGTCCCGTGGCAGCGAGTCTTCCAGGATGAGCCACGGAACGGACAGGCGGCCCTGGTTTTTGACTTCGACTTCCATCACGGCCGTCTCGCCGATTTCCAGCATGTCCTGGTCACAAATCCGGCTGGCCGCGAGATGGTCGGTCCAGGCCCGGGAAAAGAACCGGCTCAACCCCAGGATTCCCAGCAGCACATACATCGCGTAAACGAGCAGGCCCAGTTTCAAGACCAGGCCCAGCACCAGCAGCCCGAGTGTGCCGAGAATCCATTTCATCGGGACGGGCCGCCCCCCGGCATTTGCGGCACCGGCACCGTGTTCAGGATCTCATCGAGAACCACGGCAACCGTTTTTTTGCGCAACCGACTTTCCGGGCGGAGAATCAACCGGTGGCCGAGCACGTGCGGCGCGATCTGTTTCACGTCGTCGGGCAGCACAAAATCAAATCCGTGGACTGCGGCAAGGGACTGCGCGCAACGCAGCAGCGCCATGGAAGCCCGCGGACTGCCGCCCAGGATGACGTCGTAGTGTTCGCGGGTTGCCTGGATGAGCTGCACGATGTAGCGGCTGACTTTTTCGTCCACATACACCTGCCGCACGGATTCCTGACAGGCGATGATTTCGTCGGCGCTGGCGACCGTTTCCAGGGTATCGATCGGGTGCTGCAACTGGAGCCGCTGCAACATGGACACTTCATCTTCGAACTGCGGATAGCCCAGGCGCAACCGGACGAGAAACCGGTCGAGTTGCGCTTCCGGCAGCGGAAAAGTGCCTTCATGATCAATCGGGTTTTGGGTCGCAATCAGGAGGAACGGCGGTGTCAGTTCGTAGTTGGTTCCATCGGCGGTCACCTTGCGTTCCGCCATCGCTTCGAGCAGAGCGGCCTGTGCCCGCGGGGTGGCGCGATTGATTTCGTCCGCCAGCACGATTTGCGCGAAGAGCGGGCCGGGCCGGAATTCGAACCCGGTCGTCTTGGGATTAAAAATGGAGCTGCCAGTGATGTCGTTGGGCAACAGGTCCGGGGTGCATTGAATGCGCTTGAACGTGCAACCGATGCTGCGCGAGAGGGCGCGGGCCAGCATGGTCTTGGCCACCCCGGGCACGTCTTCCAAAAGCACGTGGCCCCCGGCACAATATGCCGCCAGCGTCAGCACGATTTCATTATGTTTGCCGACGATCACCTTTTCGATGTTGTCAATGATGCGATTGGCCACCGGCATGACCGGCGAGTTTCCCGGTTCCCGTTCCGCCGGATTTCTCAATTTCGGAATCCGGACCACCGTGGGTTCCGGCGGCGACACGGTATTTTTGGTTCCGCAGCGCGGACATTTGACCTCGGTCCCCACGGGCGCATCGGAGGACACGAAGGGTTGACCGCAGGAAACACAAACGCTTTTGATCATAGGTTGGCCGTCTCCCCAAGGGCTTTGGCAGCACGCGTTAACTTTCCAGTATCCTCAATGGCACGCATATTCACAATTCTCCTTTGCCGGCGCAGGCGGGAAAGGCGGCCCGTTCGGCGGCGGCCTCGGCTGGCAGACGCTTCAGCGGGACCGGGAGCGTGGGCGAGTTATCAAGCATCACCGATAGAGAAGCAACGGTGTCGCTCGCCGTCAACGTGTATTCGGCCAGCGGACGGGCATTTATTTCCTGGCGCGGGAAGTTATTTGGGAAGGCAAATTGATCGTCCGGCCAGCAACCATGAACACGCCTTCCCCCTGGTGATGAATCGTCCGCGGATGTTTCCTCGCCGGGTCAATCCACGCCTTGACCACCTCCAGGATGAAAAAGTTGTATGGGGTGACCAGTTTTCGATCCATCACCTTGCATTCCAGATTGGCATAACACTCGGCGATGAGCGGGGCCGCGACGACCGACGCGGCCACCGGCGTGAGGCCAAAGGTTTTGAACTTGTCCATCGACTGGCCGGAAGTGTTTCCGCAACCCACCACCTTTTTCGCCAATTCCACCGTCGGCACATTGATCACACATTCACCGGTCGCCCGCAAAATTTCAAACGTGTAATTCAAGCTGCTGATGACGCAGCCCACGAGCGGCGGCACAAACTCCATCATCGTATGCCACGACATGGGCATGATGTTCGCCCGTCCCGCGCGGGCCGTGGTGACCAGCACGACCGGGCCTGGTTCCAGCAACCCATACACTTGTGCCAGAGGAAACTCTCTTTTCTTGGCCATATCACAATTGGTGCGAAGGCTAAACGCTCAAGGCCAAAGACGAAAGGAGTTTTCAGAACCCGTCGTTTTCAGCCTTTAGCCTTATCATCCGGCGGTCTCAGCTTTGCTTGATGTCTTCACAGTTTAGTCCTGTGCCGGGCATACCACTTGAACCGTCTGGTAAGAACCGGCTGGTGTGCCATTATTCAAAATTAGATTCCCAGGTTGATAGGAACCATCATTCTTGCACCGGATGGCGACACTATTGCTGAGTGCTGCGTCGTTCGCAACGGTTCTCGATTTTGGGAAGAGCCAAAACAAATTCCATGACTTGTGTATTTGGTCGAGCGCATACTTGGCGTCAAGCGACGCATATTGCGCCGATACATTGGGATCAACTTGCAGTCCGAGATTTTCCGCTTTTCCCAGCAGCCAACTGAAGGTGATGTCGGAAAGGCCGGTTTCCGGGTATCCGCCGCCAATATCACAATGGACGCCGGAGAACCAGACCTGTTCGAGCACTTGATCGGCTGCTGGCGGCGAAGGCGGAGTCCAAAGAGTCGGCGGGAATTGCTTCCGGCGTTCATCAATGGCGAGCGCCTGGTAAGCGTTCAAGACATCCGGATGCAGGTTGGTGTCCAGAAACCCGTATAGCACAGGGTCAACACCACCAAAGAACGCGGGGATTCCCAATGCGCCAACAGTGTCCCAAACCCCCACCATTTTGATTTTGGCGTCGAAGAGGTTGTATTGATTCAGGCTGGCCAAAAGTGCGACGCGTTGATCCCTGTTGCGGTATGCTTGAAATGCGGTGTTGACCAGCTTGTCATCGTCATCAACCGGCGTAGTGGGCAGACCGCAGATGGCAATCATCCCTGCAAGGCTGCGCGCGGTATAAGCGCCGCGACTGAAACCAAATATAAAAATATCGTCGTCCGGCAAGTAAGCATGCGCGATTTTTTTATAGCCGTCCTTGATCTTTTGAAAGAGGCCTTCGCCGATTGCCCCGCCCGCCAGTTTTTCAATGGGCGTTCCATCCGAACCCACGCCGTCGTCGTAAAACGCAACCTGGTTGGAAGCGTTGGGAATTGATTTAACCGCATCAAACAGCCTGCGGACATTGGTGTCGTTTTTGGGTTTGTCCCAAGTGCCGTCGGCGCAGAAAACAATTCGTTTGCTCATTTTAATCCTCCGTCTGATCGTTCAGCTTTGAATTATTCGCTTGAAGGCTTTGTTCAAAATGGCTGGAAGTAAAGCGTCGAATTTAGCAGCGGCTCTCTTTGTTCTTTGTGGTTAAACCTCCGGCGAAAACTTGGCGCAGAACTCTTTCAGCGCCTCGGACAGCTTCGATTTCAAAACCACCTCAAGCATCAGGAATGGTTTTTCCGTGATGGTGATCTCGACTTTTCCAGTCGTAACCACGAACCCCCCGGCCAGTTTCCCAAGCACGTGGCCGGCAAATGTGCCGCGAATGTCGCCATTCTGCTCAAAGGCATAATTGCCTTTCACCTTGGGCTGCTCCAGGTCGGGATAACAGAAGTCACCGGCCTGTTCGTTGCCGATGATATGGACATCATGTTGTCGGGCCAACTCTTGAAGTTCAGGGAAAGTCAGGAGTCTTCCCAGTTGCTGGGTTACGGTCAAGGACATGGTGTAATGCTTACAGTGGCAGGATTGCGCGGCTCGCGCGTTCGGGTCTTGATTTAAGGCGTGGGCTTGGAACCACGTGCTTTGTTGTCCTCGGCCATTTCGTAAGCGATGCGGAATTTTCGCACGATGCGGAATTTTCGCAATTCGTCCGCGATGTCCCGGAGCCGGGCGTAAAACATGTAGGTCACAAATACGACGACAACAAATAGAACAAGATTAATCAGCATGCTCAGTGCGACTATGTCAGTTGGGCTCAAGGGTTTTCCTCCAGCATTCATTTCTTCCGCTTGGGCGGTTTGAGTTGTTTCACTTTCTTCGCCAGGTCTTCAACTTCCCGGGCAAATTGCGCGTCGGCTTGGGCGTCCTCCAACCGGCGGCGTTGCCGGTCGAACTTGTCAAACTCCAGTTCCGCCTTCCGCTTCGCTTCCTCGGCGGAAATGCTTCCCGCGTGCTCCAAAATCTCCCGGTCGCCGGCGCGCAGGAAGGCGTCCAGCTTGGCGATCCAGTCGCGCATCGTCATGGGCCGGCGCTCCAGCGCCTGCAACTCGGCGAAGTCCAGATATTGCGTGACGATCAGGCTCAACTTCTTCAACTCCTCCCCGGTGAGATAATTCTTGGCGACGGCTACGTCCGGCTTGCGCACCTTTGCCCCCTTCCACGAAGTCAGCCCCATGTAAGGTTTGACGGCGCTGGCCCGCTGGTGAATCACCTCCGCCGCGGTCCGGCCATGAACGGCCCAATGCATCTTGTTCTGCATCGTCTGGAAAAACCGCTGCGTCATCTCCGCGCTCGGATCGTAATCCACACTCGTCCGGTAGATGTCGCAAATCTTCCGGTAGAAATTCCGTTCCGACAGCCGGATTTCCCGGATGCGCTGGAGCAGTTCGTCGTAATATTCGTTCCTCGTGCCGCCCTCCTTCAACCGCTCGTCATCCAGCGTGAAACCTTTGACGATGTATTCGCGCAACCGTTGCGTGGCCCAGATGCGGAACTGCGTGCCGCGTTGCGACTTCACGCGGTAGCCGACGGCAATGATCACGTCGAGATTATAAAATTGAACCTGGTAATTCTTGCCGTCGGCGGCAGTTGTCAAGAATTCCTTGACAACTGAATCCTGGAGCAACTCTTTCTCTTTTAATATGTTCTGGATGTGCAGGCTGACGTTCTGTTTTGTCGTCTGGAACAGCTCCGCCATCTGACTCTGCGTGAGCCAGACCGTTTCGTTCTCCAGCCGCACTTCGATGCGCGTCCGGTTGTCCTCGGTCTGATAAAGAATCAGTTCGGATTTCGGTTTCATTTCGCGGATTCCACGATTTTGATTTCCTCCGGCGTCAGGCCGTAGAGCGCATACGCCAACTCGTCTACCTATGCAGATTCGACCGTCACGTAAAAGGCTTTCAGCCTCACGTGACAGGCCACGTAAAAGGTTTTGCCTCACGCAGCAAGCATCGTAAGCCGCGGGGGAGTTTTCGCAAATATAAAACCGCGTAAAGCTACGCCACGCGGTGGGCCGCGTAAAAGGCGTTCTTAATACGCCACCGGCAGGCCGCGGCTGTCGGTGCGGAAGGTGAATTCGAAGATCTGGGTGCTTTTCTCCTGGTCGCGAACCTGCCCCGAAATCCGGTACTCTTTTTGCGGCTCCAGAACCAGATCGGCCGGGAGCGCATAGACTCTTTCGTAGGCGCATTGGTCCGGAAAAGAAACCGGAAGATTGAGGGTGAAATGCCGTTCGGATGCATCCATTGGCTGGGGATCTCCCGGAGGAATCTGCGCACTGGAGAAATGCCAGACTTTCTTAACCGTCAGCTCGACAGGGACTTCGATGCCAAGGTGAGTAAAGCCCGGCGTCCAAATCCGCAGGAAAACCTCATCATCCGGAAGCATCTGGCGGTCCCGATCGAGCGGCACTCGCGCGATCCTGGTCAGGGCTTGTTCTTTTCCGGTGATCCATTCGGCGCCATTTTCCTTCGCACGATAATTTTGCAGTCCCGGAAAACCATCAAACAGCCCGGCCACCCGGTCGCTCGAAGTGTCCTGGGTGGGGGCAAAACTGCTCAGCAGAATTCCGTCCGAGTTGAGGTCGTCGAGCGCTCCATGAGTGCCCCCGAAGGTCACCAACTCGCTGCCGGTTTTGACCAGCCATCCGGCGTGAACATAATGGTTGTCCAGGCTGATAAGAATGGTTGCCGGATTGAGGGTGACGCAGGTGTGGCCCCGGACAATTCGCTCGAGCGCCAGGGGATAGCGATGGGTCATGGTCTCAGCCATCCAGTCGTCGGCCGTGGCAAAGCCGTCGGCGTCGAGCCGGTTTTTTTTGGAGAGCGCTTCGACCACCGGGAGATAGTTGATGGGGTCCCCCGTCCCGGTTGAATATCGGAAAGAGTTCCTGGCGGGATTCCACTCGATGATGGCCCGTTCGCCTTTCGAATTCATGACAATGAACCGATTGGCCTGGCCCGGGAACCTGGCCGTCAATACGTCCACGCCTTTCAGATGCGAGAGCAGTTGCATGAGGGTTTCGGTTTCGGCGGGTGAATTATGAATTTCCACCCAGGACTCGATCCCGACCGTGGGGAGGACAACGTCCTTTGGATTCACAATGGACTTCGTGATCCGGTACCCGGCCTTATTTAGAAAAGTCTGAATCTCGACGCGCCGGCCGACGCCGGCGTGATTGTTTCCGTGATCCGAGAGAATCAGGATTTCGAGATCACGTCCTTCACGTGCCTTGTAAAGGGCGCGCAGTTCCTGGAGTTTTTCATCGAGCGCGCAAAGCATGGCGAAGGTATCGCGGGCCAGGTGCTGGGCATCGTCCGGCGTGCGAACGTAGGCGTAGAAGTTTTCGCCCCCGCTCTTGGTATTGAGAAAGTTTCTGACCAGTTCATGCACCTCGTATTGATACATGTGGGACGGATAGACATAACCCAGCGTGCGAAGGAAACCGTTCTCCACCTGCCAGTGCATCTGGCTTTCGTGCTCCATCGTGGTGGTGATGCCGTTCACGGACATTTCCAAATTCGCGGCGGTGCTGTAATAAGTGCGCTGATAACCGGGCAGCGGGCGGTCGCCGAAAATGTCGGTCCACGCGACGTCGCTGGTCGAGGGAAACGTCGAGATCAGGCGGCTGACCGGGAAGTATCCCTGATGGAAGCCCTGACGATGGAATTGAAAGCCATGGGTGTCCTTGTAGGTGACCCCTTCCTGCAGGGCTTTCATGTCGCGGTAGGCAATTCCATCCAGGCCGATGATCAGCCGCTTGGGGAGCGCGGCAATGCCCGTTGCGGGGAGGGCTTGGATAACCAATGAGAAAAGAACGACCGACCGGCTCACGTTTCTGCTCCGGCGACCTAAACCTCCAAAGCTCGGGCCAAAAATCATGCCGCCAATTGATAACGGATCTGGTCAGGCATGTCCAAATGAAATTAGAGCCGTCATTTAACCGCAAAGAACGCAAAGAGCGCAGAGAGGATTTTGGAGTGCGGTGGCAGAGCGCAGCGGCGACACCGCTTTTCGACTACGAACAGAGCTTCCAAAGCGGCGTGGCGCTTCGCTTCCCGCCGCAGTCCAAAAAGATTGGGTTGCAGCTACGCCGCGCTGCGTTTTTTACGGCTGATTCAGCTTTTGGCGTTTCTCTGCGCGCGCATTTTGAGAAACTCGCCCCGCCACTCCGCGCGCGAAACCTTCCCGTGAGTGTTGGCATCCAGTGACTTCACGAACCACCACTCGCGCGGCACCTGCCAGCCCGGCAGTTTCCGGAGCAGGAACTGCTTCAATTCCTCGGCCGTGCTCTGTCGGTTTGCCGTAACACACGCCACGATGAGATCGGTGCGATCGGCGTTCCCGTTCGGCACGCCAAAGACGAGACACTCGGCGACGGCCTCGTGCTGCCGCAGCGCCTGTTCGATGGCGGTCGGGGACACTTTCCGTCCGGCCATGTTAATCTGGTCACCGGCGCGGCCGAGGAGATAGACAGCCCCTTCCTTGAGTTCGGCGAGATCACTGGTCTGAAAGCGGCCCCGGCCGAGAGTGTCAGCCGGCTTCGGCCAATACGTCTCGCCCACCGCGCGGCTCCGCACCAGAAGGGTTCCGTCTTGATTGATCCCCACTTCCACGTTCTGCAACGGCCGGCCGGCGCAGGCTCCGTCCGCGCGTGGGGTTGTCATCGCATCGTAAGCAATGCCGCCGCATTCGGACGAACCATAGAAGTTGTGAATCTTGAGGCCGGTGGTGTCGAAGACTGTCTGCTCCAGCGTCACGGGCAGGGGCGCGCCGGCCGAAATGGCCAGGCGCACGTTGCCCGGGACCGCAGCAACTCCATGCCAGGCGCGCCAGAGTGCCGGCACACCAGCCAGCGTAAGGTGCGGGTGGCCTTCCGCTGCGCGGCGCACGGCTTCAGGCAAAGGCGACGGCGCGAGAATGAGCGGAATGCCCTGGAGCAGGAGCGGTAGCACCAGGTTGGAAAACCCGTAGGAATGAGCCAATGAAATCACGGCGAGGTTGGGCCAGTCCGGACGCAGCCCCATCGTGGCCACGATGTTCCCGGCGTCGGCGGCCAATTGCTCTTCGGTAAAGGCGATGGTGCGCGGCGCGCCCGTGGTGGCCGAGGTGATTTTCAGATGACAACAGGGCGGGGGCGGCGGCGGAACGGAGGGCGGCGGCTCCTGTGGTTCAATGGGACAAACCATCGCGTCGCAGCGCCAGGCTCGCAAAACGGCAAAGATGAACTCAGCCGAATGGCCCTGCGGGCAGACCATCGCCGGCTTGCCCGGCAAGGTGGTTTCTGCCGCACGACTCAGTTGCGCAAAGGTCCAACATTGCCCGGAAGCCAGATCGCGCAAAGCGACCTCGTTGCGCCTGTCCCGGGCGACCTCCTGCCAGCGTTCGTAAAGCATCTGCTCTTTCCTAAGCCAAAACCGGCTTCTGTTGCAAGGCCGATTTCGCCAACGGACGCAACGCCAGGGCCGCTCTACACCAACACGCAAGTCATTGGGGTGGCATAAGTCCGAAGGTCGAAATCCGAGATCCGCGTATAGCGGCGTGGCCGCCACGCGGCTTTACGCCGAAAGAAGCCCGAAATCCGAAGGACAAACCGGCTCACGAGCCGTTCTGTATTTCGGGCTTCGGATTTCGGACTTCTTTCGGGTTTCGGCCTTCGGTCTTCGGGTTTTGTCCCCAGAGCGTTAGAGAAAAGCTCAGAGCAGCGCTGCGCACCGCCGCAACTCCCCAACACCTAATTGGGCCTGCCGTTTCCCGTTCCAGCCGGTCGCGGCGAAGGCCCATCAAGACCGCGCCACCAGCGCCACCAGCGCAGCGAGTCGGCCACCGGATGAATATGACTGCTCCGGCCCCGACTGATGACCCGGATCGGCACGAACGCGACCGGGTGCGCCGCCGCTAGAAACGCCATCAAGGTTTCGGATTCCACTTCAAAATGTTCTGTTTGGAGCGGCAGGGCCGCCCACGTTTCCAGGTGGATGAGCCGGAAACCGCATTGCGAGTCGGGCAGGGGACGGCCCGCGCGCCGGGAGAGCTGGCGGCTCATCCAACAGTTCACCTGTCGGCGCGCCCAGGGAATGGCGTGTGCGTTGTACATGCGGTTGCCGACCACCAGCAACGCCCCGGTCTGCCCGGCACACTCAAGAAAAGCTGGCATATCATCCGGCGCATGCTGGCCGTCGCCGTCCAGCGTGAAGGCCCAGGCAAAATCCTCCTGTCGTGCCTGGGACAGGCCGGTCCTGAGCGCAGCGCCTTTGCCGAGGTTTTTTGCGTGCGAAACCACCTGCGCACCCGCCGATTGCGCCCGGGCCGCCGTGTCGTCCGTCGAACCGTCGTCCACGACCAGCACCCGGGGGAATTGCCGGCGCGCCGCGGCAACCAGGGCCGCGATGCCCGCACCCTCGTTGAAACAGGGGATCACCACCGCGTATGTCGTCGGTCCCGGCACGCGTCCAGCTTGAATAAAATCTTCGGGGCAATCGAGGCAAAACCGGCCCCGCAATTCCACTCGTCCCCGCTTCGTCCTCGTCCTCGAATTCCTTGGATGTTCGAAGTTGAATGTTGAATGTTCGGTGTCCCGGCTTCAGCCGGTTCCCATCCAACGTTCATGGCTCAAAGTTGGATGTACTTTGTCGAGGACAAGGACGAATCCGCCAAACGGCCCTGCCGGGCGGCTTTTCCGTTGCTCCGCTGTCACATGCCTTATATCTTCCGCCGGCTTGAACCATGCGATTTAACCTCGAAACCCGGGACGTGTTTGGTCGAAACTCAAATTTAACCCGAAAACCGGAGTTCGCCGTAGCGGAACGCGTCCCGCCTGCCGAACTCCGGTTTTCGGGTTTAAGCAATTTTCGCTGACCCGGTCTTTCATTGCCACTTTCCACCCATGCTTTTCCCTTTCCCGCCGACATCCGCCCCGCCGCCGCGAGTGGTCATTACCGGCGCCGGCATCGTCACGGCTTTGGGACTCGGGTGGAAACCGAACGCGGAGGGGTTCCGCCTCGGACGCCCGGCGTTCCGTCCGGTGTCATTGTTTGACGTGAGCCGTCAGCGGGTGAAGACCGCCGCCGAGGTGGATTTGCCGGACGCGCTGCCGCCCACCGGCCTCAGCCGCCGCCAGTTGGCCCGTCTCGACCGCGCCGGCAAAATGCTGTTGCTGGCGGCGAATGAAGCTTGGCAGCAGGCCGGTTGGAAACCGGTCAATGACGTGCCGCTGGTTTTGGGCACGACCGCGGGTGGCATGTCGCTGGGAGAGGATTATTTCCGTCAGGCGGTGCAATCCCCGGACCGGCATCGCCGGCAACCCACCCGCGCCATTCACTACCAGCCGCAAGTCCAGGCGCGGATGGTTTTGGACGCCCTGGGTTTCAACGGGTCGATCACCATCATCTCAAACGCCTGCGCCTCCGGGAGCAACGCCATCGGCCATGCCTGGAACCTGATTCGCTGCGGCCAGGCCGAACGCGCTTTGGGCGGCGGTTATGACGCGCTCAGCTTGCTGGTGTTTGCGGGCTTCGATGCGTTGCAGGCGTTGTCACCCACCGTCTGCCGGCCGTTCGACGCCCGGCGCGACGGTTTGGCGCTCGGCGAAGGCGCGGCGCTCGTCGCTTTGGAAACGCTTGAACATGCGCAGCGACGGAAGGCCACGATTCTCGGGGAACTCATCGGTTACGGCACGACCATTGACCGGCATCATCTCACCCAGCCGCAACCGGAAGGGGATGCAGCATTAATGGCCATGAACCTCGCCTGCGACGCCGCCCGGCTGGGTCCGAAGGAAGTTGATTACATAAACGCCCACGGCACCGGCACGGTGCTCAACGACAGTGCGGAGGCGTCCGCCATTTCGCGCTGGGCCGGTCCTCGGGCCGCCACTTTGCCGGTCAGTTCCACGAAGGCCAGCATCGGGCATCTCCTCGGCGCCGCCGGCGCGGTCGAGGCGGTGATTTGCCTGATGGTCCTGCGCGAACAATGGCTGCCGGCGCAGGCGGCGTTTGAAACTCCCGACCCGGCCTGCAACTTTCCCATCGTGCGCCAGCCCCGGGACGCGCAGGTGAAGGTCGCCCTGTCCAACTCGTTCGGCTTCGGCGGCGTCAATGCGACCCTGATTTTGCGGAGGTGGGCATGAGCCATGTTTTTGTTTGCGGACTCGGTGCCGTTTCCCCGGCTGGCTGGAATGTTGCCGCCCTGCGAGCAGCGCTGGACCGGGGTGAACCGCTGCCGGTTCAACCGTTGGAACGACCTGGCGGGGACAAAGCCCTCCGCGCGCGTCTGGTGCCGGCTCCGGCCACACGTCCCGGATTTTTGGCGCATCCCCGCCTGCGGCGGACAAGTCCGATCACGCATTACACGGCGGCGGCCGCACTGGACGCGGTGGCCGGTTTGCGGGCGCTCCGGGCTGAAAAAATCCGGCTGGGCCTAGTGGTCTGCCAGCAGGCCGGTTGTGTGCATTACTCCTGCCGGTTCTTTGATGAAGTCTTGAAGGACCCCGCGACCGCCAGTCCGCTGCTGTTTCCCGAGACGGTCTATGCCGCTCCGGCCAGCCACGTCGCGGCGCTCCTGGAAAATGTTACGCTCGCCTGTTCGCTCGTGGGCGATCCGGCCTCCTTCCTGCAAGGAGTATTCCTCGGCGTCCGGTGGCTGGAGGAAAATCGTGTGGACGCGTGCCTTGTCATCGGGGCGGAAGAAACCAACTGGATCCTCGCGGACGCGCTCTGGCATCTCGATCGCCCCGCCGTCATCACCGGCGGCGCCGGGGCGATATGTCTGAGCCTTGATCCGGCATTGTCCATTGGGGTTGCGCTTGAGACAATCACGGATGTGCATTCCTACGGGGCTTCCACAAGTCGAACGCAAGCCGCCCGGGCAATGCGCAAACAGTTGCCCGCCAGTTCCATCGTGGAACTTCTCTGTGATGGTCTAAGTGACAGCTCGCGCACCGCCGCCGCCGAACGGGCCGCGTGGCTCGATTGGACCGGCCCGCGCCTGAGTCCCAAGCGGGTGCTCGGTGAAGGCTTGATGGCCGCCGCCGCGTGGCAATGTGTGGCCGCTTGCGACCTGGTTGCAGCGAGACATTTCCCGGCTGCCAACATCAGCCTGGTTGGCTCCAATCAACAGGCAATGGGTGCGCGTTTCAAACGAACGAGCGCAACTTGACACTGTTTCGACTCTCTCTCTCCGCCTGAGCGGGGCGAGGAGATTTGTATATTTGAAACACGCCACCTCCCCATGAACCCCTGTTCCCAAAGCGGTGATAAATCACGCGCAGTCCAAACGCTTCGCGCGGTGCGGTGGCGTCCAGCAGTCGCGAAGCGTTTGGACTGCGTGCGTCTTCAGCGCCGCTCTTCGGGATCGCCGGTCGCTTCGTGGGTTTAGGGGTTCAATGCGCGAAATTTCGTTTCGGGGAATTCTCACCCCGACCCTCTCCCCCATCGGCGATGGCGGAGAGGGGGACAAGCAGCGTTGTCAGATGGCATTCAAATTTCATCGTCAGGGCATCAATGGGTTTGGAATTTCCAGCTCGCCGCGTTTTTGTGTCAGCGCTTCGACGGATAGATGACGCCACTATTAATTTGATTTTGAATTGGCCGAGGCTTAAAGCTTCTCTGAAGCAGATATGAATGGATGTAAGCGTAACTAAACCACTTGATTATTATGAAAACCAAACAGCGCTTTTTTTTCATCGTGCTGGTGTTGCTCGCTGGCGTTCATCAAGCCTCTGCTCAAGGGACACAGTTCTTTCGGATTTCCGGGCCGGCGGTGACCACCATTACCGCGTTTAACGCGGATGGCACGTTGGTCTGGAGCAACGCGTTGGCGGGCACGAACTATACCATCCAGACCATCCCATCCTTAACCGGTGGAAGCAACTGGGTAGATTATGTCCAGATTCCCGTCACCAATAGCGTAAACACCAACCTCATCTTTGCTTTCAACCCGCCCGCCGGGATGGCGCTCATTCCGGCAGGGTCGTTCACGATGGGGGACATTGCCGATACCAATATAACTGGTGACGCCGCGCCCACGAACGTCTATATGTCTGCGTTTTACATGGACACGAATCTGGTGAGTTTGAGTCAATGGCAGACGATCTATTATTGGGCTACGAACAACGGATACACTTTTTTCGATGCCGGTTCTGGCAAGGCGGCGAATTATCCGGTGGTGGTGGAGGATTGGTATGACTGTGTTAAGTGGAGCAATGCGCGGTCGCAGCAAGCTGGTTTGGTGCCGGCATATTACGCGGATGCGGGATTAACGCAGGTTTATACGGATGGCGACTATCCAACAACGGTGTATGTGAACTGGGGAGCGAATGGGTATCGGCTGCCGACGGAAGCGGAGTGGGAGAAGGCGGCACGGGGCGGGTTGAGCGGGCAACGGTTTCCGTGGGGTGACACGATTTCATGGAGTCAGGCGAATTATTTCGGGAATCCCGGATACTTCTACGATCTGAGCGGGGCGAATGATTTTGATCCGGCGTTTTCCGGGACTAGTCCGGTGGGAACTTTTCCGGCGAACGGGTATGGCCTCAATGACATGGCTGGGAATGTTTTAGAGTTTTGTTGGGATTGGTATGCGGCTCCGCCGTATCCGGCCGGCAGTCCGTATTTGGGAGGCACCAATCCAACGGGACCGGCAACAGGGAACTGGCGTGTGTCACGCGGCGGCAGTTGGTTCAACCAAGCCTACTACGCGCGGTGCGCCTATCGCAGTGTCATCTACGGCTGGTACTTCACCGACTCCCCCTACGTCTGGCTTGGGTTCCGTTGTGTGAGGGGGTTTTAGTTTTTGCTCTTTTACGCTTTAACCCTTTTGAACTTCTGCGCGTTAAATCCTGCCGTCCAAGAATAACTTCGGAAACCAAGGCATTTAGGATTTGTCGCCCGTCACCAGAGCAGGCAACATCGCCCCATGAGCTTGCGCGTCATTTTGATTTCCGGTGCCAACGGCGGCCTCGGCCGGGCGACCGCGCAGGCGTTTCTTCAAGAGTCGCCGGCCAATCACATCTGGCTTGGGGTTCACACCCGTCGTGAGCAGGCCGACAAACTGGCCGGTGAGAATACCGGCCGTTGTTTTTGCGTTTCGCTGGACGTGACCCGGCCGGATTCCTGGAAACAGGCGGTGGCTGAAATCCTTGCTCGCCACCATCGTCTGGACGTGCTGGTGAACAATGCCGGCAGCCATCAGGATGCCTTGCTGGCCATGATGCCGCCGGATTCCTGGCGGCGGGTGCTCGCGACCAATCTCGACGGGGTTTTTCATGGCTGCCAGGCCGTGCTGCCAACGATGATCAGCCAGCGCAGTGGGCGGATCATCAATATCGCATCGCTCAGCGCGTTGCTGGCGCCCGCCGGCCAGACCAACTATGCAGCGGCCAAGGCCGGTGTGGTTGCCTTGACCCAGTCGCTGGCCAAAGAGGTGGCCCGGATCGGAATCACCGTCAATGCGGTCTGCCCGGGTTATGTGGACACTGAGGCGCTTGCGGTCCTGGGCGAAGTTGAGCGCCAGCGCGCCCTGGAGCGGATTCCCATGCGGCGTTTTGGGCAGCCAGGCGAAGTTGCCGCGGCGATCCGCTTTTTGGCTTGCGCCGAAGCGGGGTACATCACAGGCTCCACGCTTAAAATTGACGGCGGAATCTTCTAATGAACAACCCGGCGGAACTCAAAGCCCAAATCAAACACCTGCTGGTGGAGAACCTCATGCTCCAATCCAAGGCGGAGGAAATTGCGGACGACCTGCCGCTTTTTGGTCCCGGCAGTTTGGGTTTGGATTCGGTCGATGCACTCCAGATCGTTGTGGCGCTCGATAAAAATTATGGGTTGAAAATCCCGGATCCCGAAGCGGCCAAAAAAGTCCTGCAGAGTGTCAACACCATCGTGACTGCGCTGGAACAGCGTTTGTCTGGTCAACCTCACTGAAGTTACAAGGCTCGCCCGGCGCCTGGCCGCATTGGGTGCAACTTCGCACTGTTCTTGATCGCGAAGTCTGGGCCGGGAGCACCGGGCGACTGGAAAGTCGCCCAAACCCGCCGACAGGAATGTCCGCGCTACGTGAGCCAATTGCAAAACTCGCGGAGCAGACGGGGTGAGGGCCAAGTAAACGAAGCGCGGCAATCGTTTTTTACGC